>JAHWJX010000079.1 GCA_019348195.1 Pseudomonadota bacterium | reverse complement strand
GCGGCGGCGGCGGCGGCGGCGCGGCGAAGGTGTAACGCAGACCCACGCTGAGCGAGGTGTCCTTGTACGGGCCTTCGAAGAAGCCCAGGTTGGTCAGCGGACGCGCTTGGCCGGGGCCGTTGCCGCCGTTCAAGGTCACCGATCCGAACTCGACGTCGTTCGTCATCAGGTAACGGCCGGTCAGGTCGAGAGACAGGTTCGGCGACAGCTGGAAGGCCAGGCCCAGGATGCCCTGGTAGGCGAAGGCCCGCTCGATGTCGTCCACCGAAAGGTTCTGGATCGGCGCGGCCGTGGCCGGAACCGTGGCCAGTTGACCGAAGACCTTGTTCTGGATTTCGGCGACGCCAACGCCCACGCCCGCAAACGGGACGATGGTTTGGCCAAACAGACCGAAGTCGAAGTCGAAGTCATAGATGGCGTTCAGCATCAGGGTGCTGGCGTTCAGCTCCCCTTCCACGTCGCCGCAAGTGGGCGCAGTCGTGGTGCGTCGCACGCCCGGCGTGCAGAGGCCCTGGACAACGGCGTTGCCGGCGGTCGCGCGGATGCTTTCCAGCTCGCCCCTGCGATAGCCGCCCTCGAGTTCGAGACGCACGTTCTCGTTGAAGCGGTAGCCGCCCCGCAGGAAGCCTGCGAAGTCCCGGTCTGGCGAGAAGCTGAACTCGGTGTTGTTGACCGAAGACTGCCCGTCGAACTCCGACTCGTGGCCTCCGATGTCGCCGGCGATGTAGGCGCCGTTGCTGAAATCGAAGAATTGGGCGTTCGCGCCGGAAGCGGTCGCAATCGCCAGGGTGGCGGTGGCCGCCATCAGCATAAGTTTCACGTTGTTTATTCCCCTGCAGGCTTGGCCGATAAGCGCCGCTGACGCGGCGTGGTTCCGACGAAAAAAAAGGCTTTGGAGACGAGTGACCGAACTGCAACAGTCGTCCGCCGAACCCCGGCTTAGACCGACCGCGCAGCCCGCGTCGGTCTCCGCGGCGACACTAGACTCGATATCGCCAGAATAGTCAAGCTTTTACAGCGCCTGGCCGGTCAGGCCTCCAGCTCAATATCCCAGTAAAGGTAGTCGAGCCAGCTTTCATGGAGGTGGTGCGGCGGGAACCTTCGCCCCAGATCCTGAAGCCGGTGCATGGTGGGCCGGCCCGGCCGCTGGCGCGGATGCATGCCCGCCTGCCTGGGGGTCCGCCCGCCCTTGACGAGATTACACGGGGCGCAGGCCGTGACGATATTCTCCCAGGTGGTCCGGCCTCCTTGCGATCGCGGGATCAGGTGGTCGAAAGTGAGGTCCTCCGCCGAGCCGCAGTACTGGCAGGCGAAGCTGTCGCGCAGGAACAGGTTGAAGCGCGTAAAGGCGGGCGGCCGGTCCTGGGCCACATACTGCTTCAAGGAGACCACGCTGGGCAGGCGCATCTCGAAGGACGGGGAGCGCACCACGTGATCGTATTCGCTGACCACGTCCACGCGATCGAGGAAGACCGCCTTGATCACCTCCTGCCAGGGCCACAGCGACAGTGGGTAGTAGGATAGCGGCCGAAAATCGGCGTTCAGCACCAGCGCGGGATGGCCCGACGGCGGGCGGGTGAGCACCTGCAGGGTCACCCGAAGGCCTCCGGGGTGCACGTTCGATCGTGGGGCGGCGCCAGATGACTGAAGGCGGAACTCCTCAGCTCGAGCCGGCGATCGCTCGCCGGTTCTTCATCCTTAACTCCGATTCCGCCGCGGCGCTACGACCCTCGCCGCTGCGGCGAGCCCCACCCCGCGAACCGACCCGCCAGGGCGTCGCGCAGGAAGGCCGCGCCTAGCGCCAGACCGTCTTCGGACACGCTGTGTCCCGTGCCATGACTGATCCGCCAGAGCGCCGGCACGCCCGCCGCAGCCAAGCCTTCCAGAGAGGCGAACAGCGCTCCGATCGGAATAACCTCGTCCTGGCTTCCGTGCACCAGGGCCACCGGCGGCCGGCTGGCCGCCGGACCCGCGTCCGCCAGCATGCCGGACAGTCCCAGGATGGCGCCCAGCGGCTCCGCCCGGCGCAGCCCCACGTGCAGGCTCATCATCGTGCCTTGGCTGAACCCCACCAGCGCGCAAGCCGAGGGCGGCAGCCCGTGGCGCGCCAGTTCCGCGTCGATGAAGCCGTCCAGGCTCGCCGCCGCGCCCCGCACGCCGGCGGCCATCAGGGCGGGATCGAGGCGGCTGATCGGAAACCACTGATGCCCGCCCGGATAGCCCGGCACGGGCTCCGGCGCATTGGGAGACACGAACGCCGCGTCCGGCAGAGCCTGGGCCAGATACGGCGCCAGCCCGATCAGATCCTGCCCGTTGCTGCCGTAGCCGTGCGCCAGGATGACGATGCGCCTGGTCGGCCCTCCGTTGGCGGGCGGGAGACGCGGTCCGTCGAGAGTGCTCATGCTCGGGCCTTAGCCGCCCGCTTCCGGCTCGCAAAGCCGCTTGCCGGCCCGCCCCGTCCGGGCGACCTTCCCTCAAACCAGGAATCGCTCCTTGCGAGTCGCCGCGGCCCTGCTTCTCAGCCTGACACTGCTGGCCGGTCCCACCCAGGCCGGCTCGGAGTTGCTGCGCCTGCGCCGGATGGACGGAGAGCCCTTCGTGGCCCTGCTCCAACGACCGGCGGTGGCTCGGGCCCCCGTGGTCCTGGTGTTGCATGACCGCGCCTGCGGGCCCACCCGGACCCCGCCCGCCAGGATCGACGCGCCGCCGGGAATGGCCCGGTTGGCGCTGGCCGCCGAGCCGGCCGCCGGCCCGTCCGGGGCAGGCTGTCTCCAGGCCCCCACCGAAGCGCGGGTTCTGGACGTCATGACGGCCGTGGCGGCTTTAAGGGCGGACGCGCCCTGGTGGGACCGCCGCCTGTACCTCGTGGGCCTGTCCGAAGGCGCCCTCGCTGCGCTCGCCGCCGCCGCTCTCTTGCCGGAAGCGCGCGGGGTGGTGCTGGTGAACCCGCCCCCGGACGCGCCGGGCCGGGCGGAAGACCTGCGCAAGCCCGTCCTGGTGCTCCAGCCTCCAAGAGCCGAGCGGGCCGTGGTCGGCACCGGCGGACCCGTGCTTCGTCGGCCGGCCAACGCCCCAGCCGCGGTGGAGGTCGAGGTCGCCCGTTTCCTCGTTGAGCAGGAACGTCGGCTCGAGAGGGAACAACCGGCCGCGCCAAGTGCGCCTGTGCGGACAGCAGGCCCCGCCGCCAACTCCGGCAAGGCCGCGGGCCGCGGGCCCGCCCTCACCTCCAGCACTAAGGACGGGCCGGCGCCTTCGCGGGCGGTCGCGACGCCACGTAAAAGGCCCACAACAGATGCGCCGCCACCCCGCGCCATGGCCGCCAGGGTTCGGCCATCCCCCTCAACGCCCTCTCGCCCGGTCGCGCGTCCAGCCCCGCGGCTTCGCGCCAAGCTTCCTGCAGGGCCAAGTCTCCCGCCGGAAACGCGTCCGTCCGCCCCTCGCACATGAGGAGGTAGACCTCGGCGGTCCACAGCCCCACGCCCTTCATGGCCACCAGGGCGCCAAGAGCCTCGTCCTCCGGCATGGCCCCCAGCCGGCGGAAGTCGATGCGACCTTCCAGCTCCGCCCGGGCGATCTCGCCGACGTAGCGCACCTTCTGCCCGGACAGTCCGAAGCTGCGCAGCCTGGCTTCGTCCAGGCTGGCCACGGACGCGGAGGTCACATTCCCGCCCAGCCCCGCCTCAAACCGCCCCCAGATGGCCGCGGCTGAGGCTGTGGAGACCTGCTGCTCGACGATCTTGCGCATCAGGCTGGCTGCGCCGGACGGGCGCGAACGCCACTCGAAAGGCGGCAGCTCCGCGTCCAGGCGCGCGAACGCCGGATCCACGGCGGCCAGCGCGGCCCGGCCGCGGGCGATCAGGTCTGCATCGGGGTGGCCGGCGTAGAGCATGGGTCCTAGTAGCGGGCGCGTGCCGTCCTTCGCCACCCGGTTCGCCCCCTCTCCCACTGGCAGGCTCCATCGCGGCCACGCCTTTTCCGCCCTGACCGCCTGGGAGGCGGCCCGGACCGCGGGCGGCCGGTTCGTTCTGCGTATCGAGGACATCGACTGCGCGCGCTGCCGCCCCGAACACGAGGCGACGATCCTGGAGGATCTCGCCTGGCTGGGTTTGAGCTGGGAACGACCTGTCCGCCGGCAATCCGAGCACATGGCCGACTACCATCAAGCCCTGGAGCGGCTGCGCGGCCGCGGGCTGCTGTACCGCGACTTCCGTAGCCGTCGGGAGATCGCCCAAGCCGCCGCTTCGGCCCCGCACGGCTTTGCGGCTGCAGCTTCGGCCGGCCCCCACCTTCCCCAATCAGAAGCGGCCCTGCTGGCGGAGGGCCGCCCGTTTGCCTGGCGACTGTCGATGGCCGCGGCCCGTTGCGAACTCGGCCCCGCCTTTGACGCGCTCAGCTTCACCGAGCAGGGCGCCGGCCCCGCGGGCGAGCACGGCCTCGTTCCTGCCCGGCCCGAGGTCGCGGGCGACATCGTGCTCGCACGCAAGGACGTGGGCGTGGCCTACCACCTGGCCGTGGTGGTGGACGACGCGCTCCAGGCGATCACCCACGTCATTCGCGGCCAGGACCTGTTCGAAGCCTCGGGCGTGCAGCGCCTGTTGCAGGCCCTGCTGCGGCTTCCGGAGCCCGTCTACCGCCACCACCGCCTGTTGACGGACGCGGGGGGCCGCCGTTTCGCCAAGCGCGACCGCGCCCAAACCCTCCAGGAACTGCGGGCGGCCGGCGTCACGCCGGCGCAGTTGCGGGCGGAGTTGGGCTTTCCGCCTTTGTGAACACAGGCCACAAGCGCCCGATGCCCGCAGCTCCCGCTCCCTCCGCCCGCGCCTTCGCCGTTCTGCTGTTCGGGGCCTGCGTCGTCGGCTTTGCGCCTATTCTGGTCCGCGTGTCGGACACCGGGCCCGCCGCGGCGGGATTCTGGCGCTTCCTTTTCGCAGCTCCCCTGCTCTTGCTCCTGAGCCTCAAGGCTTCGGACGGTCCGGGGCGGCCCCGGCCCGTGATGCTGCTGGCCGGGGTGCTGATCGCGACCGATCTGGCCTTCTGGCACTACGGCATCGTGCTCACCTCGGTGGCCAACGCCACTGTCCTGTCCAACCTCACCCCGGTGGTGGTCACCCTGGCGGTCTGGGTGATGACGCGTGAGCGGCCGTCCCGCTTGTTCCTGCTGGCGCTGACCCTGGCTCTCGGGGGCGCCGTCACCATGGCCCTGGCTCGGGGCGGCGGCGGCCAGGGCGCCGATCCGCCGCTCGGAAACCTGTTCTCGGCCGTGACGGCCTTGTTCTATGGCGGCTACTTCGTCGCGGTCCGCCAGGCGCGTGCGAGCGCCTCGGCCACACGCGTCATGCTCTGGTCGACCCTGGCGGGCCTACCCGTCTTCCTGATCGCCGCCTTGGTGCTGGGCGAGCCGATCCTGCCTGCGAGCCGCGAGGGTTGGGCCGCCTGCCTGGGCCTGGGCGTCATGCATGTGGCCGGTCAGGGCTCCATCGCCTGGGCGCTGGGACGCCTGCCTGCGCCCACGGTCGCGGTGGTGGTGCTGGTCCAGCCGGTGGTGGCCGCCGCCCTGAGCTGGGCGCTCTTCGGCGAGCCCGTCACGGCCGTTCAAGCCTTGGGCGCCGCCGTGGCCCTGTTCGGCGTGGTCCTGGCCCAGTTGGCCGCCGCGCCAGGCGCCCGGGCCAGCCCCGCAACGAAAACGGGCGGCGCCCCGTCCGGAGCGCCGCCCGTTGAACTCGAACCTCTGTCGAAGCCTATTCGGCCTTGAGGTTCACGGCGGCGGTCTTGCCGCGTTCCTTCTGAACCTCGAAGCTGAGCTTCTGGCCTTCGTTCAGGCCGGTCATGCCCGCCCGCTCGACCGCGCTCACGTGGACAAACACGTCCGAACCGCCGTCGTCAGGGGCGATGAAGCCGAACCCCTTGGTTCCGTTGAACCATTTCACCGTGCCGCTAGCCATGTCGTGTCTCCTGCCGTCGCCCCGGGGCGCAGCTCGTGTCTCGCAAAACCATGTCAGAGAAGCAGCAAGGCGAGGGCGGACGCGAAAGCGCCGGCGCCCCTTCAGTGACGGCGACCGTCTTGGGTGTGCAGGAGTCTTGTGCGCCCAACCCATGTCCCGATCAAGGCGCGCTCAGCGACACACGCGATAGGGCCCCCGATCGAGGTGGAAGTGGTCCCGGTGGGCCGCATTGTACTCCGGCCCCAGCACCGTCTCGAAGGTTTCGCACGCCCCGTCCCGCACCGCGCGCAGGAAGCGTCCTTCGGGACCCTCGTCCGCCCAGTCCGAAGCTACGGTGATCCGCCGCCCGTTGCGCAGCCGAAAGCCGGCCACGTCCAGGGCGTTGGCGGTGGCGTGCTCGCTGGGTCGCCCGCCCTCACCGCCGCCGACCCGGCGGCAGGCGTAGGTTCCGTAGTGCTCGACCGAGGCCAGTTCCGAACCCAGGATCCCCCGCGCGGCCGGTTGCACCACCTGCCGCTCCCAGATCGCAAAGGAGAGCGCCACAGGGCAGGTCAGGACCGGCCCGGCGGGCCTGAGCGGCGTGGTCCCGCCCCTCAAGGTCAGGACGTTCTCCAGCGCGCAGAACCCGCCCTGGTCCCGATCGTCCGGCCGGTCCGGCCGGTCCGCGGTGCGCACTCCCCCGCCGGCCAGCACCGTGCGGCAAGCCTCCCGATCCCCCTCCAGCCGCATGAGTTTGAGGCCGGTGGCCGACCCGAGCGGGTCGTCCACCCTGAGCGGCCTCCACGGCAGGTGCTGCGGCGCCACCGTGCTGTTCAGCACCAGGAAGACCACCCCCGCGGCTGTCGCCCACAAGGCCAGTTGCGCCAGCAAGTCGGCCAACGGGTTGGACCTGGGCGGAGTTTCGGGCGGCTGATCGCTCACGGGCGGCGTCTCCGGGGCCTCGGACGGGTCTGGAACGGGGTTAACGCGTAACGCCTTGTTACCGCCCCGGCTTCTAGGCTGTCGGCATGACCGCCCTCGCTTCGGCCCCGCCCCCGGCGTCCCGCTTCAGCCCGTGGACGCTGATGTGGATCGCCGCCCTGGGTGCGCTCGCCGGCTACGCCTACTGCGTGTGGGTGTTTCTGGACAGCGGACAGTGGTGGATCAACGCCACCGGCCTCCCCGCCGACCTCGACTTTGTCTGCTTCTGGTCGGCCGGACGCCTGGTGATCGATGGGGCGCCGCTGGGCGCCTACACGCCCGACAGCCTCGCCCGTTGGAGCGAGGACGCCCGGAGCTACCCCTTCTTCTATCCTCCGGCCTACCTCCTGCTGGTCGCCCCGCTCGGCCTGCTCCCGTTTACGGCCGCCGCGGCCGCCTGGGTCGGAGCCACGGGCGCCGCCTACCTCGCAGCGGTCCGCGCCATCCTGCCCCGCGCGCCGGTGGTCGCCCTGGCAGCCGCCGCCCCCGCAGCCTTTTTCAACGTCTATGTGGGCCAGAACGGCCTGCTCACCGCCGCCCTGTTCGGCGGCGCCCTGGTGCTGCTGGACCGCCGGCCGATCGCAGCCGGCCTGTTGATCGCCGCCCTGGCCTATAAGCCGCATTTCGGACTGCTGATCCCCTTCCTCCTGCTTCTCACCGGCCGTTGGCGCGTGTTCGCCTCGGCGACCGCGGGCCTGCTCGCGCTCAACCTGCTGGCCGCCGCCGCCTTTGGACCGCAGGTCTTCGGGGCCTTCCTGGACGGCATGACCGCGGCGCAAAACCAGCTGCTCGAAACCGGCGCCCTGCCCTGGTGGAAGGTCCAAAGCCTTTACGGCGCGACGCGCTGGCTCGACATACCCGCGCCGCTCGCCTGGACCCTGCACGCCGCCTTCGCCCTGCCGCTGGCGGGCGGCCTGCTCCTGCTCTGGCGCAGCCGCGCGCCCTACGCCCTCCAGGCCGCGGCCCTGCCCACCGCCGCCCTGCTGGTCTCGCCCTATAGCGCGGTCTACGACTACGCCGTGCTGATGATCCCGGCGGCCTTCCTCATCCGCGACGGCCTGCGCAGCGCCCTGCTTCCCCTGGAGATCGCCGCCCTCGCCGCCGCCCTTCTGCTTCCCCTGTTCTTCATCATCCACAGCACGCCCTTGGGAGTCCCTGCGGGGCTGGCCCTGGCGGCGGTGATCGCTCACCGCTGGCGGGTCTGGTCCCGCGAGGCTTCTGCCCAAGCGCCCGGCGCGCTATCTCCGGCGGCATGGCAGACGACGCCGGCCCCCGTCCCGACCTGAAAGCGGCTCCCTTCGGCCAGGGCTTCCTGACCGACTGCTGGTGGTTCGCCGCGCTTGCCTCCGAGCTCAAGCCCGGCAAGCTGCAGCGCTACGAACTTCTGGGCGAGCCCGTCCTCCTCGGCCGCACGCGGCAGGGCCAAGTCTACGCCCTTCGCGACATCTGCCCGCACCGCGCCGCGCCCCTCTCCGCCGGCCGCCTGGTCGAGGAGGGGGGCGAGCCCCGGGTGGAGTGCCCCTACCACGGTTGGCGCTTCGGCCTGGACGGCGCCTGCCGCGTGATCCCCTCCCTGCTGGACGACCAGGACCTCGATCCCGCCCGCATTCGCGTGCGCAGCTACCCGGTCCGCGAGAGCCAGGGCCTGGTCTGGATCTGGACCGCGTCCGACCCTCGAGATCCCGCCGAACCCGACCACGAGCCGCCCGCCTTCGAAGGCGTGGTGGGCGGCGCCCCCAAGATCGTCGAACGCATGGACTTCGACAGCCACATCGACCACGCGGTCGTGGGCCTCATGGACCCCACCCACGGCCCTTACGTCCACCAGCAGTGGTGGTGGCGCTCCGCCGCAAGCCAGCACGAAAAGAGCAAGGCGTTCGCGCCACGTCCCTTCGGCTTCGCCATGACCCGGCACGCGCCCTCCAGGAACAGCCGCGCCTACCGCCTGCTGGGGGGCGCGCCCGAGACCGAGATCACCTTCCGCCTCCCCGGGCTGCGCTGGGAGCACGTCCGCTACGGGCCCCGCACGGTTATGACCCTGACCTGCCTCACGCCCCTGGACGCGCGCCGGACGCGCATCACCCAGATCTTCTGGTCCGACCTCTGGGCCTTCAACCTGCTCAGGCCGGTCGTTCGCCGCGGCGCCAAGACCTTCCTCAAACAGGACGGCGACATGGTGAACCTGCAGAACGAGGGCCTGCGTTACGACCCGACCCTGATCTGGATCGACGACGCCGACCGCCAGGCCAAGTGGTACCAGCAGCTGAAGCGTGAATGGACCGCGAGCCGGCGCGAAGCCCGCCCCTTCAACAACCCGGTCCCGGAGACCGTGCTGCGCTGGCGAAGCTGAGTCGGCCGCTTCGCCCGGCCATGCTAAGCTCGCCCGCCCGGTCCCCGACTCAGCCCATGCCCATCCGCCGCCTGCCGCCCGAGACCGTGAACCGCATCGCCGCCGGCGAGGTGGTCGAGCGTCCCGCGTCCGCCGTGAAGGAGCTGATCGAGAACGCCCTGGACGCCGGCGCCCGCCGCCTGGAGATCACGGTGGAGAACGGCGGCCTGACCCGCATCCTGGTGGCCGACGACGGGCACGGCCTGTCCCGTGACGAACTCCCCCTGGCGGTGGAGCGTCACGCCACCTCCAAGCTCCAGCCGGACGCGAACGGAGGCTGGGACCTGCTCAACATCACCACCCGCGGCTTCCGCGGCGAGGCCCTCCCCTCCATCGGCTCCGTTTCGCGTCTGGCCATCGCCTCGCGCGCACGCGGTCAGGCCGAGGCCTGGGCCGTGCGCGTCGAGGCCGGCGATCTTCACGGCCCCGCGCCCGCGGGCTTCCCGCAACCGCACGGGGCGCGGATCGAGGTCCGCGACCTCTTCTACGCCACCCCCGCGCGACTGAAATTCATGAAGTCCGCCCGCGCGGAGGCGCTGGCCATCTCCGACGAGGTGCGCCGGCAGGCTATGGCCCGCCCCGACGCCGGCTTCACGCTGGAGATTGACGGCCGCCGCACCTTCCGCCTCCCGGCCGAGCCCGGCGAAGGCGGCCCCCTGTCTCGCCTGGCCG
>JAHWJX010000078.1 GCA_019348195.1 Pseudomonadota bacterium | reverse complement strand
GGTCCAGCGCCGGCTGGGCCAGCTGGAGCTTGTAGTCGCGGCACAGCGCGAACATCTCGTTGATGTCGCGCCAGTTCATCATCAGGTCGTCGTCGGGCAGCATGACGTAGTCATAGTCCAGCAGCGGGCTGCCTTCGTGGAGCAGGTCGTAAAGGGCCGAGAACTTGTGTTGCTTGTTCTGGAGGGCGCGGTATTCGGCGAAGTCGGGGGCGTCGAAGTTCTCGTCCTTGCCGTAGAAGCTGACGCAAAGGTCCCAGGTCCGGTCGTCGTCCTTGAGCTCGCGGGGCCACTGGTGGTGAAGCGACTCCTCGTTGGCGCGCAGGACGACCAGGTTCCGGCGGGGCTCGCCCTTGCGTTTGACCAGGAGTTCGGGCGCGCCGGCGGCCGGGGCCAGTTCGGCCGGGGACGGGATCTCCTTGAGCATGTGGGGCGTGCCGACCGGATGGAAGCGGAAGCCGCCCAAGAGGGTCAGCCGGCCTTCGTCGTCCAGATGCACCTCGTCGAAGACCGTGGTCTTGCGATCCCAGGCGTCGATGATGGACAACTTGCCGCCTTCCAGGCCCCAGCGGCGCTCGTTGACGTTCTCGACCGCAAACCCGGAGATCCGCCCGTCGGGGAGCAGACGCACGAAGCGGGAATAAGGGCCGTTGTCGCGGTGGCCGAAGGTCCAGGTCCGGCGCTCAAGCATCTCCCAGGTGAGGTGAAGGTCGATGCGCGCCATGGGTGCCCTTTTGCTTTGACGGCGCCCGTGTAGAGGGGCGGGCGGCGCCTGTCACGCCGGAACCGGGCGGCGCGGGCCGTTGCTGCATCGACCAGCTTGCACTAGAGCGCACGGCTTCGTAGCTGGCGGAGACGCGCATGTCGGTCCCTGTGGTCTTGTTGGCGGGGGGTCTGGGGACCCGCCTGCGCGAGGAGACCGACGTCAAGCCCAAGCCCATGGTCGAGGTGGGCGGGCACCCGATCCTCTGGCACATCATGAAGAGCTATGCGGCCCACGGGTTCGACGAGTTCGTGGTGTGCCTGGGCTACAAGGGCGACACCATCAAGGACTTCTTCCTGAACTACCGATCGCGCCAGGGCGGGGTGAGCATCGACCTGGCCACGGGCAAGTTCGACATGCACAACCCGGAAGAGGGCGAGACCTGGAAGGTCCACCTGCTCGAAACGGGGCAGGACACCATGACGGGCGGGCGCATTCGGCGCGCGGCCCAGTTCCTCGGGCGACGGCGGTTCATGGCCACCTATGGGGACGGGGTGTCGGATGTGAACCTGCGCGATCTGCTGGCCTTTCACGAGGCGGCCGGCTGTCAGGCGACGCTCACGGCCGTGCGGCCGCCGGCGCGCTTCGGGGGACTGACCATAGACGGGGGGCGCATCCTCAGCTTCGACGAAAAGCCGCAGGTGGGCGAGGGTTGGATCAACGGAGGCTTCATGGTGCTGGAGCCGGAAGTGGCCGACCTGATCGAGGGCGACAGCACCATCCTGGAGCGGACGCCGCTGGAGACGCTGGCCAACCGGGGGCAGCTGAACGCCTTCAAGCACGACGGCTTCTGGCAGTGCATGGACACGGTGCGCGACCTGACGCTCTTGCGCGACCTTTGGGAGGGGGGCCGGGCGCCGTGGAAGCAGTGGTGACGGAGGTTCGGGGTTGACCGGCTTCTTCGGAGACGCCTACCGCGGTAAGCGGGTGCTGGTGACGGGGCACACGGGCTTCAAGGGCAGCTGGCTCACCACATGGCTGCTGGACTTGGGCGCGGAGGTGTGCGGCTTTTCGGACGGGGTGCCGACCGAGCCGTCCTTGTTCGAGGCGGCTGGCCTGGGCCGGCGCGTCCGGGACGAGCGGGGCGATGTACGGGACCCGGTGCGGGTGTCGGAGGTGGTTGCGGATTTCCGTCCCGACTTCGTCTTTCACCTGGCCGCCCAGGCCATCGTGTCCACATCCTACGCGGACCCTCTGAACACCTTGTCGGTGAACGTGATGGGCACGGCCGTGGTGCTGGAAGCGCTGCGCAAGCTGCAGCAGCCCTGCACGGCGATCATCGTGACCAGCGACAAGGCTTATGAAAACGTCGAATGGTCTTGGGGGTACCGGGAAACCGACCGCCTGGCCGGTCGCGACGTCTATAGCGGCTCCAAGAGCGGCGCCGAACTGGTGGTGTACTCCTACCTGCATTCCTTTTTCCGCCAGGACGGACCCGTTCGCGTTTCCACGGTTCGGGCCGGTAACGTGCTCGGGGGCGGGGACTGGGCGGCCGACCGGATCGTAGCCGACTGCATCCGGGCCTGGAGCACGGGAGGACGCGTGCAGATCCGAAGCCCGAGCTCAACCCGGCCATGGCAGCATGTGCTGGAACCGCTCAGCGGCTATCTGGCCTTGGCGGCCAGGATGGCCGAGGACGCGTCCCTGCACGGCGAGCCCTTCAACTTCGGGCCGCGCGCCGAGGAAACTGTGAACGTGCTCAAGCTGCTGGGCGACCTGGCCCAGGTCTGGGGGTTCGAGGAGCCGTCGGAAAGCTATGAGGTCACGGGGAACGTGCCTTTCCACGAGGCGGGACTGCTCCGCTTGAACATCGACAAGGCGCTGCTGATGCTGCGGTGGGCGCCCACGCTGTTCTATGAGGAGTGCGTGGACTTCACCGGCTCCTGGTACCGCGACGTCGTGCGCGACGGCCGCGCCGCGTCGGAGGCCACCACCGAGCAGGTTCGGGCGTTCGAATCCCTCGCTCGGGAAAGGCGGCGGAAGTGGGCGAGCTGACGGCCGGAGTGGAGGATCTCCTCTTCACGCCGCTGAAGCGCATCCCGGGTGCCGGGGGCGAGGTTCGTCACGCCATGAAGGCCAGCGACCCGGGGTTCGCCGGCTTCGGCGAGGCCTATTTCTCCTCGGTGGACCCCGGCGCGGTGAAGGGCTGGCGGCGGCACGGGCGGATGACCCTGAACCTCGTGGTGGTGCTGGGCGAGGTGCGCTTTGTGGCTTGCGACGGCGCGGGGGAACAACGCGCCCGCCACCTGACGCCGGATCGCGGGGACGCCTATGGGCGGCTGACGGTGCCCCCCGGCCTGTGGCTGGCCTTTGGCGGCGTCGGGGCCGGGCCCAACCTCCTGCTCAACCTGGCCAGCATCGAACACGACCCGACGGAAGCCGAGACCCTGCCCATTGCGGATCTGCCCTGGAGTTGGACGTGAGGGTGCTGCTCACCGGGGCCGGCGGGGTGCTGGGCTCCGCCTTCGCCCAAGCCCTGGCCGGCGACGACCTGGCCACGGCGGGACGCGACGCCCTGGACGTTCGCCGCGCGGCCGCCATCCAGAGGCTGGTGGCGGACTCCGGCGCCGAGGTGGTGGTCAACTGCGCGGCGCACACCGACGCCGAGGTCGCGGAAACCGAGCCGGACGCGGCCTTTGCGGCCAACAGCGTGCTGCCAGGGCTGCTGGGGGCGGCGTGCCGACGTGCCGGCGCCTTGCTGGTGCACCTGTCCAGCACCGGATGTTACGGCGACTGGAAGTCGGGGCCCTACACGGAAGAGGACCCCGTTCGGCCGACCACCACGCATCACCGATCGAAAGTCTCGGGCGAGGCGGCGGTCCGGGACTCCGGCTGCGAGCACCTGATCCTGCGCACGGGCTGGCTGTACGGTGGGACTCAGCAGCCCAAGAACTTCGTATGGCGGCGGTTGCTGGAGGCGCGGGGCACGGCGCACATGACCAGCGACGCGTCCCAGCGCGGCAATCCCACCTTTGCAGGCGATGTGGCGCGGCAGGCGCTGTCCATGGTGGACGCGCAACTGCGGGGCACCTTCAATGTGGTGGGCCAGGGCGCGGCCAGCCGCTTCGAGTATGTTGCGGAGATCGTGCGGATTTCAGCTCTCCCTTGCTCCGTTTCGCCCGGCCCGGCTTTCAAGCGGCTGGCGCCCGTGTCGCCCAACGAAACCGCCTTGAACTACCGGCTGGGCCTTCTGGGGCTGGACGCCATGCCGCCTTGGACCGAATCGCTGGCCGGCTATGTGGAACGGCTGACGGCCTCGCCGGAGTGGCGGGCCCTCCAGATGGACACCCCATGATCGACAATATCGTGCTGGGCGGCGGCATCGCAGGCGTGGCCGCCGCCTACCAGGCCAAGCAACGCGGCAAGCACGCCGTCGTCTACGAGGCCCGCGAGCGGCCGGGCGGGCTGTTGGACAACTTCACGGTCCAGAGCGAGCGCGGGGAGTTCCGCTTCGACACCGCGGTGCACCTGTCTTTCGCGGAGGAGCGGGAGGTGCGGGAGGTGTTCGATCGCTCTCCCTACAACACCCACGAGCCTGAAGCGGTGAACTGGGACCGCGATCTGTGGCTGCGCCACCCGGTTCAGAACAACATGCATCCGCTGCCGACGCAGGAGAAGGTCGAGCTCATCGCCGGGCTGGCGGAAGCGCCGCAAGGCGAAATTCGCAACTACAGGGACTGGCTGGTCCAGCAGTACGGAGAGCCCATCGCGGCGCGTTGGCCCATGGTCTATACGGAGAAGTACTGGACGCTGCCGGCCGAGCAACTCGGCACCGACTGGATCGGGCAGCGGGTGCGTCGCGCCGACCTGCGCGAGGTCTTGACGGGGGCCTTCACGGAGGACACGCCCAACGCCTTTTACGCTAGGGAGATGCGCTATCCCAAGGAGGGCGGCTACCGCGCCTTCATGGAGCCCATGGTCAAGGAGGTGGAGATCGTCCCGGGCCATCGCGCGGTGGAAGTGGACGCGCCCTCGCGAACGGTGCGCTTCGCCAACGGCCAAACGGTCCAGTACCGCAACATGGTCTCCAGCCTGCCCTTGCCGGTGTTGATCGGGCTGATGCCGAACGCCCCGGACGCGGTGCGCGCGGATGCCGAGACCCTGTTCGCGACGGTGGTGGACCTGATCTCCATCGGCTTCAACCGCCCGCAGGTGTCGCCGACCCTGTGGTTCTACATCTACGACCGCGAGATCCTGGCGGCCCGCGGCTATGCGCCGAGCTGGAAGGCGGAGTCCAACGCCCCGCCAGGCTGCAGTTCGCTGCAGTTCGAGATCTACTCCTCCGTGAAGCAGCCCCAGACGCATTCGGTGGAGGCGCTAAAGGCCAACACGGTCGAGGGGCTCCGCCGGATGGGGCTGGCCGTGGAGCAGGACCTCCTGTTCGTCCACCACATGCGGCTGCCCTACGGCAATGTGGTGTTCGACCTGGGCATGGAGGCGCGGCGCGACCGGGTGCGGGCCTGGGTCGAAAGTCAAGGCATCCAGGTGGCGGGGCGCTTCGGCGAATGGGCGTACCTTTGGAGCAATCAATCGATGATGAGCGGACTGCGCGCCGGCGAGGCGGCCTTCGGCTGACGCCGTTCGCGGAAGAAGCCGCGCAGCAGGGCGGCGCTCTCGGCGCCTAGGACACCGGCCGTCACCAAGGGACGGTGATGGAGGGTGGGTTGTTCGAACAGGCGCGGCCCGTGCTCCACCGCCCCGCCCTTGGGGTCCGAAGCGCCGTAGACGAGCCGGCCGATGCGGGCATGGCTGATGGCCCCGGCGCACATGGCGCAGGGTTCCAGGGTGACGACCAGGGTCAGGCCGTTCAGGCGATAGTTTCCCAAGGCCTTGGCGGCGGCCCGGAGCGCCAGGATCTCGGCGTGGGCGGTCGGGTCGTGGCCGGAGATGGGGGCGTTGCCCGCGCGCGCGACGATGTCGCCGCTGGCCAAGTCGGCGATCACGGCCCCCACGGGAGCTTCGCCGGCGCGCGCGGCGGCTTGCGCCGCCTCCAGCGCCAGGCGCATTAGCTGCTCGTCATGAGCGGTGATCGGTTGAAACATAAGGGCGAGCACGGGAGCGGTCCCGAGGCTCCGGGTCAAGCTCTCGCCAGCCGGGGCGCGCGGGGTGAGGCCCCAAGCGCCGAGCGCGTGGCCAAGGTGCTGGCGCGGGCGGGGGTGGCGTCCCGGCGCGAGGTGGAGCGGCTGATCGCCGAAGGACGGGTGGCGCTGAACGGGACGGTGCTGACCACGCCGGCGGTGAGCGTCGGGCGCGGCGACATCCTGACGGTCAACGGCGAGGTCGTGGGGGAAGCGGAGCCCACCCGGCTGTTTCGGCACCACAAGCCGGTGGGGCTGCTGACCAGCCACAACGACCCCAAGGGCCGTCCCACCGTGTTCGAGCAGTTGCCGCCGGGGCTGCCCCGTCTGATCAGCGTGGGACGGCTGGACATCAATTCGGAAGGGCTGCTGCTGCTCACCAACGACGGGGGGCTGGCGCGCGCCTTGGAGCTGCCGTCCTCCGGTTGGGTGCGGCGCTACCGGGCCCGTGCGCGCGGACGCGTGACGCAGGAGAAGCTGGACACGCTCCAGAACGGCGTAACGATCGAAGGCGTGGCCTACGGCCCGATCGAGGCGCGGCTGGACAAGGCCAAGGAAGGCCCGCAGGGGGCCAACCTCTGGATCAGCGTGGCCCTGACCGAGGGGAAGAACCGGGAAGTCCGGCGCGTGCTGGAGCACCTGGGTCTGAAGGTGAACCGGCTGATCCGCCTGGCCTACGGGCCCTTCCAGCTGGGCACGCTGGAGCCGGGCGGGGTGGAGGAGGTCGGGCCGCGGGTGATCCGCGAGCTCCTGGCTGAACGGATCGCGCCGGAAGCCCTGCCCAAGGGGGAGAAGGTGGGGTGGACTCCGCCCGCCCGCCCGGCGCAGGTGCAGCGGCGGCGTCCGGCCGGGAGGGCGCCAGAACCGTGGAGCCGGCCGCGGACGCCCAGCCGCCCAAACGCGAGAAGAAGGTCTACAAGGCCGGTTGGGCCAAGGCCAAGGCGCCCAAGCCGGGCGGAATCCCGCGCGGCAAGGCGGCGCCGGCCGCGAAGCCGACGCCCGACCGGAGCTCCCGATCGCCGAAACGGCCCTAGTCGAAGGTTTGCGCGAGCGCGGGCGCGCCCGCCTGCGTCTCCGTCCAGGACCGCACGACAGGCGAGCGAAGCGCGGCCAGGACCGCCGCCACCAGAGCCAGGCTGAGCCCCAGGTCCAGCGCCAGGACGCTGGGAGGCATCTCGCGGCCCGTCTGGACGCCCTCGCTGATGGGCTTCACCAGCAGAGACAGGACGAGGTTGTTGGCGAGGTGAGCGCCCACTGCGAAATCGATGCCGGCCAGGCGCAGGGCGGTCCAGGCCCAGACGGCCCCGCTGGCCGCGCGGGCCACAAAGGCGTCGGGCGCGGGGTCGAAGTGCAGGGCGGAGAAGACGGCTCCGTTCACCAGCAGCAGCACGGGCAGGCGGCGCGTGAAGCCGGCCGTGAGCTGAAGCAGAACGCCGCGGCAGACGATCTCCTCGGCCAGCGCCGCGATCAGCAGGAAGACCACCGCGCCCCCTGCGTAGAGCAGGCGGTGATCAAGCGGGTAGCGGGCGTCCAGGACGGGCGGGCTCAGGGGCTCGCCGGTGAACCCTGCCTCCAGCAGCACGGCGAGGGTGGCCAGGCTTCCGAAAAGGACGAAACCCAGCAGCAGGACCCGTAGGCGGAAGGGGCGGGTGGGCGCGATGAAGGTCCGGGCCGGGCGGCGAAAGGCCAGCCGGGCGGCGTAGAGCACGGCCATGGCCACCGCGAGCAGCAGGCTGGCCGCCAGCAGGGTGAACCGGGTTTCCGACACCAGCCGGCCCGGCCCTTCTGGAAGGGGGGCGCTCGTGGCCGCGAGCGCGACCCAGGCCGGATCGATCATCTGGAACACCAAGAGCACGAGAAACGACGCGAACAGGCCGAAGGTCGCGGCCAGCGCCAGCCAGCCGAACCAGCGCAGCGGGCTGCGCTCGGGCGGTCCCACATGGGACAGAAAGGCGGAGGTCATGCCGGCTTCTGGCACACCGCCCCGAGCGGCGCGAGACGGCGGTGGCGGCCGGCCTGCGCATGTGGTGAGAGAGGCTCATGGGCTTGTCTGGATGAGGATCGTCGGCGGGCGTTTCCGCGGACGGGGGTTGAGGGCGCCGGAGGGGCAGGGCACGCGACCCACGGGCGACCGGGCGCGGCAAGCGCTGTTCAACGTGCTGGAGCATGCGGGGTGGTCGCCCTTGACCGAGCCGCCGCGCTGGGAGGGCCGGCGGGTGATGGACCTGTTCGCAGGGTCGGGCGCGCTCGGGTTCGAGGCGCTGTCGCGCGGGGCGGAGGTCTGCCTGTTCGTGGAGTCGGACGGGCGCGCGAGGGGAGCCATCGACGCCAACGCGGCGGCGCTGGGCTTGTCGGGGCAGACGCGAATGGACCGGCGCAACGCAACCGACATGGGCACGCGTCCGGCGGGCGCCGGACCGGCTTACGACCTGGTCTTCCTGGACCCGCCCTACGGCAAGGGGCTGGGCGAGCGGGCGCTGGAGAGCCTGGAGGAGGGCGGCTGGGTGGAGCCGGGCGCCCTGGCCGTTTGGGAGCGCGGGGCCGAGGAGCCGGCCGTGGAGGTTCCGGGCTGGGCCCTGCTGGACCAGCGGCGCTACGGCGCGGCGCGGGTCTTCTTTCTTCGGCTGGAAGGCCGGGCCTAGGGCCGGTCATCATGCTCCTGCCTCCGCTCCGCGGCCCTCCTTTCCGCTCTCCCCGGCGAAAGCCGGGGTCCAGGCCGCGACGGGCCGAGCGTCCGATCGGCGGGCGGAACCCGCAATCACTTCCGGCCAAGGTGCGGCGGCGCCGTGGGCCCCGGCTTTCGCCGGGGAGAGCGGCAGTGGGGGATTGGAAGCCTGGGTGCGCGCGCCCCGGGGCAGGCCCCTGCGGCGCTAGGCGGTCTTCTCCCAGCCGGGGGGCGGGGTCTTTTTGACGGAGAAGACGTAGCCATCCGGGCTGCGGAAATAGAGCCACTCGAAGCCGTTCCAGGCGCCGATGTCGCCGATGATCTCCACCCCGTAGCGGGCGAGCTCCGCCCGGGCGGCTCGGACGTCGTCCACTTCAAAGGCGACGGCGGGTGGGGAGGTCAAGGCGCGGCCGCCCGTGCCCGGACCGAAGATCTCTACAACCTGGCCCTCTCCGGCGTGAAGCAGCGCCACGCCGCGTTCGTCCACTACGGCCGGTTCCAGCCCGAGGACTTCGGTGAAAAAGGCCAGGGTCCGGGGGAAGTCGTCCGAACCCACGCCCACCCAGGACAGGCCCTTGACCTTCATGCGCTCAACGCCTCCCGAAGAGCTTCTCAATGTCCTGAAGCTTGAGCTCCACATAGGTGGGACGGCCGTGGTTGCATTGGCCGGAGAGGGGCGTGCGCTCCATCTCCCGGAGCAGGGCGTTCATCTCGGGGGCGTTCAGGCGGCGGCCGGCGCGGACGGAGCCGTGGCAGGCCATGGTGGCCACCACATGGGCCAGGCGGTCGCGCAGGGACAGCGCCCCGCCGTGCTCGGCCAGGTCATCGGCCACGTCGCGGACAAGGGCGGCGGGGTCGGGGTCGCCCAGCGGCGCGGGGGTTTCGCGAACCAGGATCGCGCCCAGGCCGAAGGGTTCGATGACCAGACCCAGCTCCGCCAGATCCGGGGCCGCGGCGCACAGGCGCTCCGACTCGGCCGGGTCCAGCTCGACCACGGCGGGGATGAGCAGGGCCTGGCGGGCCACCGCGCCCCCGGCCAGCTGGGCCTTCATCCGTTCCATGACCAGGCGTTCGTGTGCGGCGTGCTGGTCCACGATCACCACGCCGTCGCGGGTCTGGGCCACGATGTAGGTCTCATGCACCTGGGCGCGGGCGGCCCCCAGGGGGAAGTCGAGCGGGTCGATGATCTCGGCCGAGGGCGCCGGGTGGGACGTGAGCGGTTCGTGCGCGGAAACCGGCTCGTAGCGGGCGGTGGGCTCGGACAGGCCCGGAAGCGCATGGGCCAGGGCGGAGGTCCAGGGCTGAGGCCAGGCCGGGGGCGGGGCAGGCGGGCCAGGGCGTTGACCGGCATTCGGTTGACAATGTAGGAACCGGCCAGGTGGCGGGCCACGTGGCTGACGATGACGGTGATCTCTAAAGCCGGCTTCTGCTTGAAAAGGCGGTGGTGGTGGGGGCGGGGAGCGGGG
>JAHWJX010000077.1 GCA_019348195.1 Pseudomonadota bacterium | reverse complement strand
ATGCGCAGTCTTTTTTTGCGAGTGATCTTGTGGCGTCGGAAGAAGCGCCACAATGCGGCGATGCTGACCAGAGCGCCGTGGGCGGCGAGCCGCTGCTTGATCTCCGACAGGGTGATGTCAGGCACCTCGTTCAGGGCGGCATGGATCAGCGTCGCGTGCGCCTCAGTTCGGTGGGAGAGCCGGTCCCCGCCTTGCTGCCGCGGACGGGCCTCGCCACCTGACCGGCGCAGCGCCACCCACCGGATCGCACTCGACGCGCTCACCCCGAAACGCTCCGCCGCCTGGCGACATGATAGCCCGCTATCCACGGCGGCCAGGACACGCGAGCGAAGGTCGAACGACAGCGGCTTGGGCATGCGGGCCGGCCTCCCTCGCCAGCCCCGACCCTGAATCAGATCAAACCGCCCTTGGGAATCCCGCGCGATTCCACCCGCGTGAAAACCGCTCTAGCGCGACAGCGGCTGCTCGGCCGAGGGGGCGGCTGAGACCAACTCGACGCGAAACACCAGTGTGCTGTTCGGGGGAATGTAGGACTTGCCGGCCGCGCCATAGCCAAGGTGCGCCGGCACGTACAGCATCCATTCGTCGCCGGGGCGCATGAGCTGCAGGGCGGACAGCCAGCCCGGGATGAGCTTCTGCAAGGGGAAGGTGGTGGTGGCCCGACCCTCGTCGCCGGAGGTGCTGAACACGCGGCCGTCCAGGAACCGGCCCTGGTAGCGCACCGTGACGTCGTCCGCCCGCGTCGGCCGCCGACCGGTCGCGGGGCCGGAGCGCAGCACCTTGTACTGCAACCCCGGCAGGCTGACCACGCCGGGCTCCCCGGCGTTGCGGACCAGGAAGGCGCGCTCACGGGCGAGGGGATCGTCGGAGGCCCCCGCCGCAGCCGGCGCGCTCGCCTGGGTGGAACCGGCCGAGCGCTCCAGCAGCGCCTGGAGGTGGTCCTTCCACAGCGCCGCCCAGGTGTGAGTCCCGTGCCCCTTGGTTTCGGCGCTCACGGGCAGCAGGACATAGCGCCCGTTTCTTACGCGCGGCATCTCCCGCTCGGCGATCCCGAGCTCCGGCGGGTTGATGAAGTCGTCGGCCGAATTGACCAGCGTCAGCGGCGCAGTGATCCGCTCGAGCCCGGGCGACGGATCGTAGTTGCGTGACGAATCCAGCTGATAAAGCAGGTCGTTGGCGTCCAGGCGAACGATGTCGGCCTTGAACCGATCTTCCAGCAGCTTGTCGGCGGCCTCGCGCGTGGGTGCGGCGATCTGCATGGGCAGGGGAGCGGCCCCCGCCAGGATCAGCAGATTCTCGGCCGTGCGCAGGCCGGCCAGGGGCTGGGTGCGATAGTTCCCGCCCTGCCAGGCGGGATCGGCGCGGATGGCGTCCATGGCCATCTTGCGCCACAGCCGGTTGCGGCCGGCGATCTGCACCGGCTGGCAGGCCAGGGGCAGCAGGGCCTGGGCGAAGTCGGGATGGGTCTGGCCCCAGACAAAGGCGTGCATGCAGCCCATGGAGGTGCCGGCCAGAAGGCGCAGGCGGTCCACGCCCAGGCCCCGGGTCAGGAGCGCGTGCTGGGCGGCGACCATGTCGTCGTAGTCGTACTTGGGAAAGGCGGCCCGCAGCCCGTCGCTCGGCTTGGAGGAGCCGCCATGACCCACATTGTCCGGAAGGATGATGAAATAACGCTGCGGGTCCAGCAGTCCGCCGGGGACGAAGAGGACGTCGCGGAACTGAGGCCGCAGGAACTGCTGCCCCGTGCCGCCGGTGCCGTGCAGGATCATCACGGCGTTGGTGATGCGGCCCCGCGCGTCGCGCCGGGGCTGGCCCAGGGTGGTGTAGTGCAGCCGCAGTTCGGGCAGGACCTCGCCGGACTTGAACCGGAAGTTCCGCACGGTGAAGTCGCCCTCCCGGTGGGCGGGAATGGCGGCCGGCGGGCCGGGGGCGGTGGAGCCCGGGGCTAGGACGCCAGGCGCGAGGGGGCGGGCCGGAGCGAGAGGTGTGGCGGGGGCCTGGGCCTGCGCCGCCTGGCCGAGGCTCAGGAGCAGGCAGGCGGCGAGGGCCAGGCGCGCAAAGGGACGGGTCATGGGTGAGCCTTCAGCTGACAGGGGAGTGTAGCGCGGTCGCGCCCGGCAGCGAACGGCCCGCGTCGGGTTCGCACGGCGTTCAAGTCGCGGGGGCAGGGCCGACGCTCCTGAGTTCTGATGCGTCGACCGACCAGATTGCCAAGCCTCCAGAAGTTTTGAGAGCCACATTCCAGAGCCAGCTGTGGCGAGCGTCAAGGCGCAGCCCGTAAGCAAAAGCCTGGAGCAGTCTGAGCTTGGCTGGCGCCGGTGGCCGCCTCTACGCTTTCCCGAGCGCAGTTCCGCCTTCCGTGACTGCGCCTCAAGACAGAGCTAACCTCCGCCCGTCGAGGAAGGGGGAGCTGAACGTGCGCACGAGCTGGATCTTGGGAGGTGCGGCGGCCTTGATGCTGGCCACCCCTGGCGCGGCTGCGCCGCCGCCTCCCGCGCCCGCCATCCTGGCCCGTCCGGCGGTCCCGGGCCCTGCGGTGCAGCCCTATGTGCGGGTGAAGGCTGGGACGGTGGTGGTGCGCAATGTGCGCGTCATCGACGGTACGGGCGCGCCGGCGCAGGCCGGCCGCACGATCATCCTGGAGAACGGCCTTATCCGCTCGGTCGGAGCTGGGGGTCTCAAAGCCCCGGCCGGCGCGGTGGTGCTCGATCTGGCGGGGCGGACCGTCCTGCCGGGATTGGTCGGCATGCACGACCACATGTACTATATTGCGCGGCCCAACCTGGACGCCGAGGGGCACAGCGAACCGCCGCTGCTGGTCCCGCAGATGACCTTCTCCTCGCCCCGGCTCTATCTGGCGGCCGGCGTCACCACCATCCGGACGACGGGCAGCGTGGAGCCTTACGCCGACCTGAACGTGAAGCGCATGATCGATGCGGGCGAGCTCGTCGGCCCGCACATGGACGTGACCGGCCCCTATCTGGAGGGCGCCACCAGCCCCTTCATCCAGATGCACCGGCTGCAAGGGCCGCAGGACGCCCGGCGCATGGTCGCTTACTGGGCCGACCAGGGCGTGACCTCCTTCAAAGCCTATATGAACATCACCCGGGCAGAGCTGGGGGCCGCCATCGAGGAGGCCCACAGGCGCGGGCTGAAGGTCACGGGCCACCTTTGCTCAGTGACCTATCCCGAGGCGGCCCAGCTCGGGATCGACAATCTGGAGCACGGCTTTTTCGTCAACACCCAGCTGGACCCGGGCAAGCAGCCGGACGTCTGCTCCGCCGGGACCGGATCGCCCACCCTGCAGGCCATGACGCCCCAGAGCCCCGAGGCCCAAGCGCTGATCCGCCTGCTGATCCAGCGCCGGGTGGCGATCACCTCCACCCTGCCGGTGTTCGAGCAGAGCGTGCCCGGCCACGCGCCGCTGAACGCCCGGGCCATGGCCGTGCTGACCCCGCAGGCGCGCGAGGCCTATCTGTACGCCCGCAACCTTCGCAACACGCCGCCGCGGGAGCGCTTCGCCACCGCGGCCAGCAACTTTCGCAACGCCATGGCGCTGGAGCGGGAGTTCGTGCGGCAAGGCGGGCTCCTGATCGCCGGCCCCGATCCCACGGGCAACGGCGGGGTCGTTCCGGGCTTCGGCAACCACCGCAACCTGGAGCTTCTCGTCGAGGCCGGCTTCACGCCGGAGGAGGCCGTCAAGATCGCCACCCTGAACGGCGCGACCTATCTGGGTCTGGCCGATCGGATAGGCTCGATCGCGCCGGGCAAGAACGCCGACCTCGTGGTGGTCAAGGGCGATCCCTCCAAGGCGATCGGCGACATCGGCAATGTCGAGATCGTCTTCAAGGACGGCGTCGGCTACGACCCCGGCCGGCTGCTCGAGTCCGTGCGGGGACGCTACGGCCAGTACTGAACGCCCACGATCAGGCGGCTCAGCGGGACAGCGGGTCCACTGAAACAGGGGGCCGGGACCGTAGGAGCGCCTCCACCTCGGCGCGGCGGGGCAGGGGGGGCTGAGCCCCGGCCTGGGTGGCGGTGAGCGCGCCGGCCGCACAGGCCCAGGCCAACGCCTCCGGGTGAGGGCGCCCCTCCAGAAGAGCCAACGTCAGCGCGGCCACAAAGGCGTCTCCGGCGCCTGTGGTGTCCACCACCGCAACCTCCGGCGGGGCGGCATGGGCGAGGGTGCGGCCGCCCTGGATCAGGGTGGCGCCGCGGGCGCCGTGGGTCACCGCCACCAGCCCGGGCCCCGCGTGAAGTCGCTCGCCGTAGATGGAGGCTTCCGCATCGTTGGCCACCAGGAGGTCGGCGCGCGCCAGAACCGCGTCGGGGATGTCGAGCGCCGGAGCGAGGTTCAGGCAGACAAAGCCGTTCGCGCGCTCGGTCGCCCGTCCCACCGTTTCGACCGGGACCTCGAGCTGGCAGATCAGGGCCTCGCCGACCAGGCTGTCCAGGTGGTCCGGCCGGAGCGCTGCGTTGGCCCCAGGGGCCACGACGATCTGGTTCTCGCCATCGGCCGAGACCGCGATCAGCGCCACCCCTGTCGGGTGTCGGGCGTCGGCCAGACAGGCGCGCAGGTCGACCCCCTCACTTCGCAGGAGGGCGGTGGCCTCCTCCGCCATGGCGTCGTCGCCGACCCGCGCGACCAGACGGACGCTGGCGCCCAGGCGACGGGCGGCGAGCGCCTGATTGGCCCCCTTTCCGCCTGGGTGGCGGGCCAGGGTCGCGCCCGTGACCGTTTCACCGGGAGCGGGCAACCGCGGCCCGGTCGCGACCAGGTCGAGATTGACCGATCCGACCACGGTGATCCGGGGCGCCTTCACCCCCTCAGATGCTCCAACAAGAGCGCGTAGACCCCGTCCGCGTCCACCTTGGTCACCCATCGGATGGCGGACCCGCCCGGGTCGGTTCCGCGGAACTCGACCGCCGTGTGCCCCAGAGTCAGGGGTGAGCTGGTCTCCACGCTCAGGCCCACTGGAACGGCGGTGAACAGCTCAGGGGCGAGCAGCCAGGCGATGGTGCAGGGGTCGTGCAGCGGCGGCGGCTCGGGCCCGACGAGGCGTCGTTCGACGTCCTGCGAGAATTCCAGCAGCTGCGCGACGATTCTGGCCGCCGGCCTGTCCAGGGCCTTGATCGCCGCCAGTCGCTCCGGCGTGGTGCGAACCTGGTGGGTGGCGTCCAACCCCAGCACCACCGCAGGGAGCCCGGAACTGAACACGATCTGGGCTGAATGCGGGTCGGCGAAGATGTTGTACTCCGCCGAAGCGGTGATGTTGCCCCCTTCGCGCCGCGCGCCGCCCATCACGACCACCTGCGCCAACCGATCCACGACCGCCGGCTCCAGCCTCATCGCGAGCGCCAGGTTGGTCATGGGTCCCATGGCGGCCACCGTCACCGTCCCGGCCGGACGCGCCATGACCGTCTCCACGATGGCCAGGGCGGCGTGTCCCGCTGCGGTCGGAACATCGGGCTCGAAGGGCTCCATCCATCCCAGGCCGGACTCTCCGTGAAAGTGGCTGGCCGCCTCGGCGGCGCGAACCAGCGGCTGCTCCGCGCCCGCGTAGACGGGCACCGCCTGGCGACCGGCGATCTGGCGGATGATGCGCGCATTGCGCGCCGTCAGGCGCGCCGGAACATTGCCGCCCACCGTGGTCACGGCGAGGAGCTCAAGCCGCTCGGGGGCTGCAAAGGCGAGGAGCAGGGCGACGGCGTCGTCGACGCCGGGGTCGCAGTCCACGATGAGGGGGATTGCCGTCACACCCCTGTGTCGACCATGCAGGCGCGCACGCGCAAGGGACAGACATGGAAGGCCTCACCGTCCTCGACCATCCGCTGGTGCAGCACAAGCTGACCCTGCTGCGCGACAAACGGACCTCCACGGCGGCCTTCCGGCAGCTGCTGCGGGAGATCTCGACCCTGATGTGCTACGAGGTCACGCGGGATCTCCCTCTCGAGCCGGTCACGATCGATACTCCGCTGGAGACCATCCAGGCGCCCCGGATCGCTGGGAAAAAGCTGGTGTTCGCCCCCATTCTCCGGGCCGGCGTCGGCCTGCTCGAGGGCATGCTGGACCTCGTGCCGTCCGCCCGGGTGGCCCACATCGGCCTGTACCGCGATCCGGAGACGCTCGAAGCCGTGGAGTACTATTTCAAGGCGCCGGAGGATCTATCCGAGCGGCTGATCATCGTGGTCGACCCCATGCTGGCCACCGCCAACACGGCCGTGGCCGCCTTGGATCGGCTAAAGGCGCGCGGCGCCTCCAATCTGCGGCTCGTCTGTTTGGTCGCCGCGCCCGAGGGCGTGCGTCGGTTGCGGCAAACGCATGGCGACGTTCCGATCTGGGCCGCGGCTCTCGATCGGCGGCTGAACGACCATGGCTACATCCTTCCCGGCCTGGGCGACGCCGGAGACCGGTTGTTCGGAACCCGCTGAGATCGCAGGCGCGTCACGGGTCCGGAGACAACGTCCGGGACAGCGTCACGGGCGAGCGTGGCTTGCGGTCCACCCGCAGTTCGAAGATGTCCGGCCGGGCGTAATGGCCCACCGCGTCGAAATCGAACTTGGCCCGCGCGATCTCGTCCAAGTCGAGATCGGCCACCAGCACCTGCTCGCCCCCGTAGACCGGGCCGGCCAAGACCTCTCCCAAGGGCCCCACGATCAGGCTGCCGCCGCGGATCAGCTCGGTTTCAGGCGCGCTCCCCTGGATAGGCGCGTAATCGGCCGGTCCGTCGGCGCGCGTCATGTACTGCACCGCCGAAAGCACGAAGCACCGTCCCTCCAGGGCGATGTGGCGCATGGAGGTCGCCCAGGTCTCGCGATCATCCACGGTGGGCGCGCAATAGATCTCGACCCCTTGGGCGTACATCGCTGTACGCAGGAGCGGCATGTAGTTCTCCCAGCAGATCACCGCGCCCGTGCGGCCCAACGGGGTGTCGACAACGGGAATGGTGGAACCGTCGCCGAAGCCCCAGATCAGCCGCTCCATGCCGGTCGGCATGAGCTTGCGGTGCTTGTCCAGCAACCGCCCGTCCTCGCCGAAGAACAGCACCGTACAATACAGGGTGCCGCCGTCCCGCTCGATGACGCCCACCACCAGATGCAGGCCCGCCTCTTGCGCCGCCCGGCCCATGTCCGCCGTTTCCGGCCCTGGAACCTCGATCGCGCTCTCGAAGTAGCGGCGGAACCAGTCGCGGCCTTCCGGCGACCGCGACCCGACCCGGGCGCCGAAGTCCAAGCCCTTGGGGTAGCCGCCGACGAAAGCCTCGGGGAAGACCGCCAGGCGCGCGCCTTGCTGGGCGGCCTCCCTCACCAGGCGGCCCAACTTCGCCAGGGTCGCGGGTGTGTCGAACAGGATCGAGCCTGCCTGGATCACCGCGACGCGGACCGGGCCCTCTTTCGCCGCCACCATCAGAAGCCTGCTGCGCTCAGCACCGAGGCGGTGTCCACCACGGTCGCGAACTCTCCCTGCAAATCGCTCAGAGCCGCCGCGTGGACTTCGTCCGCCGGCCGGTTCCGCCCGTCGACGCCAGGCCGGTCGAAGGTCGCGGTGGCGTCCGACACCAGATAGGTCTCGAACCCGAGATTGCCGGCCATGCGGACGGTGGTCGACACGCAGTGGTTGGTGGTCAGCCCGACCACCACGAGCGTGTCCAGCCCGGCGCGTCGCAGGTCCGCCTCCAGGGTGGTGCCGATAAAGGCGCTGTTGACGCTCTTGCGGTGCACCGGCTCGCCTTCGCGCGGCAGGGCTTCGGGCTTGGGCGCGTTGCCGGGTGTTCCCGGACGTAGCGGACTGGCCGGCGACACGGAGTCGTGCATCACATGGAACACGGGCCGACCGGCCTCCCGCCACGCCTGGATCAGCCGAGCCACGTTGGTCTCTGCGCCCGGATTGTTGCGCGCACCCCAATAGGGGTCGTCGAACCCCCGCTGGACATCGACCACGATCAGGGCTGTGCGATGGGGCAGTTCGAACATGGAGTCCATCCTCAAACGAAGCGTTCCGTCACGCGCTCGCCCCGCCCGCCCGGCTGACCGGGCTGGAAGGCGGAGCCACTCGACACGAAACCTCCGTGTTCATCACATCGGATTGTTGGTCCCCTTGTTCATCATCTCAGGGTGCATCTTTGCCATTTCCTGGCACCGAGCGTTCTTCATCATCCGATCGCGGGGCATGGCCATGCAGGAGGCCATCATCTTCTTGTCGGCCTCCGACATCTGCATGCCTTCGGACATGCCCATGTTTCCTGAAGACTCCATGCCGCCGGCAGCGCCCATCTCTCCGGACGCGCCCATCTTGTCCTGCATGCCGGCGCACCCCGCCGTCCCTGCGAGCGCCGTCATCATCATGCCGGCGGCGAGCATTCTTATCCGTCCCATCTTGCGTCTCCTGTATGCGGGTCACCCCGCCTGGGTTCTCGCGGAGTTGCGTGTCCACGAGCAGTGCCAACGTTCAGCAGCGACCCAGGTTGCCGGTTCCTGCTCTCCTTACGGCATCTTGGCTGGGTCGGGGGTCCTACAGCTGGGCATACCGCGCAACCGACAGCGTGGCCATGCACCGGAAACTGCGCCGCGCCAGCAGCGAACGCGGGGCGACCGCTGGAAACGGATCCGAGACCACGATCGGCCGAGGGTGCGCGAGATGATCCACGCTTGCGGCGCCCGACTGCTCTACCGCCCCGCCCTACAGCCCCGACTTCAAACCCGATCGAGAGACCTTCTCCAAGCTCAAGGCGCTGCTGCGCAAGGCCGCCGAGCGAACCATCGAGGGCCTGTGAACCACCACCGGCCGCCTTCTCGACGGCTTGACCCCGACCGCGGAGGAGGCCTGGACTGTCCACCAACGAGCTTTGACGAGATCATGGGGAGCGCCGCTCTGCACGAAGCCGCTCCCGGCGCCTGCCTGCTGGAAGGCGCCTAGCCTGCCCCGGACGAGAGCGGCCTGCCCCCTGCGCAGTGGCCTCCGTCCGGAGCCGTGATGAGCCGTTGCGCAGCGGAGGAGAGGGAAGCCTCAAAGGCTCCGCATCACCCGCCGGGACTTCTTTCTCGCCGCGGCTTCGATCGGCTCAGGGTTTGCGGCATATCGGCTCGCGAACTCGCCGATCCCAAGCTCTCGATATTGCTCTACATGGGCCAGTTCGTGCGCGAACAGGCTGCGGTTCCTGGATGCGTTTTCGGTTTTGAATACGATCACGTTGCCCAGAGTGACCGCGCCCTCCTTGACCGGCCAGCGGGCAAGGATCCGTCCCAGACGGGTTTCGGGTTCAGCGACGGTCCACAAAGCCTCGTCCAGCACCGCCTCGTCGAAATGTTTGCGAAACTGCCGCTTGAGCCTGTCCGGCACCGGCTTCGTCCCCGCTCGCAACGCCTCCAGGCGGCCGAGCCTGATGGCGAGGGCGAGCGCCGTGCCGCTCGCCTGGACATTGTTCTCGGCGCGCCGCTCGCCGCTCTGCGAGAGCCAATAATCGGCAGCTTTCTCGAGGTTGAGCGTGCTTGCATCGCTAAGCGCCGAACGAGTCTTCTCGACCAAAGGCCTAGGCTCCTCGGCCCCGAACCCGAGATGCCAAGCTGCTCCACCCATGCCGATCAGCAGCGCCGTCAGAAGCCATTTCCGCACGGGCTAGCCTAGCGGCTCGGCGGGCACGCCGAGCGCTTGAATCGCATCACTTCGGCGGAAACGGACCTCCGAAGCCGTCCTGCTTGGTGCAGACCTACTCAACCGCTGGAGCCGTCCACAGGGGCGCCGGCGAGCGAGCGCAACCGCGAGAGCAGCCCGGGACGCCGCCGGACGGATGGGGAACAAGAAGTCCGGGCATCAGGCGGCCGCATTCCGGGGCTGGGCCCGGGTCTCGGGTCGGATCACCTGGGCCGAGAACCGCTCCATCTCTTCGTACTGCGGGCTGAACTGCAAGAGCAGCAGGTCGAGGCCGGCGGCCTGGTAGGCTTCCACCTTTTCCCGGATCTGCTCGGGCGTGCCGATCAGGCGCGGGCGCAGGCCACGGTTGGTGACCGAATACTCCTGGATCT
>JAHWJX010000076.1 GCA_019348195.1 Pseudomonadota bacterium | reverse complement strand
TTGATAGTAGTTATACGGGTTGAAGTTGAACACCGAGCAGTTCTCGCCCAGCGTGCCGTCCTCGCGGAACTGGACCAGCCCGGGACCGCCGGCACTGGCCACACGCGTCGGGATGGTGGTCGTCGAGCCGCCGGCGGCGACGGAATTCGTTCCAACCCAGTAGGCTGGCGCGGGTACGGGGCCTTGGCCTTGCTGGAACTGGGTGAAATTCCCCCCGGTCGCCGTGACGATGCCCAGAGTTCCCAATAACCGGTCGCCCAGGAGAACGCCGTCGCGCTTGGAGTAGTTGACGTGCACCACCGCATTGCCGCGGCCGTCCATGAAGTTGCCGCCGATGGTGGCCGCTTGTTGGAGGGTCTTGCCGTCGCCTTCCTCGGTGACGCGGTAGTTGGTCTCGAGCTCGACGCCCTCGAAGTCGCGCTTCAGGATGAAGTTGATCGCGCCGGCGATGGCGTCGGAGCCGTACACGGCGGAAGCGCCGCCGGTGATCACGTCGACCCGCTCCAGCAAGGCGGTCGGAATGACGGAGGTATCGACGATGCCGCTGACGTCGTAGGGCGTGACGCGCTTGCCGTCGATCAGGATCAGGTTGCGTTGGGCGCCCAGGCCGCGAAGGCTGATGGTGGCCGCGCCGGCGGTGCCGTTGTTGACGGTGGCGTTGTCGGCGGGTTGGATAGCCGGGAGTTGGCGGAGCACCTGCTCCACCTCGGGCGTCTGCTGCAGCCGGATTTCCTGTTCGCCGACCGACTGGATCGGGCTGGTGGAGACCAGGCCGGGACGGCGGATGCGCGATCCGGTGACGACGACCTCGGAAACCTCGCCGGGCTCGTTCAGGTCGGCTTCGTCGGTCGGCGAAGCGGACTGCGGCACGCCCAGGCCGGCGGTGCCCTGATCTTCTTCCTGCGCGGGCGGCTGCGCGGGCGCTTGCTGTTGCGCCCAGGCCGAAGTGGCCGACGCCATCACCACGCCGCAGATCATGGTCGTGGTGAGAAGGCGGGCGCGGTTGGTGTGCTGACTCAAGTGTGGCTCTCCCGGGACGCGTCGGGCGCCATGGCCCGGATTCGTGGCTTTCGAAGACGAGAGTCTCCGATTGCGGTCAGGCTTAACGACGCGCCGAGACTATGGTCAACAGGTACGAAGCCGCCCGACGCACGAGGGGCGCCGCAGTGTCGCAATCTCGCCACAGGCCTTTCGGCGTTAGTTGGCGGTTAACTTACAAGGAGTTCCGGAATGCAGCGCCCCTCACACGCCGCCCTGGCCGTCGCCGGCCTGCTGGCGACGGCCGTGCCGGCCTCCGCCCAGCCTGCGGGGCAGGCCGCGCCCCTGCGGGCGCTGGAGGCCTGCCGCAGCATTCCAACCGACAGCGCGCGCCTGGCCTGCTACGACCGGGTCGCCGCAGAGCTGACCGCGGCGGAGCGATCCGGCGAGGTCGTGGTCGTGGACCGCGAACAGGTTCGCGCCGCGCGCCGGCAGGCGTTCGGGTTCAACCTGCCGTCCTTGGACCTGTTCGGCCGCCGGGGGGACACGGTCGAAGCCGTCGATCGGGCGGCCCTGGTGGTGGCGGCCGCCTATCAGGACGGCGACGGCAAATGGGTTTTGCGGACGGAGGAAGGCCAAGTCTGGCGACAGACGGACACGGAACGGCTCGGTCGTTCGCCTCGCGCGGGATCGAAAGCCGAGGTTCGCCGAGCCACCATGGGCAGCTACCTCATGAACCTTGACGGCCAGCGGGCCATCCGCGTCCGCCGCGAGCAGTGAACCAGGCGCCTCAACGCAGCGAGTCCAGCTCCTCGATGCGACGGCGATAAGCGTCGGCCACCGCGTCGGGATCGGGCGCCGCGCGTTCGCGAACCCCCAGCCACTGGTCCTGCTCGCTCCGCAGGCTCCGTCGATCCGCGCCGGCCGCGATGGCGTCCTCATAGGCGGCGTTGAGCCGGCGGTCGAGCGAGGCCAGCTCCGGATCCTGGCAGATGAGACGCTCCGCCGAAGAACGGGCGCCGCGGCAGTTGAAGCTGGGCCCCCTGCCCGTCCGAGGCCGCGCGGCGGCCACTTCGGCCGCCGTGGGCCCCCCGCGCGCGGCGGCGTAGGCCCGGCGTTCGGCTTCGTCGGGAGGCAGGCGGGCCGGGCGAGGCGCTTCGGCGCGCCGAACCGGGGCCGGCGGAGCGGGGGGAGAAGCCGCGCCGGAACGCGACGGCGCCGGAACAGTCTCCAGCTCCACCGATCGCGGCAGCCCCGCAGGGCGGGTGGGCGCGGGCGCAACCGCCGCGGCGGCTCCGGGCGCGACGGGCGCAGAATCCGGGGGGGCCGAGACTGTGGAGGAACCCTGGGCGCTCGAGGCCGCGGCGAACGCCGGCCCACCTTCGCGGGCGACCTCGATCGCCAGCCGGCGGATATCGACGAGGCGGGCGGCGGCGTCCCGCTCGGGGCCCATGACCTGCTCGGCCGTGCTCAGATAGCGCCCCTCGGCCTGGCCGAACCAGCTGTCGGGCGCGGGCGGGGCTCCGTTCACGCGCTGGGCGAAGGCGGCCCCGAACGCGTCCAGCGCCGTGCAGTAATCCAGGCCGCGATAGCTCGGCTGCTCGGCCAGCCCGGCGAAACAGCTCCGGCCGACCTCGGCCAGGCCCGACACGCCTGAGGCCCGGTACACGCGGCCGACCTCGGCATAGGCTTCGCGCACCGCCTCGCGGTCCGGCGGCACAAAAGCCCCGGCTGCGGCCCCGTCCGCCTGCTGCTGCGTTTGAGCGGGCTCCGGCGGCTCCGAGGCTCCCTCCTCGCGATCCGACCACAGCAGGGCCACCGCGGCCAGGGCGGACACGGCCGCCAGCCCAATGATCCCGCCCACCAGCAGAGGCGCCCGACTCCGCTCACGCGGAGCGTCCCGGGGATCGACGCCCGCCAAGCGCGACCCTCGCAAGGGCGTCGAGGCGGGGTGCGGAAGCTCGTCCGCAAGAGGGCCGCCCGTGCTGGAGGGCCGGGCGGCTTGCCGGACAGGCTCGCGGGCGGGCTCAGAGGCCGGCTGGGGCGCGGGACGAGCCGGCGGAGCCGCTGCGGCGCTGCGCTCGGCGACCGAGCCGACGGCCGGTGCAGGACGGTCGGCCTCAGGGGTGGAGACCGCCCCGGCCGGAGAGTCCGGTGGCCGCGAGGTCGGTTCCGTCACCGGCTCGGCGGCGAACCGGTCGGCGGCGATCCACTCACCGCTGGGTTGAGCGCCGGAGTCGCCGTCCCGGACTAGCGGTCGGGGCGGCGGTTCAGCCTGGACCAGAGGGGCGGCCACCTCTTCCGAGGCCTGCTCGGGTTGCGGCTGAGCCCGGATGATGAAGGTGGCCGGAGCCAGTTCCGGAGCGGGAGGCGACGGAGGCGAGGCGGCAGCGGGCGGCGAGGCGGCGGGAGGCGGCGGGGCTGCCGAGGTGGACGCGCCCGCCAAGGCTCCCAGCTCGACCGCCCCGGGTGCGGACGGAGCCGGAGACGCGGGCGCAGGCGTTGCTGGAGACGGGGCCGGAGACGGGGCCGGAGAGGAGGAAGGCGGCTCCGTCCTGGAAGGGCTCCAGCGAGGACGTCCGCCCTTTTCCATGTCGCTCATCTTGGGCCGCACCTCCTGCGCAGCAATAAGCCGCGTGTCAGGGTTGGGGTTGCAGGCCCGCCGCCGTTGAACCTCACCACGCGGCTCGACCTACTGCCTCGACCTACTGCATGGAGCGGAGTTGACCGATGCGACGCTGATAGGCGTCCGCCACGGCCCGCGGGTCCGGTGCGGCCGCATCGCGACGGCGACGCCAGTCGGCCTGGTCGCGCAGCAGCAAGTCGCGTCGATGGCCGGCGGCCAGGGCGGCCTCCAGCTCCGCCTCCATGCGGCGGTCAAGCGCGGCCAGATCGGGAGAGCCGCACACCATCGCCTCCGCCGGGCTGCGAGCGCCGGAGCAGTCGGGAGCGGGCGGCGGCGCCGGCGGGGCCGGCTCCGCCACAGGCGGCGGGATCACCAGGGGGGGCGCCGGCCGCGGGCGCGGCGGCGGGGGTGGCGCAGACCGTGGATAGGTGCGCAGGGGCGGCGCGGCCTCCGCCACCCGGACCGGGGCCTGACGGGGCTGCGCGTTCGGAGCGGGACGGGTCGCCGGCGCCACCGCCGGCGCGGGTCGGGCGGCGGGGCGACCCAGTGAACGCAAGAAATCGCTGGCCGACCGCTGAATCCGGTTCGGCTGGGGAGCCCTTTGGGGCGCCGGCGCGTCCCGGCGGGCGAGGACCGGTGCAGGGCGAGCCGCCGGCGAGGGAGGCGGCAGGGCTGGAGCCTGCGGAAGAGCCGCCGGCGAGGGGGCGATGTCGGCGACGGCCATTTGCAGCTGAGCTTGCAGGGCTTCGGCCTCGGCCAGCGACCGGTCCGGCTCCGGGCGGGGCGGGGCGGCTTGCACGGCCGCCGATGGAGCCGACTCGCGGCGGGCCTCGGCCCGCGTTTCGGCGCGAGGGCTCCTCTCGAAGTCCGGCTTCAGATAAAGGCCGGCGGCCGCGCCGGCGAGACAAACGGCGGCGACCCCCGCCCCGATCTTGAGTCCGCGACGGCGGCCCCGAGTCTTGTCGGACGGGCCGATCGGCTCGGGCGGTCCATAGGACCGCCAAACCTCCTCCATACGCGCGTAATTGACCACAGCCCCAAGCTCCCGGCGCGCGTGCGTCCCGATTGCTAAATGATGTGGCCGCCCGGGAGGTTGCAAGCCCTCCCCGGGCCTTGCGCGAGCCTCACCGCGCGCCGATCCTCCGGGGGAGCTAGGAGCCCAAGATGGCCGACGTCCGCCCCGTCACCGACGCCTTCGCCGTGTCCGGCCAGATCCTTCCAGAGGAGCTCGCCGAACTTGCCGAGCGCTACAGGGTGCTGATCAACAATCGTCCGGACGGCGAGGACCCCGGCCAACCCACGGCGGCGGAGGTGGGCCGCGCCGCCGAGGCGGCCGGTCTGACCTATCATCACATCCCGGTGTCCGGGGCGCCCAGCGCCGATCAGGTACGCCGGCTGCAGGCGGTGCTGAAGGACGCGGACGGCCCCGCGCTCGCCTTTTGCCGCAGCGGCACGCGCTGCATCGTGACCTGGGCGCTGGGCGAGGCGCTGGGCGGGCGCCCTGTTGGAGCCTTGGCGGAACAGGGCCGGGCGGCGGGGTACGACCTGGGCCCGCCCCTCCAGAACCTGCTGCCCCGGTTGCAAGCCCAGGACCGGGCGTGATCCCTTTCGTTCGCGACTTCGACTTCGATTACGGCAGGCCCGATCAGGTCTCGCCCCTGATCCGGCGGGTGGTGGCGCCTAATCCCGGGCCGTTCACCTTCACCGGCACCGGGACCTATATCGTGGGCCGCGGAGAGGTGGCCGTCATCGATCCGGGCCCGGCGGAGGACGTCGCCCCGACCCATCTGCCGGCCTTGCTGGATGCCCTGGACGACGAGAGGGTCGCCCACATCCTGGTGACCCACAGCCACCTGGACCATAGCCCCTTGGCCGCCGCGCTGCAGGAGCGGACGGGCGCCCCCGTCCTGGGCCGGGCCGCCGCCCGGCCGCACACGCCCCTGACCCCCACCGAGGAAGGCGGGGAGAGCGCCTTCCGCCCCGACCGGGAACTCGCCGACGGGGACCTCGTGGCGGGCCAGGGGTGGACGTTGCGAACCCTGGCGACGCCCGGTCACGCCTCTAACCACCTATGTTTCGCCCTGGAAGAGGAGAACGCCCTGCTGTCGGGCGACCACGTCATGGGCTGGTCCACCACCGTGGTGAGCCCGCCGGACGGGGACATGGGCGACTACCTGCACAGCCTCGATCGGGTGATCGAAGCGAGGTTCACCACGCTTTGGCCTTCGCACGGACCGCCGGTGCGGGAGCCGGCGCCCTTCCTGGCCGCCTATCGCGCGCACAGGCTGGAGCGGGAGAGGCAGGTCCTGGGTGCGCTCCGCGCCGGCCCGGCGCGGATCGCCGACCTGATCCCGCGGCTCTACACGGGCGTGGACCAGCGTCTATGGCCGGCGGCAGCCCAGTCGATCTGGGCCCACCTGATCCATCTCGTCCGGACCGGGCGCGTTCAGGCCGAGGGCGATCCAGCTCTGGACAGCGTCTACCGCCTGCCTTGACGAAGCCGATCCGCGCGCGGAGGACCGTCCCGCTCACCGCGCCGTCAGCGCCTCCACGATCCGGGTGACCCGGGCGCAGTTGGCCCCCAGGTCGGAGCCGCCCACCCGGCTGATGGAGCGCAGGTCGACGCGCGAGCCCCGCCCTTCGGGCTCGATCCTGGCGATCACGTCGTCCTTGAAGCCGTACCAGGTGCTGGTGTGGGTGGCCTCCACTCGCCCCAGTTCGTCGCCGCGGCGCACCTCCAGGCCCACCTCGTCCAGCACGCGCTGGACGCGCGCTTCCGCCTCCGCAGGCGCCTCCGGCAGGACCACGGGGCGGGCTTGCGGGCAGATCTCGGCGCTGATGCGCAGGACGCGATCGTCGGCCCAGTTCTCCAGCTCGGGCCGCCCCTTGCGCACTTCCATGCGCGGGGTCCGTTCGATGGGGTTGGCGCTCGGCCCGCGCTCACGCAGCAGGGCGGCGGAGGCCATGGGCGGGTTCTCGATGTCGGTGGACACGTCGTGAACCGGATTGGCCGCCGCTTGGGTCTTCAGCCCGTTCCTGCCGGCCAGCACCGCCGCAGGAACCAGAACGGCCAGCACGGCCGCCAGCCACAAGCGGCGCGCTCCGACGACCAGAGCGAGCACCACGGCGATGATTCCCGCGGCCAGGCCCACAAAGGCCGCCTTGGGCGCCCAACCCACTGACAAGAGGCCGAAGCCCACCTTCCAGCCGAACCAGCCGAGCTTGCTGCCCACCGCGCCCAGCAGCACCAGCAGAAGGGGCGAAAGCCCCAGCAGGAGCAGGAAGGCGAAGGCGGGTCGGGCCCACGGCCTGACGCGCGCGCGCACCGCGCTCACGCTGCGGCCCCCACGGTGGGAAGCTGGTAGTCCTGGTAGCGGGCGCGCAGCACCTTCTTATCGATCTTGCCGGTCGCACCCAGCGGGATGTGGTCCACGAACAGCACCTCGTCGGGGAGCTGCCACTTGGCGACCCGGCTCTCCATCCAGCTCAGGATCTCCTCACGGGTGGCCGTCTCGCCGGGCAGCAACTTGACCAGCAGCAGCGGGCGCTCGTCCCACTTGGGGTGCTTCACCCCGATGGCCCCGGCCAACTCCACCTTGGGGTGGCCCACCGCGATGTTTTCGATGTCGATGGAGCTGATCCATTCGCCCCCGGACTTGATCACGTCCTTGGCCCGGTCGGTGATCTGCATGAAACCTTGCGGATCGATGGTGGCCATGTCGCCCGTGTCGAACCAGCCGTCCCCGTCCAGGATGTCTCCCCCCTCCCCTCTGAAGTAGGCGGCGGCGACGATGGCGCCCTTCACCATCAGCCGCCCGGGCGTGACTCCGTCGTGCGGCAGCTCGCGGCCGCCCTCGTCCTTGAGGGTGAGCTCCACGCCCACCGGCGCGCGGCCCTGCTTCAGGCGCCAAGGGACCTGCTGGTCGAACGGCAGGGCTTCCACCTCCGGCGTGGGCGAGCCCACCGTGCCCAGGGGCGAGGTCTCGGTCATGCCCCAGGCATGCAGCACCTCCACGCCGTAGTCGTCGTTGAACGTCCGGATCAGGCTCTCGGGACAGGCGGAGCCGCCGATCACCACGCGCTTGAGCGTCGTGATCCGGCCGTGGGTGGCGCGCAGATGCTGCAGCAGGCCCTGCCAGACGGTGGGCACCGCCGCGGAGAAGGTGACCCCCTCCGTTTCCAGGAGTTCATGAATGGAGGCCCCATCCAGCCTGGCCCCGGGCATGACCAGCTTGGCCCCGCTGGCCGGGCCGGAAAAGGCGATGCCCCAGGCGTTGGCGTGGAACATGGGCACTACGGCCAGGATCGTGTCCCGGATGGACGCCCCCATCACGTCCGCCTGCATGGTCAGCAGGGTATGGATGAAGTTGGAGCGGTGGGAATAGAGCACGCCCTTCGGATTGCCGGTCGTGCCGGAGGTGTAGCAGAGGCCGCAGGCCGTGTTCTCGTCGAATCCGCCCCAGGGCGTGTCGGCCGGCCGGCCGCTGATCCAGTCCTCGAAGCTGATGGCCCGCGGCAGCTTGCCCAGCTTCTCGGCCGGCGGCATGTGCCCGGCGTCGGTCATGACCACCACGCCCGTCACCGTGGGGCAGTGTTCGATCACCGCCGCCAGCAAGGGCACGAAGGTCAGGTCCACCAGGACCAGCCGATCCTCCGCATGGTTGATGATGTAGGCGAGCTGCTCGGGGTGCAGGCGCGGATTGAGCGTGTGGCACACCGCGCCCACGCCCATGATCCCGTACCAGGCCTCCATGTGTCGGCTGGTGTTCCAGCCCAGCGTGGCCACCCGATCGCCCGCCCCGATCCCCGCCTCGCGCAACGCGTGGGACAGCTGCTTCGCCCGGGTGTGGATGGCGCCGTAGGTGGTTCGCTCCACCCGTCCGTCCTCGACCCGGCGGGTGACCACCTCGCGCCCGGCGTGCCAGCGCGCCGCGTGATCGGCAATCTTGTCCACCGTCAGCGGCCAATCCTGCATCAGCCCCAGCATGGGCGTTTCCTCCGAAGGTGCGCCTCAGGGCGTCTGCCCGGCAGGCTATGCGGGCCGCCCCGGGAGAGCAACGCAACTTCGCCAGGATGACGCGGTGGGCGGCTGGGCTTAAGAGGTGACGGCATGCGCCAGACTTTTGACGAGACCACCGATCCGAGTTTCGGGCCCAAGCACATCCCGCTCATCCGCGAGCAGCTCGCCCGTCAGGGCCTCGACGGCTTCCTCATTCCCCACGAGGACGAGCACGGGAACGAGTACCTGCCCGAAGCCAACGATCGGTTGGCCTGGGCGACCGGCTTCACCGGTTCGGCGGGCGCGGCCGCGGTGACGGCCGAGGCCGCCGCCATCTTTGTGGACGGTCGCTACACCATCCAGGTGCGCGATCAGGTCGACCCCGAGCTGTTCGAGATCCGCGATCTGGTGGAAGGTGGGGTGTCCGCCTGGCTGCGCGAGCGCACCCGCCCCGGCCAGGTGATCGGCTACGATCCTCGCCTGCACAGCCCCGACGCCCTGGCGACGCTCCGGGCCGCCGCCAGCCAGGCCGGCGCCGAACTGCGGCCGGTAGGGGAGAACCCCGTCGACGTGGCCTGGAGCGGCGTCAAAGAGGCGCCCAGGCCCGCCCAGCCCCAGGCGCCCGTCCATCCGCACCCGACCGAGCTGTCGGGAGAAGAGAGCGCGGCCAAGCGCGCCCGGCTGGGCCAGGCACTCTCGGCCGCCGGCGCCGACGCCGCCGTTCTGACCGCGCCGTCCTCGGTGGCCTGGCTGTTCAACGTCCGCGGCGGCGACGTCATCCGCTCCCCCCTGCCCCTGTCCCAGGCCGTGCTGCACGCCGACGGCACGGCCGAGGTCTTCCTGGACCCCGCCAAGGTCACGCCCGACCTGCACGCCTGGCTGGGCAACCAGGTCAGCCTTCGACGTCCCGACGACGTCCCCGCCGCCATCGCCCAGCTGGGCGACCGTCGCGTCCTCGTCGACCCCGCCCTGTCCTCATCCTGGTGGTTCGACCAGCTGGAGGGCGCCGGCGCCACCGTGGTCCGCGCCCCAGACCCCACCGCCCTGCCCCGGGCTCGGAAAAACGCGGTGGAGATCGAAGGCTCCCGCCGCGCCCACCGCCGGGACGCGGTCGCGGTGTCGCGCTTCCTCCATTGGCTCGCGACCGAGGCTCAGGAGACCTTGCCGGACGAGATGGAGGTGGTGAGCAAGCTGGAAGGCTTCCGCGAGGCCACCGGCGCGCTGAAGGATCTGAGCTTCGACACCATCGCCGGTGCGGGCCCGAACGGAGCGGTGGTCCACTACCGCCCGACCCGCCGAACCAACCGGCGCACCGCCCGTGGCGAGCTGCTGCTGGTCGACTCCGGGGCTCAATACGAGGACGGCACCACCGACATCACCCGCACCGTCGCGATGGGAGCCCCAACGGACGAGATGCGCCAGCGGTTCACCCTGGTGCTCAAGGGCCACATCGCATTGTCCCGCATTCGCTTCCCCAGCGGCACGAGCGGCCACCAGCTGG
>JAHWJX010000075.1 GCA_019348195.1 Pseudomonadota bacterium | reverse complement strand
TCGGCGCCCGAATTCGACCGCGCCCGCAAGGCGCTGGTGCAGCTGCGTGAGCGTGACCGCGTCGGCGACGAGACCTTGACGGCCATGCTCAGGGAGACGGACCTCCTGGCCCGGGTGGAGGAGGCGGATGCGCTTCCCGGCGCCGGGCCGCCGAACCCGTAAGCGCGGCCGGTCACGAACAGGTGCGGGCCAAAGCCTCCGCTGGTTCGGAACGGCCATGTTCGCCAGGGGGGAAGCGGTGCTCGCCTGGTGGGCGGGACCGGCCGCCCCGTGCTCTCCGGGCGGAGAACACGGGGCTTGCACCTAGCTCGCGACCACGAGGCGGCCCGTCATGCCGGGGTGGTAGCGGCAGTAGAAGCTGATCGCGCCCGGCTTGCGCACGACGGTGCGGGCGGACTTGCCGGGCGGCAGGTCCACGTCGAAGCTCTTGTCCCGAGCCGTCGCGGTGTGGCGGAAGATGTCTTGGTTCACCCACACCACGACATCGCCCCGGCGTACGTTGGCGGGAAGCCGTCCAAAGGCCATGTCGTCGATCATGACGGTGTGGACCTTGGGCGGAGGCGCGGCGCTCGCTCCGGGGGCCACGACCAGGGGAGACAGCGCCACCGCCGCTGCAAACGCGGCGGATCGAGCGGGCTTCATCTTAGTACGATCCGCTGTAGTTCTGGGGCGGCGACGTCGGGCGCTCGTGCCCCCGGTGCGCCCTGGAGCTCCCCTGCCTCTTTCCCGTGTTCCGGGCCGCCTGCTCGGCGTGGCGCTGATGCTCGGTGAAGAGCTTCAGGCCCGTCTGCAAGAGGCCCTTCAGCTCGGGATTGTCGGCGTTGGGGATCAGGGTTCCGCTCAGGGCGCCGTTGACGGTCTGGTGATAGGCGACCTCGTTTTGCAGATAGGCCCGGTCAAAAGCTGAACCTTTCAGCCTGGACAGCTCCTGCAGCTTCTTCGCGCCGCCAGCCGCCAGCGCCGCGCTGGTGGGATTGGCTTCCGGGGTGACGTTCAGCCGCTTGACCAAAGCCAGCGCCTGGTCGTTCACGGCGGTGTGGTCGCGGATCATCTCCTGCGCAAAGGCGCGCACCTGTTTGTTCTTGGACTTGGCGAGCGCCTGCTTGCCGGCCGCGATGTCGACCTGCCCCGCCGTATAGGCGATGTGCGCAATCTGCGGGTCGGTGGGGCCGGCGTTCTGAGCGGAAGCGGCGCCGGAGAGGGCGGCCGCCAGAATGGCCGCTGCTGTGAAGGCTTTGATCATGAAGGGCTCCTGCCCGGTGAAAGCACCGGGATGTCGGGGTGATGGCGATCGGGGACCGCTGAGCATTGGAGTTCCCCCGGCCCAGGAGGTTCCCGAAAAGATCGCCCGCTGTTGGATGGGGAGGAGATCGAGCGGGCGACCCCCGTCAGGCGGGGGCGTCGACGTCCCAGCCGTAGGTGGGCGCCAGCCGCTCCAGCACGCGCGCGGTCACGCGCCCGCACCTCGCGCCCAGGAAGGGAAAGGCGTCCTTCACGGCGGAGGCCAGCTTCTCCTCCAGGGACTCTCGCAGCAGGCGGCGCGCGCGGTGCAGTCGGGTTTTCACCGTTTCGGGGCGCAGATCGAGCGCCTGGGCCGTCTCCTCTACGCTAAGCCCATCGATCTCGCGCATGATGAAGACGAGGCGGAAGGACTCGGGCAGCTCGTCGACGGCGTGCTCCAGCAGCCGGCGGGCTTCGGCCCGGGCGGCGTCGGCTTCGGGGCTGCCGGTTCCAAAGGAGGAGGGGAACATGATCACCTGACCGCTGTCCTGCTGCGCAGCTTCCACAGCCTCCAAGCCCACCATGGTCTTCCGCCGCCGAAGCCGGCCGCGCGCCTCGTTGATCACGATGGCGGTGAGCCAGGTGGCGAGGCTGGCGTCGCCGCGAAAGCCCGCAAAGGCCGCAAAGGCGCGCGTATAGGCTTCCTGGAGGACGTCTTCGGCCTCGCCCTCGTCACGCATCACGCTTCGGGCGGCCCGGAACAGGCGCTGGTTGTAGCGCTGCATGATGGCGGCGAAGGCGCCGCGTTCCCCCGCTTGAGCAAAGCGGACCAGGTCCCCCTCAGCCAGGCTCTCGTAGCTGCGCGCGGTTCGGGCGGCGGACGACATCGCAAGCTCCTCGTACACCCGTTGGATGCGCTTCGGAAGGCAAGGTTCCCGAAATCCTGATGGGGACTCGGGGGAAGCGACGGGAACCTTGAGGGGGGAGCGGCATCCAAGGCCCCGACAAGCTCCGGAACGCCACCATGAACGCTCACGCTCTCAAACAGCCCGCCTCTGACCTCGGCCTTACGCTCGCCCGGATCGCGGGGGCGCCGGCTCCGGCCGTCGACTCCCCTCTCGCCGCCCAGCCCGGTCGGCCCTCCCAGGCGGAGGCGGAGGCGGCGGTTCGGACCCTCATTCGCTGGACCGGGGAGAACGCGGACCGCGAAGGGCTGCTGGACACCCCGGCGCGGGTGGCGCGCTCCTACCGGGAGCTGTTCGCCGGCTATGAAGCCGATCCTCGCGAATACCTGGAGCGGACCTTCGAGGAGGTCGGCGGCTACGACGAGCTCGTCGTGCTGAGCGACATCCGCTTCGTCAGCTTCTGCGAACACCACATGCTGCCGGTCGTCGGCCGGGCGCACGTCGGCTACCTACCCGATCGGCGGGTGGTGGGAATCTCCAAGCTGGCCCGCGTGGTCAACGGCTACGCCCGGCGCCTCCAGATCCAGGAGAAGATGACGGCGGAGATCGCCACGGCCATCCAGGAGGTGCTGCAGCCGCACGGCGTGGGCGTGGTGGTCGAGGCCGAGCACAGCTGCATGACCCTGCGCGGCGTGAACTCGCCGTCCTCGTCTCTGACCACCAGCTCCCTGCTGGGCGCCGTGCGCGACGACCCCCGGACGCGTCAGGAGTTCCTGCGGCTGGCCCGTCGCTATTGAGACGATCGGACCGCGCCTTTTCGGCCACCGGCCGCGCTCCGGCGCGACCGGACACGCTTATCCGAAGGACACCCGGGAGGTCGGTCCGGGTTCGGACGCCGGGGGCTTGCGAAGCCTGGACAGCAAGCCCAGCGCAAGGTGCTGAGCGGGCTCCCCGAGAGGCGTTGTCGCGACGACGTCGCCCCAACCGCCGTGGTGCGGGTCCAAGGGCGCCCGACCCGGTCAACGTCCGGGAGCGGTTCGAAGCCGCCGCCCGGGCTAGGCCCCGGGCCGGCGGGAGCGGATCAGGTTCTCGAACGCGGCCAGCGTCTCCTCGCTGACATGGTGCTCGATGCCTTCCGCGTCGGCGTGGGCGGCTTCATGACCGACGCCGATGGCGAGCAGGAACTCCACCACCACCTCGTGGCGACGCCGCGACCAGGCGGCGAGCCGCCGGCCTTCGTCGGTGAGGAAGATGGCCCGGTAGGGTTCGCTCACGACCAGTCCGTCGCGCTGAAGACGCCCAACCGTCTTGATCACCGTCGCGTGGCTCACGCCCAGCCTGCGGGCGATGTCCACGGCGCGCGCCTCGCGCGTCGTCTCGATCAGATCGGCGATCAGCTCCACATAGTCTTCCGCGATCTCGGATTTGCGGGCGCGACGCGTCTGGCGGAAGTTGGCCACCTGCTGATCGGCCTCGCGCGGACCCTCGCCGCCCGCCTGCGCTTCCGCCCGGCCTTCTTCATCCCCGACGTCGACCAAACGGACCTCCCGCTCCTTGCGTCATCTTAGCCCGGTTCCGCGGGCGCGCCAGCGAGCGCTTGCTTCGGGTTGTAGCCCTGGCTACATCTCCGGGCGTGGGCTGCACCGGGGGCGGCGCGAGGCTGTTGACATGAGTGCGTGGTGGAAAGAGGCGGTCAGCCGCCGTTTGCTGTTGACGGGCGGGGCCCTGATCGGCGGCGCGGGAATCGCCCGCGCCCTGCCGGCGGGCGCACAGGCCCAGGCGGTTAGGGCGGACGCGGCTCATGCCCCCGGACACCAGACCGCGAACCTGGGCAGCCACAAACACGACGGCATGATCACGCCGGGCGAGGTGGACTCTGCGCGCAACGGCTTCGATCCGCACAAGATCTTGACCGACTGGGACACGGGCGCGGTTTCACGCCTGCCGGACGGGCGCACCTTGCGCGAGTTCGAGATCACGGCCGAGGACAAGGAGATCGAGATCGCGCCGGGGCTGATGTTCCCAGCCTGGACCTACAACGGCCGGGTGCCCGGGCCGACGCTTCGTGTCACGGAAGGCGACCGGGTGCGCATCCGCTTCAGGAACTTCGGCTCGCACCCGCACTCGATCCACTTCCACGGCATCCATTCGGCGCGCATGGACGGGGTGCCGGGCGCCGGCAACGTGGGGCCCGGCGGCGAGTTCATCTATGAATTCGACGCCCGCCCCTTCGGCTGCCACCTTTACCACTGCCACACCGTACCGCTGAAACGGCACATCCATAAGGGCCTGTACGGGGCCTTCATCATCGATCCGGACCCGGCACGGCGCCCGGAGGAACAGGCCGTGGCGCGCTCACGCCTGCTGGGCTCGCCCGAGAACGTCGCCTGGCAGGAGTTCGTCCTGGTGATGAACGCCTTCGACACCAACTTCGACGAGGAGAACGAGGTGTACGCCGTCAATACGGTGGCGCATGCCTACACCAAGCGGCCCATCGTCATCGACCGTGCCCGGCCGGTGCGCCTGTATCTGATCAACGTAACCGAATTCGACCCGATCAACTCGCTGCATCTGCACGCCAACTTCTTCGACTACTTCGATCACGGCACGACGCTCACGCCCACCCTGCGCACCATCGATACCGTGATGCAGTGCCAGGGGCAGCGCGGCATCCTGGAATTCAGCTTCAAGGACCACGAGCCCGGCCAATACATGTTCCACGCGCACCAGTCGGAGTTCGCCGAGCTCGGCTGGATGAGCCTGTTCGAGGTGCGGGCATGATCCGCGCCCAGATCAATGCGGTCGCCGTGACGCTGGGCTGGGCGATTCTGCCCTTGGTCCTGATCGTGGCGGTGGCCGCGGCCTTTCTCGCCATGGACCCGCTTCAGGCCTTCACCAGCTCGACCCCGCCCGTGGAGGAGCTGACCGTCGAACGCGTCGTGCTCGACGAAGACGGCATCGGCGTGCGCATCCGGGCCGGCGGGTCGGAGGCCATGAGGATCGTCCAGGTCCAGGTGGACGGCGCCTACTGGAACTTCAATCAGGATCCCGGCGGCGCCCTGGCGCGGACCGACACCGCCTGGCTTCGCATTCCCTATCCGTGGGTGGTGGGCGAGGCGCACCACCTGACCTTTGTCACCGAAACAGGGGCGCTGTTCGAGCACGAGATCGAGGTCGCGATGGCCACGCCGGACGCCTCGGGCGGACGGCTGCGCTTTTATGCTCTGATCGGGCTGTTCGTGGGCGTGGTGCCCATTGTGCTGGGCATGCTCTTCTATCCGGCGCTAAAGGCGGGCGGGCCCCCGGCCTTTGAGTTCGCCCTGGCCTTGACCATCGGGCTGCTCGGTTTTCTGCTGATCGACACCCTGGCGGAGGGGTTCGAATTCGCCGGCGAGTCCGCGGCTCAGTTCCAGGGACCGGCCCTGGTCTGGCTGTCCGCCGCCTTGACCTTCGCAGCCCTGATGGTGATCGGCCGCCGCAAGGCCGGCGGGCTCGGCGGCCCGGCGCTGGCCGCCTCCATCGCGCTCGGGATCGGGCTGCACAACCTGGGCGAAGGCTTGGCCATCGGGGCCGCCTTCACCACCGGCGCGGCCGCGCTGGGCTCCTTCCTGGTGATCGGCTTCACCTTGCACAACATCACCGAAGGCATCGGCATCGCCTCCCCCATGGCCAACGAACGGCCGCGTCTGTGGGTCTTCGCGGGCCTGGCCGCCCTGGCCGGGCTCCCCGCGGTGCTGGGCATCTGGCTGGGCAGCTACGCCTTTTCCGCGCACTGGGCGGCGCTCGCCATGGGCGTGGGCGCGGGCGCCATCCTGCAGGTCATCATCGAGGTCGGGGCCTATCTGGCGCGGGAAGCCGGCAAGCAGGGGCGGCGCTGGCTGTCCCCGATCACCTTGGCGGGCGTCGGCCTGGGCGTGGCGGTGATGTACGGGACCGCCTTCCTGATCGAGGTTTGAGAGGCGGCCGTCGCCGCGACCACGAACCTGGCGGTGATGATCCGTCTCCGGAGATCGCAATGAGAAAGCTTCTGGGTGCTGCGCTCGCTGCAGCCTTGCTCTTCGCCGCGTCCTCAGCCCTCGCCCAAGAGGTGGAAGCGGAAAAGGGGGCGACGCCCGCGGAAGCCGACGAGAACGTCGACGAAGTCGTGGTGACCGGCACCCGCACCGTGCGGCTGCGTCGGGAAGCGCCCGTGCGCACGGACGTGATCGGCGAAACGGTGCTGCGGCTGGCCGCCCCCAAGAACCTGGCGGACGCGCTGGAGTACCTCCCGGGCGCCCGCGCCGAGAGCAATTGCCAGAACTGCAACACCACCGAGATCCAGCTTTTGGGCCTGCCCGGCGCCTACAACCAGATCCTGTTCGACGGCCTACCGCTGCTCTCGGGCGTGGCGGGCGTCTATGGCGTGGAGCAGATTCCCGCCATTCTGATCGAGCGGATCGAGGTGGTGAAGGGCGGCGCGTCCGCCCTCTACGGGCCAGGCGCGGTGGCGGGCGTGGTCAACGTCATCCCGCGCAGGATCGGCGACACCGGCGTGCGCGCCTCCTTGACCCACGAGCGGCCGGACGGCGAGCCCTACTACGCGGCCTCGCTCGCGGCGACCTATGCCTTTGATGACGGCGGGAACGGCGTGGCGGTTTTCGCCCATGGCGAGCACGCCTCGCCGGTGGACTACGACGGCGACGGCTACTCCGAACTGGCCGAACGCGACCTGGCCATCGTCGGCGGCCGCGCCCGCTTGGCGCTGGGGCCCCGATCGACCCTCTTGCTGGACTACCGCTACACCGCTGAGGATCGGCGGGGCGGCAACCGGCTGGACCAACCTTCCTTCCTGGCCAACATCTCCGAGGCCATCGACACGCGCCTGAACATCGGCAGCGTGAGCCTGGAGCACGAGCTGGGGCCGGACATGCTCGTCGCCGCGACCTACGCCCTGGCTCTCACGAAACGGGACACCTTCTACGGCGGTCTGGGCCAGGTGGAGACCGATCCCTCCGCGCCGGGCTTCGACCCGGAGGCGCTGGCGGCGGCGACCGCTCTCAGCCGCAACCAATACGGCTTCACCGACGACGCGCTGCACTTCGCGGAAGTCAGGGGCGAAGTCGGCTTGGGTTCGCATTCGGTGATCGGCGGCGTCCAGTACCGCTTCGAGTCGGTGGACGACCAGAACGTCGATGTGGAAGGCCGCCTCCTCGGCCAGCTGGTGGACGACAGCTTCGACGACCTCGGCGTCTTCGTGCAGGACGAGTGGAGCCTTGCCAGCAATCTCCGCCTGGTGCTTGGGGGGCGCACCGATTTCAGTTCCGAGCTGAACGATCCGGTGTTCTCCCCGCGCGTGGGCCTTTGGTGGTCGCCTTCCGAGCCGCTCGTGCTCCGAGCCAACGTCTCCACCGGCTTTCGCGCCCCGGAGGTGTTCAGCGAAGACCTTCACATCGACACGCTGGGCGGGGTCCCCATCCGCGTCCGCAGCGATCCGGCCCTCGTGGAGGAAAGTTCGGTCTCCGCCTCGCTCGGATTTGACTGGCGCCCGACCTTCCGGGAGGGCGCCTTCACCTTGGACGGGCAGGCCTACTACACGACACTGGAGGACACCCTCTTCCTGGGCGAGATCCAGGAGGAAGCCGACGGGACGCTGTTCCGGATCCGCTCCAACCAGGGCGGCAGCACGATCACCGGCGCGGAGCTGACGGGAACCTACCGGGCGAACGAGCGCCTGCGCGGGTCGGTCGGCGTCTCCTATGTGGACGCGCGCTACGACGAGCCGCAGATCGTGTTCGAGGACGAGGCCACCACGCTGACCGTCGAGCGCTACCTCAAGAGCCCGCGCCTGACCGCGGTGGGCCAGCTCGTGTTCGAGCCGTTCGAGCGGCTGCAGGGCTTCCTTGCTCTTCGCTACATCGACCGGATGGATGTGTTGAACAATCGTACCGGCTCGATTGTGCGCACCCCCAGCTTCGTCGTGGTCGACCTGAGCCTCACCCGGCACACCCCGGTCGGAGTCGACGGCGATGTCGATGTGACCTTCGGCGTGAAGAACCTGACGGACGCACGCCAGAGAGACATCGAGGTCGGCGCGTCGCGTGACAGCGACTATGTCTACGGCCCGCGTTCGCCGCGCAGCCTCTTCGTTCGGCTCGATGCGGCGTTCTAGCACCCTGGCGGCCGGTCTTGCCCTGCTCCTGGGCGGGACCGCGAGCGCGGCGCTCGCCGCTGCAGGGCCGCGGGACGTGGCCGAGGCCCTGCGCGGCCGCCTGGTCCGGCTTCAGGCCGGTCGGCTGGCCGCCACCCCGCCGCCCACCCAAGCCCGCTTTGTCGCCTTCTATTTCGGCGCGAGCTGGTGCGGGCCGTGCCGCGCCTTTCAGCCGGAACTCAGGCGCGGGCACGCCCGCCTGCGCGCGGCCGGCGCGCCGGTCGAGATCGTCTTCGTCAGCGACGATCGAAGCTGCCCGCGGATGGCCGAGTACATCACAGCAGCCCGGATGCCCTGGCCGGCGGTGGCCTGCCGCGACCGGGATCGACTGCCTTGGTTGCAACGCGCGCGCGGCGCCGCTCTGCCGGGGCTGCTCGTGTACCAGGCCGATGGAACCCTTGTGGCCACGAGCTGGTCGGCGAGCGGCAACAGTCGACCTCGCGAAGTTCTCGCCGAGCTGGAGCGGCTGGCGGCCAGGCCGTGAGGTGGGCCGTCTCGTCAAGAGCGCCACGGGCGGCTTCAGCCAGGCTGGGGCGCCTGGCCATCCTGGAGGCCGTCTTCGTGCAGGAGCCTGGCCAGGGGACCAAGGCCTGCTCGGGACGGCCGACCAGACCGCAGCCCGCGGACGCCTAGGTCGGAGGTCGGGCGCGCGCCACGTGCTGGGCGACAAGGGTTACGACGCCGACGACTTCCGCCGAAGGCTGCGACGGGCCCGGGCCGCGCCCGTCATCCCCCCACCACGGTGTAGGCGGCCCGCGTGACGGTTCCGACGAGTTGGGCGGCGTTGCCGGCCGGCGCCAGGGTCCGACCAATGGCTCTCCCGTCGTCTTCCCGCCCGAAGCGGGTCCGGTATGCGAAAGCGTGTGCTACACGCCTCAACCCTCGCCGACGAGGAAAGCTTGATGCGGCCGAAAGAGCGGTGGTCCGAAAGGCGGCGGCGTGTTGCGGCGGTCGCCGCGGCCGTAGCGATCCACATTCTCGCCCTGGCGGCCCTGGTTCAGACCGACCCGGCCCGACCGGGATCTGGCGAGCAGCCTGTTGTCTATCTGGCCTTGGGCGAGGGGGCGCCGCCCGCCTCCAGCGCTGCGCGATCGACCGCCCCGGAACAGGCCCGGGACGCCGCTACCCTGGCCGAAGCGCCGCCGCCGCCGCCCCAGCCGAATCCGGCGGCGACCATCGATCCCCCACCTGCGCCGCCCGCTCCCGCGGCGGCCGATCCGCCCCCGGCGCCGGTCGAACCCTCCACGGAGGACGCCGCGGCTGAGCTGGTCTCGGCTGAGCCCAGCCTCACCACGGACCCCATGGACGACGGGCCAGAGACTGGGGGCGTCACGCCGGGAACGTCTCTGGTCCCGATTGGAGGATCCGGCGCGGACTGCGGATTGGCCGAAACGATCGGGGCCGCCTTGCAAGAGGATGCGGAGGTCCTCGCCGCGCTGGGTCGAGTTCCGCGCCAATCCCGGTCAGTCGCGAACGCGGTCATGCTTTGGGACGGGGACTGGGTGCCCGATCAGCCAGCAACCCCCGGCGCCCTGGACCCGGTCCGCGCCGCTTTGAGCCTCCGGATCGAGGACGCTCCCGAGTCGTGCCGCGCCGAGGTGCTCGCCGGCCCGATCTTCATCCCGCTCCGGGCGTCCGACGGCACGGTCGTGCTCACCATCGGCTCGGGCGTCTGGCGCTGGGGTCAGCTTGTGGATCACCATGTGCGGTGATCCGTCACATCGGTCGGGAAAAGCCCTCCGCCGGCTGGCATTGCCAGATCAGCTGGGTGATACTCCTCAAGCGCTGATCCGTGGCGCTCGGCTGGAGATGCACTATGGGGACGCGCTCTCAATTGGGGCTGGCGACAGCGGCCACGGCGCTGCTGGCTTTGGGGGGAGGGACCAGCATGGCCTCCAGCCACCGCGAGGCGCCCCATATCACCGAAATGCCAAAGGTGGACGCCACCGACTTCTACATGTTCCGGGGATTCGCGCCCGGGCGGGAAGGTAATGTGGCGCTGATCGCCAACTTCCAGCCGCTCCA
>JAHWJX010000074.1 GCA_019348195.1 Pseudomonadota bacterium | reverse complement strand
GCCGCCGGACGTCACCTGTTGTCCCTTGTCACCGATGTGCTCGACCTGTCGTCCATCGAGGCGAACCGCGTGGAGATGACCCCGGAGGTTTTCGATCTCAACACCTTTGTGGAGGGCGTCGCCGCAACCGTGCGGCCCTTGGTCGACCAAAATCGCAACCGCCTCGAGGTGAAACTGGGCGAGGAGCTCGGCGCCGTGCGCACCGATCAGACAAAGCTGCGCCAATCGGTGTTCAACCTGCTCAGCAACGCGGCGAAATTCACCCAGGACGGCGTCATCACCCTGGACGTCAGCCGCGATCGCCGGGGCGGGGCCGACTGGATCGAGCTGCGCGTCGAAGACACCGGGATCGGCATATCCGAGGCGGACCTGCCCAAGCTCTTCCAGTATTTCGGTCAGGCCACCGTCTCGACCCAGAACCGCTACGGCGGCACCGGCCTGGGACTGGCGCTCAGCCAGAAGTTCTGCGACCTGATGGGCGGCGCGATAACGGTCAAGAGTGAAGCCGGCCGGGGATCGTGCTTCACGATCCGCATCCCGGCCCAACTGCCCGTGGCGGAGCCCGCCGCGACCGCCGCCCTCGCCGCGTGAACGGTTTAACCACGTTTTCACAGATGAGCTTGCAACTAAGCGGAAGCGCTTGGAGTGCGGTTACGCCGCACCGGCGCATGGCTGGAGATTCGAAGTGAGCAGACGACCGCTTGGCCTGCCGCGAATATCGCTGATCGCCCTGGCCGCCTCGGCCGGCGTGTGCGGTCCTGCGATGGCTGGCGGCTTCTTCGTGCAGGAGCAGTCGGTGCGCGGCGCCGGTCGGGCCTTCTCCGGCGAGGCCGCCGACCGTGGCCTCGCCTCCCTGTGGTGGAACCCCGCCGCGATCGCCCGCAGCGGGCGCGAGCTGCACCTCGGCCTTCATCTTCGCAGTTTCGACACCAGCCAGTTCGATGAAGCATCCACCATCACGCGCCCAATCGCGCCCGGCGGGCTGACCTTGCCCGTGGGCGGCGATCCCACGGCTGAGAACACCACGCCCGACCACGTCATCCCCAATCTCGGGGTGTCCCTTCCAGTCGGCGAGCGTTTCGCGCTCGGCCTTTCGGCGACCCGGGCCTTCTACCTGGAGAATGAGTTCGGCGGGAACTCCTGGGCGCGGTACGACACCATCCGCAACCATATCCACATCGACGACTACCAGCTCACCGGCGCGTTCCGGGCCACGTCATGGCTGGACCTGGGGGTCGGGATCAGCGCTCAGTACACGGACGCCGGACTGGACTCCGCGTCGCCGAACCTGGACCCACGCCAGCCGGACGCCATCGCCCGTCTTCAGGCGGGCGACGACTGGTCCTACGGGTTCAGCCTCGGCGCGCAAGCCGAGTGGGAGCGGTTCTCGTTCGGCGCCAGCTACCGCTCGGCCCACGATCGCGACCTGGAAGGCAGCCTGAGCCTGACGGGGTTGCAGGGCCCGCTGGCAGGCGCGAATTTCGCCGCGCCCGCGGTCACCAACTTCGGCACGCCCTGGATCGCCGTGGTGGCCGGGCGCTATCGGGCCACGCCGGAGTTGACGCTGAACGCCCAGCTCCAGCGCTTCGGCTGGAGCGAGTACGACGTCATCACCATCGAGTTCGCCGGAATGAGCTCGACGATCCCGCAGGACTTCGAAGACGTGACCACCGCTGCCGTGGGGGCCGACTACGCCGTTTCGGAAGCCCTGACCCTGCGCGCCGGCGCCAGCTACGATCCTACGCCCTCGCCCGACACCCTTCGGGAGAACGGCGTGGCCGACAGCGATCGCTGGCTGTACGGCGCAGGGGCCTCTGTCCGGCTGCGTCCCGGGGTCACCTTGGACGGCGCGCTGAGCTACAGTCGCTTTGAAGGCTCCCGCATCATCGAGGACGCGCTCTTCTACGGAGGCAGCGGGGCCGACACCGGCGTGCGGATCCGAGGCCGGTTCGAAGGCGACGCCGCCTCGGCCTCCCTGGCGCTGCGCGTGGTCTTCTAGGCCGTCCGGCCTCAGCCCGGGGCCTGGAAGGCAAAGGCTGTGACCGACTTCGACCAGGGCTCCACGATCAGGGTCCCCGCTATGGGCGGCGCGGCCCGTTCACGGCAGTTCACCCGTTTGCACAGGCGGCAGGTCGGTCCCACCTCCTTGGCCGCCGGACGCGCCAGGTCCAGACCTCGCGCATAGACCCGCCGGCCTGCTTATCTCAGCTCGCAACCCAAGCCCATGCTAGGTCGGCGTTCTCGCCGCCGCCAGGCTGCCCCCGGTCGGCGATCACCACCGCATCGTTTCGCCTGCCTCATGGAGGGGGAGCGGAAAGCTGATCGGCCCGTTTCCCTCGCGGGAGGAGGCGCAACAGGTCTGGCGGCGGGTGTCGGAGGAGACGCGCAGCGTCGCCCGGGGGCGCTACGCCATCGTGGCCGAGCGCCTGCTGCCGCCAACTGAGGTCGTCCATGCCCTTCGACAGTCCGCCCGTCGCCTCCATCGAGCGCCGCGCCCCGCCTCACCCGCGGGCGGACGAGATCCTCACGCCCGAGGCGCTCGGGTTCCTGGCGGAGCTGCACCAGCGGTTCGATGACCGGCGTCGCACTCTGCTGCAGCGCCGGGCGGAGCGACAGGCCGAATTCGACGCCGGCGCCCTGCCGGACTTCGTCGAGGAGACCCGGGGCGTGCGCGAAGCCGAGTGGACCGTGGGCAGGATCCCGCCGGAACTGCTCGACCGCAGGGTGGAGATCACCGGGCCGGTCGACCGCAAGATGATTGTCAATGCGCTCAACTCCGGGGCGCGCGTGTTCATGGCCGACTTCGAGGACGCCACCAGTCCCACCTGGGCCAATCTGATCGACGGCCAGGCCAATCTGAAGGACCGCTGGGCGGGCCGACTGGACTTCACCGACTCTACGAGCGGCAAGGCCTATGCCCTCCGGCCGGATCCGGCGGTGCTGATGGTGCGTCCGCGCGGCTGGCACCTCGGTGAGGATCACCTGCGCATCGACGGCCAGCCGGTCTCCGGGGCGCTGTTCGACTTCGGCCTGTACGCCTTCCACAACGCGCGGGCGGCGATCGCGGCAGGCTCGGGCGCCTATTTCTACCTGCCCAAGCTGGAAAGCGCGGCGGAGGCGCGGCTCTGGAACGCGGTCTTCGACCTGACGGAGGAGCGCCTGGGGCTGGAACCGGGCCGGCTCAAGGCCACGGTGCTGATCGAGACCCTGCCGGCCGCGTTCGAGATGGACGAGATCCTCTGGGAGCTCCGCAGCCACATCGTGGGCCTGAACTGCGGGCGCTGGGACTACATCTTCAGCCTGATCAAACGGCTGGGCCGCCATCCGGCGTTCCTGACGCCCGACCGCTCGCGCATGGTCATGGGCGAGGCCTTTTTGCGCGCCTATTCAGAGCTGTTGATCGCGACCTGCCACCGCCGCGGCGCCTTCGCTATGGGCGGCATGGCGGCGCAGATCCCGGTCAAGGGCGATCCCCTGGCCAACGAGGCCGCCTTTTCCAAGGTCCGCGCCGACAAGGAGCGGGAGGCCCGGGCTGGCCACGACGGCACCTGGGTGGCTCACCCCGACCTGGTCCCTGTCGCCCTTGAGGTGTTCGAGGCCTGCGTTCCGGGGCCCAACCAGCTCGAGCGGCGCCCGGAGGTCCGCCTCGACCGCGCAGCCCTTCTGACCGTGCATGACGGCGTGCGCACCGAGCAGGGCTTGCGCGAGAACATCCGGGTGGGCGTCCGCTACCTTCAGGCTTGGCTGAACGGCCGAGGCGCCGTGCCCCTCTACAATCTGATGGAGGACGCCGCGACCGCCGAGATCTCACGCACCCAGATCTGGCAGTGGCTGCACCACCGCGCGGGCCTGGACGACGGACGCCCGATCACGCCCGAGTTGTACCAACGCCTCTTGGCCGAGGAGTTGGACGCCTTGGATCAGCCCGGCGGTCCGCCCCGCCTGCAGGAAGCCGCAGCCTTGTTCCGGGACCTGACGCTGGCCCTCGACTGCCCCGAGTTCCTGACCCTGCCCGCTTACGAGCAGCTGGCCGCCGATCGCTAGGGCAGCCGCGCCTTGTCGAAATTGGCCCAAACGTCGTCGTAGTCGAGCTGCATGGCCGGGGTCTCCAGGGCGAACCGGGTGGGCCGGATGGGCCAGCGGGTTTCGAACATGAAGGCCAGGGTGTTCTCCAGCTTGTGGGGCTTCAGCTCCGCATCGACCGCGTTCTGATAGCTGGCCTGGTCGGGGCCGTGGCCGCTCATGGCGTTGTGGAGCGAGGCTCCGCCCGGGGCGAAGCCGCCGGCCTTGGCGTCGTAGGCGCCGGTGATCAGGCCCATGAACTCGCTCATCACGTTGCGGTGGAACCAGGGCGGGCGGAAGGTGTGCTCCGCCACCATCCAGCGCGGCGGAAAGACCACGAAGTCGCAATTGGCCGTGCCCGGCGTGTCCGAAGGCGCGGTCAACACGGTGAAGATGGACGGGTCCGGGTGGTCGAAGCTGACCGTATTGATCGTGTTGAACCTGGCGAGATCGTATTTGTAGGGGGCCAGGTTGCCGTGCCAGGCGACCACGTCCAGCGGCGAATGGTCGAACTCGGTGATCCAAAGACGGCCGGCGAACTTCTGGATCACCTCCGTGGGCTGGTCGACGTCCTCATAGGCGGCCCTGGGGGAAAGGAAGTCGCGCGGATTGGCCAAACCGTTGGCCCCGATCGGCCCCAGGTCGGGCAGGCGGAAGAGGGCCCCGTAGTTTTCGCAGATGTAGCCGTTCGCCGCCCCGTCCGGCAGCTCCGCCCGGAAGCGCACGCCCCTGGGGATCACGGCGATTTCGCCTGGGCCCAGCAGGAGCAGGCCGAACTCGGTCACCAGGCGCACCCGCCCCTGCTGCGGCACGATCAAGAGCTCGCCGTCCGCGTTGTAGAACAGCCGGTCCATGTCCCGGTCAGCGCGATACAGGTGCACGCCCACCCCCGCGCCGGTCTCGGCGTCGCCGTTTCCGCCAAAGGTGATCAGGCCCTCGATGAAGTCGGCCGGCGCCTCCGGCGGGGGCAGGGGATCCCACCGCAGGCGATTGGGCGTGGGCGGCGCTTCGGTGAAGGGGCCGCTGCGCAGCAGACCCTGGGCGTGCGGCCGATAAGGGGGGTGGTTGGCGCTTGGCCGGATGCGGTAAAGCCAGGAGCGCCGGTTCTCGGTCCGCGGCGCGGTGAAGGCCGTCCCCGACAGCTGCTCCGTGTAGAGGCCGAAAGGCGTGCGCTGCGGCGAGTTCTGGCCTTGAGGCAGGGCGCCCGGCTCCGCCTCGGTGGCGAAATGATTGCCGAAGCCGGACAGATAGGCGGGCTCCGCCGTCCGCGGGGCGGGCCGCGCCGGAGCTGTCGTCTCCATCACCTCGCTCATTGCTCGCCTCCGCTTCGATCCGCTCGCCATACCACCGAAAGCCCGCCCGCACGAAGACGCGGGCCGGCCGGCCCACGGCGTCCCGCGTCGTTTGAGAGACAGCGGAGGGCCGCTGGGCCTGTCACATGGGCTCGACCAACCTCAGGAGCCCCCCCCATGCGCCACTCCAGCCGGACGCTCGGAGGCAAGTCCGTTGTGATCACGGGCGCGTCCAGCGGCATAGGTCGGGCTGCGGCGCTGGCCTTTGCTCGTCGGGGTGCGCGGGTCACGCTGGCGGCGCGCCGGGGCGAGCTGCTCCAGGACCTTGCCGTTGAGTGCCGCAGGCTCGGCGGTGAAGCGATCGCTGCGCCCACCGATGTCACGGACGCGGCCGCCGTCCGCGCCCTGGCCGGCGCTGCACAGGCCGCCTTTGGCGGCGTGGACGTTTGGATCAACAACGCCGGTACCGGTGTGTTCGGGCCTTTCGCGGACACGCCCCTCGAACTCCACCGCAGGACGATCGAGGTGGACCTGCTTGGCGCGCTGTACGGAGCCCATGCCGTCCTGCCTCTGTTCCTGCGCCAGGGCCGGGGCGTCCTGATCAACAACATCTCGGTCGGAGGCTGGTCGCCCGCGCCTTACGCCGCGGCCTACACCGCCGCCAAGTTCGGCCTGCGCGGCCTCACGGCCAGCCTGCGGCAGGAGATGCAGCTGCACCACGGCATCCACGTCTGCGCCGTCTTCCCCGCCATGATCGACACCCCGGGCATCCAGCACGGGGCCAACACCTCCGGCGGCGCCATCGATCCCGGCCTGCTGCTTTACGCCCCGGAGGACGTGGCCGAGACCTTCGTGCGTCTGGCGCTGCGCCCCCGGGCCGAGGTGGGCGTGGGCTGGCCCGCGCGCGCCGCCCAGATGGGCTACGTGCTGGCCCGGGGGCCGACGGAGCGCATCACCGGCTTCATCCTGCGCCGCGCGATGGAACGCGCCGACCCCGCCCCGCGGACAGGAGGCAATCTGCTGGCCCCTGTGCCCGAGGGCGCGGAGGTCAGCGGGGGCTGGCGCGCCCGCAAACGCGTTCCCTCCGCCCGCACGGTGAACGCCGCCGCCCTGGGCGCGGCAGTCGCGGTGGCGGGCGCCGCAACCCTGCTGCGCGCGCGCCGGAGAGGTTAGGGGCTGTCATCGCCGCGGTCGGCTTGAGGGACGTCCGCTCCGGAATGATCGCACGCCTTCAGCGGCGACGGCCCGGCCATTTCGGCAGCAGACTTCCCCGTTTCACCTCGCCCACGGTGTCGGCCATCGTCGCCCCCCGGGTTCCCAGCGGTTGCTCGGGGCCTGTGGTGGAGTCGCGCGCCGTTTGGTGCTCGATCTCGGCGTTCAGCTCGGCGCCGACCAGCACGATGGTGGAGGACAGCCAAAGCCAGGTCATGAAGCCGAACACCGCGCCCAGCGAGCCATAGGTGGCGTCGTAGTCGGCGAAGCGGGTCAGGTACCAGGAGAACAGGGCCGAGCCGGCCATCCAGAGCACCGCGGCGGCCAGGCCGCCCGGGGTCACCCAACGCCACTTGGGCGCCGCGCGGCTGGGGCCGTAGCGGTACAACAGTGAAAGGAAGACCGTGACCACCCCCAGCAGCGCGGGCCAGCGAAGCTGGCTCAGACCCACCAACCCCGGGTCGACCCGCAGGAGCTCCAGCGCCACCGGCAGGGCCACCAGTGCGGCCATGGCCAGGGCGAGCAGCAGAACCGTGCCCAGGGTGAAGGCCAGGCTGACGAGGTTCAGGCGGATGAAGCCGCGCGTCTCGGTCTCCTCATAGGCTACGTTCAGCCCCTTGAAGAGCGCCTTGACCCCGGCGTTGGCGCTCCAAAGCGAGAGGGCCAGGCCGAAGACGAAGGCCAGGCTGAGATTGGCTTCCGAAGCCTGGGCGAGCCGCACCATCTGGTCGCCGATCAGAGTCATGGCGGCCGCGGGAACCAGCCCGGTGAGGCCGGCCAAGTGCTCGCGCGCGGTCCCCACATCGGCGAACAGGCCATAAACCGAGACAAAGGCGGCCAGGGCGGGGAACAGCGCCAGCATGCCGGAAAAGGCGATCGACCGCGCCACCGTGGCGAGGTCGTCCGCGCCCACCTCCTTGACCGTGCGCCAGGCGATGTCCTTCCAACCGGGCCGAGGGATGGTGGTGGGGGTGTCCGCATCGCGCCCGCGCCCGGGCTCCGCGCCCGGTTGCGGCTCGGCGCGCCGACGGCCCAGAGCACGGCGGGCCTCCTCTCCGGCGGCGCCTAGGGCGATGGCGGCGAGGACGAAGGTGGTCAAGCGGGGAACTCGAGTCGAGCGCACGGAGGCTTCCTCGGGGGCCTGGGGAGAATGTCGCTGCGCTTCCGGCGTTCCGCAGTTGAGAACCCGGCAGGCGCGCCGAACCTCCGGCGAACTCACCCGCTCGATCGTGAGCGGGAAGCGCGGGTTTTGAAATGCTTACGATGCTGGATCCGGAGGCGAGGTCTCCACCCTTGCCGACCCTCCGGTGGTGCAGAGCCTGATCGAAGGCGTGCTACGGCGCTGAACCCTGCGCGCGAAGCGGGGGCTACTCCCTGTCCGTCTCGCGCCGACGGGGCCCGGTGTAGGCGGCGGAGTTTTTGCGCCGGCGATCGGGGCCGACATAGCTGTCGGTCCGCACGAACAGCCGCTGACGTTCGATAACCGTTTTGAGGCGCTCGACCAGCGCCTTGGCGTTGACCGGCTTGACCAGGAACTCGGTGACGCCGGCGTCGCGCGCCTCCAGCACCCGCTCACGATGGGCTTCGCTCGTCAACATGATGATGGGCATGTAGGGGTCGGCCCCGCCCGGCGCGGTTCGGATGATCCGGGTGAATTCGATGCCGTCCATCGGGGCCATCTTCATGTCCACAAAGGCCGCGTCCGCCCGCCAGTGCCGAGCGTGGGACAGGGCGGCTTCACCGTCGGCGGCCTGCCGGACCTGCTCCACGCCCAGGCTTTGGAGCAGGCCCACGAGAAGGCTTCGCATGTTCTCATTGTCATCGACCACAAGCACCCGAAGGGTTCGGATCCCGGTCTTCAAAGCTCGCCTCCCACCGACTCAGAGCCGGAGACTACCAGCCGCCCCACCGATCCAAAGTCACGCGCCGCACTTATCGGGCGGAACTCGGTCCGAACTCTGGGCGGATCCTGGTTGTGCGGCGGGCCAAAACGGGGGAATCGGGGATCCGCCGGCGGCGGAACCGACGATCGGCGAGCCGGAGCTACCCCCCATGACCCCTCAGCCCCCTCGCGAGCTTGCGTCTCCCCGCGCCTTTGTGCTGTTCGGCGGCACGGGCGACCTGGCGTTGCGCATGCTGTTCCCGGCCTTTTACCACCTGGAGCGGGAGAACCGGCTTGCGGCCGACCTGGTCCTGGTCGCGGTGGCGCGTTCGGAGCTGGCGCCGGAGGCCTTTATCGCGTCAGTGCGGGAGGCGGTCATCGGCCGGTTGGCGCCCGAAACCCTGGAGGAGGCGGCGTGGAACCGTCTTGCGACCCGCCTGCGCTACTTGTCGGCCGACATGACCACGGAGGCGGGGGCGCAGGGCCTGGCGGCGCTGATCGCCGGTCGCAGCGCCCCCGTCTTCTACCTCGCGGTCTCGCCTAGTCTTTACGCCGGGATCTGCGCAACGCTGGCAGGCGCGGGGCTGAACACGCCCGAGAGCGCGGTGGTGCTGGAGAAGCCGATCGGCCGCGACCTGGAGACCTCGCGGGCCATCAACGCCGCGGTGGCGGCCTGCTTCCCCGAGGAGCGCACCTTTCGCATCGACCACTACCTCGGCAAGGAGACGGTGCAGAACCTGCTGGCGCTCAGGTTCGGCAATCTCCTGTTCGAGCCGCTGTGGAACGGCCTGTCGGTCGACCACGTCGAAATCACCATCGCCGAGACAGAGGGGGTGGGCGAGCGGCTGGCCTATTACGACGATTATGGGGCCACCCGCGACATGGTGCAGAACCACCTGCTGCAGCTGGTGGCGTTGGTGGCCATGGAGCCGCCCAGCAGCCTGGGCCCGGAGGCGGTGCGGGCCGAGAAGGTCAAGGTGCTGCGCTCGCTGCGCCGCATTACGCCGGAGCGAGCGGGCCTGGTGGCGGTCCGGGGGCAGTACACCGGCGGCGTTTCGGACGCCCGCCAGGTGGGCAGCTACACCGAGGAGCACGGGAGCCCGAGCGGGACCGAGACCTTTGTGGCCGTCCGGGCGGACATCGACAACTGGCGCTGGGCGGGCGTGCCCTTTTATCTGCGCACGGGCAAGCGGCTCCCGGAGCGCCGGACCCGGATCGTGGTCCAGTTCAAGGCCGTGCCCCACTCGATCTTCGGACCGCAAGGCGCCGACGCCCTGGTGGCCAACCGGCTGATCATCGACCTCCAACCGCAGGAGGACATCCAGCTGACCCTGATGAACAAGCGGCCGGGGATGGGCATCGCCCTGCAGCAACTGCCGCTCAGCCTGAGCCTCACCGAGGCCCTGGGGGAGGGGGCCCGGCGGCGGATCGCCTATGAGCGCCTGTTCCTGGACATCCTGGCCGGCGACCGGACGCTGTTCGTCAGCCGCGAGGAGATCGAGGAGGCCTGGGCCTGGATCGACGAGCTGTCGGAAGCCTGGGCCCAGGCGGGCACGGCGCCCAAGCCCTATCCCGCCGGGAGCTGGGGCCCGGCCGGCGCCTTCGCGCTGATCGAGCGCGACGGGCGGCAGTGGCATGAGTGAACCCGCGCTGCGGCGCTTCGAGACCTGGGACGGGTTGGTGCAGGCCGCCGCCGAAGCGCTCGGCGGGGCGCTGGAGCACGCGCTGCGGGAGCGCGGCTCGGCCAGCCTGGCGCTGGCCGGCGGCGGCACGCCCGCGGACATCTATCGACGCCTGTCGCATCGCGAGCTCGACTGGCCTCGCGTAAGCGTCACTCCCACCGACGAGCGCTGGGTCGAGGCGGACTCGCCCGAGAGCAACGCCCGGCTGGTGCGCGAAACCTTGCTGCAGGGGAGGGCGGCCTCGGCCAGGCTGTTGCCCCTGAAAGAGGAGGGGCGGCCCACGCCGGAGGCCGCCGCCCAGGGCGCGGAGGCCGCCCTGGCCGCCGTCTGGCCGCTGGACGCCGTCCTGCTTGGAATGGGAGGCGACGGCCACTTCGCCTCGCTTTTCCCCGGGAGCGCGTCGCTCCCGGCCGGTCTGGACCCCTGCGGAGATCGGCGGGTGATCTCCGTGCCGGCGGGGACGCCCGCGCCGACTCAGCCGCGGCTGAGCCTGACGCTGGCGGCGGCGGTGGGGTCGCTCATTCTGGGCACCCTCATCGCCGCCATGCGTGTGTCACCGGTGCCGCCGCTGCGATGGCTCGGCACCGGCTACGTGCAGTCGGTGCGCAACACCCCCCTCTCCGTCGTCTTCTTCCTGGTGGTCTTCGGGCTTCCCGAGGTCGACGTCATCCTCAGCGTCTACCGCTTCGCGGTCATCGCCCTGACGCTCTACACCGCCGCGTTCGTC
>JAHWJX010000073.1 GCA_019348195.1 Pseudomonadota bacterium | reverse complement strand
AGACGCCCCACATCATCACCACGGCCCAGGTGAACGGCCGGTCCGTTCGGGCCATGCTGGACACGGGCGCCTGGACAACCGTCCTGTCCTCCCATGCAGCGGGTCGCGCCGGGATGAAGCCGGGCGCGGCGGAGGCGGCCGGCCAAGCCGGCGGGATGGGGAAACGCAAGGTTGCGACCTCGTTGGCGACCTTCGACACGCTCACCATCGGCGACCAGACCGTCAAGAACGCGAAGCTGCGCGTGGCCGACCTGTTCCGCCATTCCCGCACGCCCACCACCGGATCGCGGCTGGCCAGCTCAGCCCTGGACGACAACCCGGACCTGATCATCGGGGCGGACTTCTTCCGCTCCCATCGCGTGTTGGTCTCCTACAGCCAGCGTCGGATCTATTTCACCCACAATGGGCGTCAGATCTTCCAGGTCGAGGGCCCGCCGCTCGAGGAGGACGCCGGGAACGACCCGGTCTCGACCCAGGCTTCGGAAGGACCGCAGGCAAGCCGCTAGCTGGCCGCCGACAGTAGACGCCGTTCGCTGGCGCGGAGCTTTTCGCTCTCGCTCTTGAGTTGGCCGCAGGCCGCCAGGATGTCGCGGCCGCGCGGGGTGCGGATCGGGCTGGCGTAGCCGGCGCGGTTGATCACCGCGGCGAACCGCTCGATGGTCTCCCAGGAGGAGCATTGGTAGGGGCTGCCGGGCCACGGGTTGAAGGGGATCAGGTTGATCTTGGCCGGGATGCCCTTGATCAGCTGGACCAGGGCGCGGGCCTCGGCCGGGCTGTCGTTGACGCCCTTGAGCATAACGTATTCGAAGGTGACCCGCCGGGCGTTGCTGATGCCGGGATAGGCGCGGATGGCGTCCAGCAACTCGGCGATCGGGTATTTCTTGTTCAGCGGGACCAGTTCGTTGCGCAGGTCGTCGTTGGTCGCATGGAGCGAGATGGCCAGCATGGCCTGGGTCCGCTCGCCCAGCGGCTGCAGCTGGGGGACCACGCCGCTCGTGGACACGGTGATGCGGCGGCGAGACAGCGCGATGCCCTCCCCGTCGCTCACCACATCCATGGCCGCCGCCACACTGTCGAGATTGTAGAGCGGCTCGCCCATGCCCATGAAGACGATGTTGGACAGGGCGCGCTCGGGGTCCGTGCCCTTGTCGCCCACCCGGGGCCAGTCGCCCAGGTCGTCGCGGGCCACCTGGACCTGCGCGGTGATCTCGGCGGCGGTGAGGTTGCGGACCAGCTTCTGCGTGCCGGTGTGGCAAAAGGTGCAATTCAGGGTGCAGCCGACCTGGGAGGAGACGCAGAGCGCGCCCACCCGTCCCACGTCGGGGATGTAGACGGTCTCCGCCTCTATGCCCGGGGCGAAGCGGATCAACCACTTGCGCGTGCCGTCGCGGCTGACCTGCCGGTCGACCACCTCCGGCCGGGCCAGGGTGAAACGCCCAGCCAGCTTGACGCGCATCTCCTTGGAGACGTCGGTCATGCGATCGAGGTCCGTGGCGCCGAAATGGTGGATCCAGCGCCAGAGTTGGGAGGCGCGCATACGCGCCTTTTCGGGCGCGCAGACCTCCGCCTCGACGAGGGCCTGGGCGAGTTGAGACCGCGTCAAGCCAGCCAGGTTGGGCGGGGCGACGAGTTTCGGGCGGGCGAGGTCTAGCGTTTGCAGCACGAAACCCATATAGGGCGCGCGTTCGTTCGAGCGAAGCGGCGGCGGAGACTGCGGCCTCCTATATGTGCTCGATCAGCCCCCGCCCCTACCCGGGCGCCCCTCCGAAGGACGCATGAGAGACCCACTGAAGACCGGCTTCGACGAACGGATCAAGTCGCAGGCCGAGGCCAAGAAGGCGCTTCTGGCCAAGTTCAAGCCCAAGCCCACCGTGGTGGTGAAGACGCCGGAAGAGCTCCGTGCTGAGCGCGAAGCGGAAAAGGAAGCCATCCGCGCCAAGCACGCCGCGGAAAAGCTCGAGCGCGCGCGCATCGCTGCGGCAAAGGCCGAAGCCGCCCGTCAAGCCGAGCTGGAGGCCATCCGCTCGGCCGCCGAAGCCCGCAAGGGCGCGATCAAGGAACGCAAGGCCATGACTAAGGCCGAGCAGAAGGCGCGCAAGGAGGCCCGCATGGCGGCCTATGCGACCCTGCGCCCTTCCCGGGGCGCCGAGACCGAATACTAGCACGTCCCTCCCCCGCGTAGAGGGTCGGTTCGAAACGGGGCGGGCCGATCGGCTCGCCCCCGACCGCCCGGCGGACGCCAGTTCGGCGCGAGCGGTCTGGAGCTCCTGTGGTCGCGGCCTTAGCAGGCCGACTTGAGCAGCCGCCTTCGCTCCACCGATGACGGAATGCGAAGGGCTTCGCGGTACTTGGCCACCGTGCGACGGGCGATATCGACGCCCGCTTCTTTCAGGATCTCGACGATGCGGTCGTCGCTGAGCACATCCACCTCACCGCGTTCGGCGTCGATCAGCTGCTTGATCTTGTGCCGGACCGACTCGGCCGAGTGTGCCTCGCCGCCGTCGCTGGACTGAATGGCTGAGGTGAAGAAGAACTTCAGCTCGAACACGCCTCGGGGCGTGCTGACGTACTTGTTCGACGTCACCCGACTAACGGTGGACTCGTGCATGCCGACAGCGTCGGCCACGGTCTTGAGGTTCAAAGGGCGCAGGTGCTCCACGCCATAGGCGAAGAAGCCGTCCTGCTGGCGCACGATCTCGCTGGCCACTTTGAGGATGGTGCGGGCCCGTTGGTCCAGACTCTTCACCAGCCAGTTGGCCGACGCCAGGCATTCGGCCACGAAGGTCTTCTCCGCATCGCTCCTGGCGCCGCCTGAGACGCGGGCATGGTAGCGATGGTCGACCAGGAGGCGGGGCAGGGTGTCGGCGTTCAGCTCGACGTGCCATAGGCCGCCCGCGCCCTCCCGGACATAGACGTCCGGCACGACGGTGTTGGAAGGCTCGCTGCCGAAGGCCAGTCCAGGGCGAGGCGTGAGCGCGCGGACTTCCGCGATCATCTCGCGCAGATCCTCGTCGTCCACGCCGCAGACGCGGCGGAGTGAAACCGTGTCGCGACGGGCGAGCAGCTCCAGATTGTCCAGCAGCACCTGCATCGCAGGGTCCAGGCGCCCGCGCTCGGCCAACTGCAGGGCCAGGCACTCCGGGACGCTGCGCGCGAAGACGCCGGTGGGTTCAAAGCCCTGCAAGGTGCGCAGCACCGCCTCGACCCGCGCCGGATCGACGCCCAGCCGGTCGGCCACCTCGGCCACCTCGGCTCGGAGATAGCCGCCCTCGTCCACGGCGTCCACGAGCACGATGGCGATGGCGCGCTCCGGCCCGGTCAGCCCGGCCACGGCCAGCTGGTCGGTCAGATGGTCCTGCAGCGTCTTCTCGCGGGTGAGGGAGCCTTCGAGGTCATCCTCGCCGTCGAAGGCGGGGCCGCCTTTGCCGGCCTTCGACCAGTCGGTCGCCATGGGCGCATCACCGGCGTCGCCCATGGCGCGGTCGCCCGGGGCGGCGTCATGCAGGTCGTCGTGGCGGACGTCCAGCGAGGCCTCCGCCTCGCCCGTCGGACCGTCATGGCTGAGGGTGAGGTCTGCGTCGCCGCCGGTCGCGGGCGCCGCCTCGCCGTCCGGCTCGGCCGGGCCGTCCCGGTCCTCGCGGTCGAGCAAGGGGTTCTTCTCGAGCTCGCCTTCGACATAGGCCTCAAGCTCGATATTGCTCAGCTGCAGCAGCTTGATCGCCTGCTGCAGCTGGGGCGTGATGACAAGGCTTTGGCCTTGTCGGATTTCAAGCCGGGCGGAAAGAGCCATGGACCGAAGGCTAGGCCCGAGGCCCCACCGTTCGGTTAACGGGCGCGCAGGATCAGCTGAACTGGTCGCCCAGATAGACCCGGCGGACCTCCGGGTCGTGCAGGACCTCGTCCGGAGCGCCTTCGAACAGGACTTCGCCGGAGTGGATGATGCTGGCGCGATCGGTGATGCCCAGCGTCTCGCGCACATTGTGGTCGGTGATCAGGATGCCGATCCCCCGGCCCTTGAGGTAGCGGATCACCTCGCGGATGTCGGTGATGGCCAGGGGGTCGATGCCGGCGAAGGGTTCGTCCAGCAGCATGAAGGAGGGCTCCGACGCCAGGGCGCGGGCGATCTCGCAGCGCCGCCGCTCGCCCCCGGAAAGGGACACGGCCGGAGACTTGCGCAGATGCTCGATGCGCAGCTCCTCCAGCAGGCGGGTCACCGTCTCCTGCGCGCGGGCGCGGTTCTTTTCGCGCATCTCGACGACCGCCATCACATTCTGCTCCACCGTCATGCCGCGGAAGATGGAGGCTTCCTGGGGAAGGTAGCCCACCCCCAGCCGCGCGCGCTGGTACATGGGCTGACCCGTGACGTCCTCCCCGTCGAGGAAGATGGAGCCGTAGTCGGGCGAGATCAGGCCCGTGATCATGTAGAAGCAAGTGGTCTTGCCGGCGCCGTTGGGACCCAGCAGGCCGACCACCTCGCCGCGGGACAGGCGCAGGGACACGCTCTTCACAACGGGCCGGCGGCGGAAGGACTTGCCGACCTTGTCCACGAACAGGCCTTGGTGCTGCGTCGGGTCGGCGTGGAAGCCGATCACGCCCGGGCGCGCGGCTGGACGCGGCGGCGCAACCGGAGGCGCAGGACGCGCATCCATCTCCAGCTCGGGCGCCAGGCGCCTGAGGGCGGGCGCCTCGGTCACCGGGCGGCGGGCCTCGCCGGGGCGGCGGGAGCAGCGCCGCCGCCGTTCCCCTCTTCCGGATAGATGACCGTGCGCACCCGCGGGGCCGCGCCGGCCGCCTCCAGCCTGGTGTTGCGCGTCCGGGTGTTGATGGTCAGCCGGTGGCCCTGCGCCACGTTCAGGCCCTGACGCACCGTGACGTCGCCCGTGAGCACGATGGTGTCGTTCGACGCGGTGAACACGCCCGCATTGGCCCGCGCCTGCTCGGTCGGCGTGACGTAGTACACCGGCCCGGAGCACTCGTACCGATCGGCGTCCCCGCCTCCGCCCGCAACCCGCCCGCCGGTGCTGGGCGGGAAGATGATGCGGAGCTCCGAGCAGTTCAGGCGCGTCTGACCCTGAATCGCCTGCACCTGCCCCCGGTAGACGGCGACGTTGCCCAGGTACTCGAACTCGGCCGAGGTCACGGCCACCGGCCCCTCTCCCTGCCCGCCGATCTGGGCCTGGGCGCCGCCGAGGGCCAGCACCGAGCCGAGCGCCGACAGAGCGGCCATGCGCTTGAGAGTCTTGGCGACGTTCATGACGGTCTGTAGGTCCCTGCAAGGGTGGCGGAAGATGAGCGCCGGCTATTTTTCATCGGATACGGTGCGCACGTTACCACGAAGGACGACGCGTTCACCCTGATTATAGATCACGTAACCATCGGCCTTGAATTGACCGCTCGGCCCCTCGCCCTCGATGCCCCGATTGCCCGTCACGACGTCGCGGCGCGTGTCCACAACGGCGTTGGTGGTGAGGAATCGCCACCCGGCGGCGTCCGAATAGCGTACGTCGCCTTTGAGATCGAGGATCAGGGTGTCTTCGCGATAGACGCCCGTAGCCGCGCTGATCCGCGTGGGCGGCTCGCCGGGCTTTTCCTGGATCTCCATCTTGGGATCGACCAGGGCGATGCGGGCGTAGTCCTTGCCGTCGCGCACGGCCTCGCTGGCCTGGAGGATAAAGGGCCGTCCGTCGTCGCGACCCTGGAACACGGGGTTCTTCATGTGGATCTCGACGGGGCCGGTGGGCGCCGTGGCGTCCGACTTGCTTGCTTGCGAGAACAGCCACCAGCCCAGGCCGCCCAGGACCGCGATCATCATCAAGGGGAGGACACGGCGGACCAGGTTGATCCCGTGACTTCGGCGACGCCAGTTGCGCACCGCCGCGCCACGCCGTTCGGCGTCCGCACCGGCGTCCATGGCGGGTCTGATAGGAGCTAATGCGGCCATACCGGACGAGCATATAGGCGCCGCACATGGCGGTGATGTGGCTGGCGCGCTTCAGTCGCAGCCTAAGTGTGCGCGAAGATGTCCTGGTCCTGCCAGCCGGCCAGATCGAGGCGGGCGCGCACGGGAAGGAAGTCGAAACAGGCCTGGGCCAGTCCGATCCGGCCCTCGCGGATCAGGATAGCGTCCAGTCGAAGCTTGAGCGCGTGCAGGCTGAGCACGTCGGAGGCGGCGTAGTTGAGCTGTTCGGGGGTGAGCTGGTCAGCGCCCCAGTCTGAGCTCTGCTGCTGCTTGGAGATCTCCATCCCGAGGAGCTCGCGGATCACGTCCTTCAGCCCGTGGCGGTCGGTGTAGGTGCGCGCCAGCTTTGAGGCGATCTTGGTGCAGTAGATCGACCGGGTCTCCACCCCGAGGTGATGCATGAACATGGCGATGTCGAACCGCGCATAGTGCAGCAGCTTGAGAACGGTCGGATCCGCAAGAAGCCGCTTGAGGTTGGGGGCCTGGTAGTCCGGGCGGCGGAGTTGGACGATGTGCGCGTCGCCCTCGCCGTCGGAGAGTTGCACCACGGTGAGCGCGTCGCGGTGCGGGTTGAGGCCCATCGCCTCGCTGTCGACTGCGACGCTGGCGCCAAAGCTCAGCCCGTCGGGAAGGTCGCCGGCGTGGAGGTGGATGGCCATGCCGGGTTCGTCTTAGCCCTGCTCGAGAGTGGTGCCCAGGAAAGGACTCGAACCTTCACGACCTTTCGGTCACTGGCACCTGAAGCCAGCGCGTCTACCAATTCCGCCACCTGGGCCCGCCCGCGGCCGTTGGCCCGCGCGGGAGGCGGTGGATTAGAGGGCGCGGGCTCCGCCGTCAACGCTCCGTCTTCAAAGGGCGCGACAGCAGCTCGCCCATGGCGGCGTCGACATCCAGCCGACCGTCCAACAAGGCGCAGACGGCGCGGCAGATCGGCATGTCCACGCCCAGCTTGTCGGCTAGGGCGTTCACCGCCGGCGCGGACTCCACCCCTTCCGCCACGGTCTTCTGACCTGCGCGGGCCTCGGCCAGGGTCTGGCCGCGGCCGAGCGCCAGCCCGACGCTCATGTTGCGGGATTGGGGACTAGAGCAGGTCAGGACCAGGTCGCCCAGGCCGCAAAGGCCCGCCAGGGTTTCGGCCCGTGCGCCCAGCGCCACGCCCAGGCGGCTCATCTCCGCGAATCCGCGGGTGACCAGGGCGGCATGCGCGCTGCGGCCCAGGCCCCGGCCTTCCGCCGCTCCACAGGCGATGGCCAGCACGTTCTTGACCGCGCCCCCCGCCTCCGCGCCGACCATGTCGTCGGCGAGGTAGGGGCGGAAGGCCGGCCCCGCCACGGCGCCGGCCAGAGCGCGACTCAGCGCCTCGTCGGGGCAGGCCAGGGTCACGGCCGTGGGAAGGCCGCGCGCGACCTCGCCCGCGAAGGACGGCCCGGACAGGACGGCGGCGCGGGCCTCGGGCAGCACCTCGGCCAGCACCTGCGTCATCAGCTTGAGCGAGCCCTGCTCGACGCCCTTGGCGCAGAGCACCACCGGCAGGCCGGGGGCTGCGTGAGGCGCAAAGGCCGCCAGGGCGCTGCGCAGATGCTGCGCCGGCGGCACGGCGAGCCAGGCGTCCAGGCCGGCCAGGTCGCCGGGGTCGGCGGTGGCCCGCACCGCCGGGTCCAGGCTGACGCCGGGCAGGAAGGGGGTGTTTTCCCCGTCCTGGCGGATGGCGGCGACCACCTCCGGCTCACGCGCCCACAGCACGACCTCGCGTCCTGCCTTGGCCGCCGTCTGGGCCAGGGCCGTGCCCCAGGCGCCGCCGCCGATCACACCGATTCTGTTCAAGCCTTTGCGCCTTTCCGGCCGGCCTTGTGGGTGGGGGCCGAGGCCGCGGCCGCCTGGTCCAGCGGCCAGCGCGGGCGCGCGGGCGCATCCAGCGGATCGGTGACGCCGGCCCGGAGGCGTTCGGCCCCGGCCAGAGCGATCATGGCGGCGTTGTCCGTGCAGTAACGGAGAGGCGGCGCCAGGAATCCAAACCCGCGCGCGGCGGCGACGGCCTCCAGCTCGCGACGAACCGTGGCGTTGGCGGCCACGCCGCCGGCTACCACGAACAGCCGCCCCGCCCCGCCGTGCGTGGCGGTGTAGCGGGCCATGGCGCGGACGGAACGGTCGGCCAGCTGCCGCGCGATGGCGGCCTGGACGGAGGCGGCGAGGTCGGCGCGGTCCTGTGGGGAATCGGCCGCTTCGGCCAGGCGGGCGGCGGCGGTCTTCAGGCCCGAGAAGGAGAAGTCGTCCCGGCCGGCCAGGGCCAGCGGCAAGGGATAGCGCGCGGGATCGCCCGAAGCCGCCAGCCGCTCCAGCGCCGGCCCGCCGGGATAGCCCAGCCCCAGCGCCTTGGCCGTCTTGTCGAACGCCTCCCCGGCCGCGTCGTCGATGGTGGCCCCCAGACGGGTGTAGCGGCCCAGGCCTTCCACCGCGAGCAGCTGGCAATGGCCCCCCGAGACCAGCAGCAGGAGAAAGGGAAAGGGCGCCTCGGCCTCCAGCCGGGCCGAGAGCGCGTGCCCCTCCAGGTGGTTCACGGCCACAAAGGGCAGGCCTCGGGCCATCGCGATCGCCTTGCCGGCGGACAGCCCCACCATGACGCCTCCGACCAAGCCCGGACCCGCGGTGGCGGCGACGCCGGTCAGCCCGGCCATCCCCAGCCCCGCCTCGCGCAGAGCTGCAGCGATCACCCCGTCGATGATCTCCACATGCGCTCGGGCGGCGAGTTCGGGCACCACCCCTCCGAAGGCCGTGTGTTCGTCCTGGCTGGCCACCACCGAGGACAGGACGTCCGCCGTTCCCGCCCCACCAGGCGCACGACGGCGGCGGCGGTTTCGTCGCAACTGGTTTCAATGCCGAGCACGGTGAACACCGGGGCGATTTAGGCCGCCTCGAGCCGTCCCACAAACTCGGCCACAAACCCGGGCCCGAACCCGGGCGCGAACCGTGGCGCGTTGCGGGGCGGGCCCGCCTTCTGTAGCGAGCCGCCATGACCGCCCCCGTCCGCATCGGATCGCGCGCCTCCAAGCTCGCGCGGACCCAGACGCGCCAGATGCAGCTCCGCATCTGCCAGGCGCTGGGCGCCCCGGAGGCGGAAGCCGACCGAGTCGCGCCCGTGGTCCTGATCACCACCACCGGCGACCGCATCCAGGACCGTCGCCTGCTGGAGCTGGGCGGCAAACAGCTGTTCACCAAGGAGATCGAGGAGGCGCTCCTGGCCGGGCAGGTCGACTGCGCCGTGCACAGCTACAAGGACGTGCCGGCTGAGGCCGTACCGGGCCTGACCATCGCCGCCACGCCCCGGCGGGAGGATCCGCGCGACGCCCTGCTGTCGCCGCTGCATGGAAGCTTCGACGCGCTGCCGGAGGGCGCCCGGCTGGGCACCGCCTCGCTCCGGCGCGGAGCCCAGGCCATGTGGCGGCGCGGCGATCTCCGGGTGGAGCTGATGCGGGGCAATGTGGACACCCGGCTGGCCAAGCTGGAGCGGGGCGAAGCGGATGCGGCGGTGCTGGCCGCGGCGGGGCTGAAACGGCTGGGGCTGGACCACCTCGTGCGCGAGTATTTCGACCCCGTCGCCCAACCCCCGGCGCCCGCCCAGGGCGCCCTGGCGATCCAGACGCGAGAGGCCGATGTGGGCGCCGCCTGGGTGCAGGCGCTGCGCTGCCCGGAGACCACGGTGGCGGTGGCCGCGGAACGCGGGGCCCTCGTGGCTCTGGAGGGCTCCTGCCGCACCGCGATCGGCGCCCACGCCCGGCTGGACGGGCCGGAGGGGGCTCAGGTGCTCCGACTGGTGGTGGAGGCCTTGGCGCCGGACGGCTCCGCCCGCTGGCGGCGCGAGCACGCTCACGACATGGCCGGCGAGCCGGACCCGGAGAGCACGGCCGCGGCGCTGGGCCTGCGGCTGGGGCTGGAGATCCGCGAGGAAGCGGGCGACCGCATCACCTTGGGCCGATGAGGTCGCCCCGGTGAAGGTCTGGCCGCGGTGAAGGTCTGGGTGACCCGAGCCGAACCCGGCGCCTCGGCCACCGCGGGCCGGCTGGTCGCCATGGGGCGCACGCCACTGGTCGCTCCCCTGCTGGCCGTCACACCCCTGCCCTTCCCCTCGCTGCCGACGGAGGTGGGCGCCGTGGCCTTCACCAGCGCCAACGCGGTGGCGGCCCTAACCGGCAGGCCTGAGCTCCAGCGGCTGCGCGCGCTGCCGGTGTTCGCGGTGGGCGACGCCACCGCCGGGGCCGCGCGCGATCTGGGCTTTGAGCGGGTGCGTTCCGCCGGCGGCGACCTGACGGCGCTGGGCAGGCTGATTGCGGTCCACCGGGACGACATCCGCGGCCCCGTGCTCCACCTGGCCGCGCGGGAACGTGCCGGCGAATTGGCGGACGGGGCCGGACCGGTCGTCGTCACGCCCGTGTACCAAACGTTCGAGCTCCCCCTGGACGACGCTGTGCGATCGGCCTGGACCGAGCTGGACGCGATCTTGGTCCACTCCCCCAGAGCGGCCCGCGCCCTGGCCAGGGCCGCAGCCGGGCTGGACCTGCGGCGGCTCACCGCCGTGTGCATCTCGCGGGCCGCAGCCACGCCGCTCCGCGACCGGTGGCCCCGGATCGCCGTGGCCGAGGCGCCCAACGAGGCCGCCTTGCTGGCCCGGCTGACCGCGCTCAGACAGATGTGAGACGGCCCTCTTGATTGGGGGTGGGGGTCCCTGAAGCTTGGGTTTGCCGACTCAAGGGACAGGAGACCCCCGTGCAGGTTTTGGACGGTGGCCAAGGCCTCACGCGCCGCCACCGCCCGCGCCGCCAGCCTGTTCCTGGACAAGGTGCTGGCCGAAATGCCCTTCCCCGTCAGGACCATCCAGGTGGACGGGGGATCAGAATTCAAAGCCGAATTCGAGGAGGCCTGCGCCGCCAAGGGCTTGGTCCTCTACGAGTTGCCGCCCAAACGACCCCAGCTGAACGGAGCCGTGGAGCGCTGCAACGGCGCTTGGCGATACGAATTCTACGCCGTCTACGACATGCCGAGCTGCATCGAGGCCCT
>JAHWJX010000072.1 GCA_019348195.1 Pseudomonadota bacterium | reverse complement strand
CATCGCGGCAGAGAAACTCGCACGTCTGCAAGGCTGATCGCAGACCTAGGCCACGCACAAACGGCCGCCGGGTAGACGCGGGTTGACGTTGACGTAAGCTGATGCCACCAGACGGCCGCATGACGCGTGCGGCCTCTCTCGGCAAGCCTGAGCGATGCTGGTCGATCCAGCAGCTGTGCCGCGAGTTCGCGGTTACACCGCGCGCGCTGCGCTTCTATGAGGACAAGGGGCTGCTGGAGCCTGGGCGCACGGGGCAGAACCGCGTCTATTCGGGGCGGGACCGGGCGCGGCTGCGGCTCATCCTGCGGGGGCGGCGCGTCGGGCTGAGCCTGGCGGACATCGGCGAGCTGCTGGACCTGTATGATCGGCGCGACGGCGGCGCGGCGCAGATGGCCGCCTCCCTGGTCCGGTTCCGGGCGCAGCTGGAGACGCTCAAGGCCCAGCGGGACGACCTGGACTCGGCCATCGACGAGCTGGAAGGCGGCTGCGCCTGGCTGATCGAACGGCTGGCCGCGATGGCGCCCGACCAGCTGCCGCAAGCCCAGGACTACGAACAGGCGATCCGCGCGCGTCTGCCCGAGCTCTGGGCCTCCGCGGAATGACCTTCCTTCCAGACTGCTGAGAGAGCGCGATGGCTTACACCGCCCCTACCCGCGACCAGCTGTTCATCTTGAACGAGGTGCTGGGCCTCGAACGCTACAGCAACCTGCCGGGGTTCGCCGAGGCCTCGCCCGATCTGGTGGCGCAGATCCTGGAGGCGGGCGGGACCTTCGCGGCCGAGGTGCTGGCCCCCATCGACCGCACGGGCGACCGGGAGGGATGCTCGTTCAAGGACGGCGAGGTGACCACGCCCACGGGGTGGAAGGAGGCCTACGCCCAGTTTGTGGAGGCCGGGTGGCCGGCGCTGAGCTCCGACCCGGAATACGGCGGCCAGGGCATGCCGGCGGTGGTGAGCTTTGCGGTCAGCGAATGCACGGCCGCGGCCAGCGCCGCCTTCTCCATGTATCCGGGGCTGAGCCACGGGGCCTATTCGGCGCTGCACGCCAATGGATCCGACGCGCAAAAGGCGACCTATCTGCCCAAGCTGGTGTCCGGCGAGTGGACCGGCACCATGAACCTGACGGAGCCGCAGTGCGGCACGGACCTGGGCCTGATCCGGACCAAGGCCGTTCCCCAGGCCGACGGCAGCTATCGCATCAGCGGGCAGAAGATCTGGATCAGCGCGGGCGAGCACGACTTCGCCCCCAACATCATCCATCTGGTGCTGGCCCGGATCGAGGGCGCCCCGGCGGGGGTGAAGGGCATCAGCCTCTTCGTGGTGCCGAAGTTCCTGGCGAACGAGAACGGCGGCCTGGGCGCGCGCAACGGGGCGGTGTGCGCGGGGCTGGAGGAGAAGATGGGCATCCACGGCAACGCCACAGCCGTGATGGTCTATGAGGACGCGCAGGGCTGGTTGGTCGGGGCGGAGAACGCCGGGCTCAAGGCGATGTTCGTGATGATGAACGAGGCCCGGCTGGGCACTGGGCTGCAGGGGCTGGCGATCGGCTCTGCGGCCTATCAGGCCGCCGCGGAGTTCGCGCGGGAGCGGCTGCAGGGGCGTTCCTTGTCAGGCCCCAAGAACCCGGAGGGGCCGGCGGACCCCATCATCGTGCACCCGGACGTGCGGCGGATGTTGATGGAAAGCCGGGCCTTCATCGAGGGCGGGCGGGCGTTCGTGCTGTGGACCGCGCTGCAGGCCGACCTGCAGAAGTCGCCCGACCCGGCGACCGCGCAAAAGGCGCGGGACTTCATGGCGCTGCTCACGCCCGTGTTGAAGGCCTATCTCACCGACCGCGGCTTCCACGTGGCCTCCCAGGCCATGCAGGTGCACGGCGGCTCCGGCTACACCGAGCATTTCCCGGTCTCGCAGCACCTGCGCGACGCGCGGATCACCATGATCTACGAAGGCGCCAACGGGGTGCAGGCCCTGGACCTTGTGGGCCGCAAGCTGGCCGCCAACGGAGGTCGCGCGGTGATGAGCTTCTTCGCCGAGGTGGACGCCCTGGTCGCCGAGATCGAGGCGGATCCGGCGCTGGCCGTCTATGCGGACGGGCTGCGGGGCGCCAAGGCGCAGCTGCAGGAGGCGACCTTCTGGCTCATGCAGAACGGGCTGCAGAACCCGGAGAACGCGGGCGCAGCCTCGACCGACTACCTCCACCTGTTCGGACTGACGGCCCTGGCTCAGATGTGGGCGCTGATGGCCAAGGCGGCCCAAGGCAGGATCAGCTCGGGGGCGGGCGACCCGTTCTACGACGCCAAGCTGCTGACGGGCCGCTACTACATGGAACGCGTCCTGCCGGAGACGGCGACGCACCTAGCCAGGTTGAAGACGGGCGCGGCCACCATGATGGCCATGCCGGCCGAGGCGTTCTGATGCCCGCCGCCCCGCTCAGCGTCCCCTCCCCCGCCTGGCGGGACGAGGAGCTGGTCATGTTCGAAGACTCGGTGGACGGGTTCGACCACTGGGGCGTGTCGCTGCACAACGCCATCGTGGCCTTCGGCCTCGTCGGTTTGAAGGCCGATCAGCGAGATGCCCTTGGCGCCTTGGGTGAAAGGACTCGCGCGTGCAGCGCATCTATGGCGGGACGAATGAGATCATGAAGCTCTTGATCGCCAGGACGCTCTGATGAGCAAGCATACGGCGGTCGTCGAGTGGATGCGGGGCGAGTCGGACTTCCTCGACGGCCTCTATTCGCGCGTGCACCGGGTGCTGTTCGACGGCGGCGTGAGCTTCGACGGTTCGGCGTCGCCGGGCGTGGTCAAGCCGCCCATGGCGTCCGCGGCGGCGGTCGACCCGGAGGAGATGTTCGTGGCGGCGCTGTCGAGCTGCCACATGCTGACCTTCCTATATGCGGCGCAGAGGGCCGGGTTTCGGGTCGACCACTATGTGGACCACGCGGAGGGCGAGCTGGGGCGCAACGCGGAGGGAAGGATGGCGGTCACCCGTGTGACGCTCAGGCCCGCCGTCAGCTTCCACGCCGACCACGCTGCGGACGAGGCGCAGCTGGCCCAACTGCATGAAAAGGCGCACCACGGCTGCTTCATCGCCAATTCGGTGAACACCGAGGTGCGGGTGGAGCCGCGATGACAGGGGAGTACGACCATGGCTGAGGCCTACATCTACGACGCGGTTCGCACCCCCCGGGGCAAGGGCAAGAAGGACGGAAGCCTGCACGAGGTGACCGCGCTGGCGCTGGCCACCCAGGTGCTGGAAGCGCTCCGCGACCGCAACGGGCTGGACACCTCCAAGGTGGACGACGTGATCCTGGGCTGCGTGTCGCCGGTCGGCGAGCAGGGGGCGGACATCGCGCGCACCGCCGTGCTCAACGCCGACTACGCCCAGACCACCGCCGGAGTGCAGATCAACCGCTTCTGCGCCTCGGGGCTGGAGGCGGTGAACATGGCGGCCGCCAAGGTGGCCAGCGGCGAGGCCGACATGGCCATCGGCGGCGGGGTGGAGAGCATGAGCCGCGTGCCCATGGGCGCGGACGGCGGGGCGTGGCCGATCGACCCCAGCTCCGCGTTCAAGACCTATTTCACGCCGCAGGGCGTGTCGGCGGACCTGATCGCGTCGAAGTACGGCTTTTCGCGCGACGACGTGGACGCCTATGCGGTCGAGAGCCAGAAACGCTCCGCGCGCTCCTGGCAGGAAGGGCGGTTCAAGAACTCGGTGATCACGGCGCGCGACCAACTCGGCTTGCCCTTGCTGGACCGCGACGAGCATATGCGGCCGGACGCCTCCATGCAGTCGCTGGGCTCGCTGAACCCCTCTTTCGCGGCCATGGGCCAGATGGCCTTCGACGCCGTCTCGGTTCAGCGCTATCCGGAGGTGGAGCGGATCAACCACGTGCACACGCCGGGCAACAGCTCGGGCATTGTGGACGGGGCGGCCGGCGTGCTGATCGGCTCGCGCGCGATGGGCGAAGCGCTCGGGCTGAAGCCGCGGGCTCGCATCCGCGGCGCGGCCTCCATCGGCTCGGAGCCGTCGATCATGCTCACGGGGCCGGAGCCGGTCACGCGCAAGCTGCTGAAGAGGCTCGGCATGGAGCCGGGCGACATCGACCTCTATGAGCTGAACGAGGCCTTTGCGGCGGTGGTGCTGCGCTACATGCAGGCGCTCGACATCGACCACGACAAGATCAACGTCTGCGGCGGGGCCATCGCCATGGGGCACCCGCTGGGAGCCACCGGAGCCATGATCCTGGGCACGGTGCTGGACGAGCTTGAGCGCAGCGGCAAGGGCACGGCGCTGGCCACGCTGTGCATCGGCGGCGGCATGGGCACGGCCACGGTGATCGAGCGGGTCTGAGGCGCGGCTGAGGGGCGACCGCAAGCGGTGCGCATGGAGCCGTCCCCTCCACCGTCGAGCCTGTCCTCGAGCCGGCGTCCGGCCGGTCCCGTGGGCGGTCCCCGTCACCCGTTCGCGGGTGAGGAACTGAGGAGAGCGGAATGGACACCTTCAAGATCGAAGTGGATGCGGACGGGATCGCCCTGGTCACCTTCGACGTGCCCGGCAGGTCCATGAACACCCTGACGGCGCAGGTCACCCGCGAGCTGCCCGAGCTGGTGGCGCGCATTCGCGATGACGCGGGGATCAAGGGCGCGGTGATCACCAGCGGCAAGAGCACCGGCTTCTGCGCGGGGGCGGACCTGGCCGAGATGGGCTCGGGGCTGTTCGGGGACACGAGCGGCGGCGAGGCGGCGCTCAAGGGGGTCTATGACCGGGTGTTCGCGCTGAACCGCACTTTCCGCGACCTGGAGACCTGCGGCAAGCCGGTGGCGGCCGCCATCAACGGCCTGGCGCTGGGCGGCGGGTTTGAGTTGACGCTGGCCTGTCACCACCGCGTGCTGGCGGACCATCCCAAGGCGCAGGTTGGGCTTCCGGAGGTCAAGGTCGGCCTGCTTCCCGGGGGGGGCGGAACCCAGCGGGTGGCCCGGCTGATCGGGGCCCAGGCCGCGCTGATGGCCATCACCGAAGGCAAGAGCCACCGTCCGGCCGAAGCGCTCTCGGCGGGGCTGGTGCACCAGGTGGTTCCGGCCGACCAGGTGGTCGAAGCGGCCAGGACCTGGGTGCGCGAGAGGGGCGACGCGGTGCAGCCCTGGGACAAACAGGGGTTCAAGCTCCCGGGGGGCGGCCCGTACACGCCGCAGGGCTCGCAGGTGTTCGTGGTCGGCAACGCCCTGCTGAGGAAGCAGAGCTATGGCAACTACCCGGCCGTCGTGAACGTCATGAAGGCGGTCTACGAGGGTTTGCAGGTCCCCATGGACGCGGCGATCCGGATCGAGAGCCGCTACTTCGTCAAAACCCTGATGACGCCCCAGGCCCGGGCCATGATCCGCACCCTGTTCCTGAGCCTGCAGGAGCTGAACAAGGGTTCGGCGCGGCCCAAGGGCGTCGCCCCTTCCGAGGCGAAAAAGGTCGCCGTGCTGGGCGCGGGGATGATGGGCGCCGGCATCGCCTATGTGCAGGCGATGGCCGGGATCGAAACCGTGCTGATCGACACGGCCCAGGAGGGTGCGGACAAGGGCAAGAGCCACAGCGACGGCCTGCTCAAAAAGCGGGTCTCGCGTGGACAGATGGACGAGGCCGGCGCCGAGGCCGTCCTGGCGCGGATCACGCCCACCACCGATTACGCGGCGGTGGGAGGCTCCGACATGGTCATTGAGGCGGTGTTCGAGACGCGCGAGATCAAGGCGGAGGTGACCCGGAAGGCCGAGGCGGTGCTCGGGCCGGACGCCGTGTTCGGCTCCAACACCTCCACCCTGCCGATCACCGGCTTGGCGGAAGCCTCGCAACGGCCGGAGAACTTCATCGGCATTCACTTCTTCTCCCCCGTCGACAAGATGATGCTGGTGGAGATCATCAAGGGCGAGAAAACGAGCGAAGAGACGATCGCCAAGGCGGTCGACTATGTGCTCAAGATCAAGAAGACGCCCATTGTGGTGAACGACAGCCGGGGCTTCTACACGTCCCGCTGCTTCTCCACCTACCTGACCGAGGGGCTGGAGATGCTGGCGGAAGGCATCGCACCCGCCATCATCGACAATGTGGGCCGGATGACGGGCATGCCGCGCGGCCCGCTGGAGATGCACGACGACGTGGCGCTGGACCTGTCCTACAAGATCGGCCAGCAGACCCGGAGGGACCTGGGGCAGGCCTATGTGGCCTCGCCCGCCGAGTCGATTGTCGAGACCATGGTGACGAAGCTGGGGCGTTTCGGGCGCAAGAACGGCAAGGGCTTCTACGACTACCCCGCGGACAAAGGACCCAAGACGCTGTGGCCCGGGCTGTCCGACCTTGTCCCCGTGAAGGTGAGGGAGACCGATCCCGCCATGGTGCAGGAGCTCAAGACCCGACTGCTCTACCGTCAGGCCGTGGAGGCGGCGCGCTGCATGGCCGAGGGCGTGGTGAGCGATCCGCGCGACGCCGACGTCGGCGCCATCCTGGGCTGGGGCTTCGCACCCTGGACGGGCGGGCCCTTGTCCCTGATCGAGAGCGTGGGCCCTAGGTCATTCGTGGACGAGTGCGACCGGCTGGCCGCCACCTATGGCGAGCGATTCCAGGTTCCGGAGCCGCTGCGCGAAATGGCGGCGGGGGGCGGGACTTATTACCCCCGAAGCGACGGGCCGGGTTCGGTTCAGGCGGCCTGAGGCGGTAAGCCGACAATCCGGAGGGGCGCCTTCACTCGGCATTAGGGCTGGGGCGACATAACTCCCGCATGCCCGAAAGTCCTTTCCGCGCAACGGTCAACGCCCTTGCCCTACGCGCCAGGACGACACCCCAGCGTGTTGGGGCGGCCGCCGCCGTGGCCGTCTCCATGCACCTTGGATTTCAATGGCCGAGCGTCTGGCTCTGGGTCGGGGCCTACGCCGCCGCACAACTGGCCGAGCTCGCGTGGCTGAAGGCGTTCCTGCGTGCGCCCGGGTCAAGGTCCGGCGCGCGCTCGGGCGTTGCGTTGGCGGCGGTGTTCGCAAGCTCCGTGACCTTCGGCTCCCTCACCGTGGCCCTGACTTTCAGCCAAGGGCGCCAGGCAGGCCAGGTCTGCGCGGTGCTGCTGCTGTGTGGCGCCATGACCAACATGCTGATCCAGGCGCGCGGCTCGAGGGCCGTCTTTCTGGCCTCCAGCCTGCCCTATGCGGCTTACCTCCTGGCGCTTCCCGTGGCCGAGATCCTCGCCGGGGTGGCCCAGGGCACGCAGTCCGCGGTGATCTTCGGGGCCTTGCTGCTCGTGGGCTACACCTACAGCGCCTGGTTGGCGCATGACCGCACGCTTCGTGCCGAGGCGCGAGCCCGCGCCGAGCTGGAGACGCGACGACGTGAGGCGGAAGCCGCGGTGGCGGCCAGGTCCCAATTCGTGGCCATGGTCAGCCATGAACTGCGCACCCCCCTGTCCGGCGTGCTGGCCGCCGGCGAGGCGCTGCAGGGTCGGCTGGAGAAGGCGGCCAATCGGGAAGCGGCCGCGGTGCTGGTCGACGCCGGCCGGTTCATGACAACCCTGCTGAACGACCTGCTCGACTTCGCAAAGCTGGATGCGGGCAAGATGACCACGGAGGTGGTCGAGTTCGACCTTGGCCAACTGCTCTGGGCCTTGCAACGGCACTGGGGCCTGGCGGCGGCGGCGGAAGGCAAGTCGGTCCAGCTGGTTTCGGCCAGCGGCATGCCGGTCCTGGCCGCGGGCGACCCCACGCGGATTCGCCAGATCCTCAACAACCTGTTGTCGAACGCCGTGAAGTTCACGGGACCGACGGGCGTGAGCTGGACGGTCGACGTGGCCACCGGACCGAGCTGCGCCACTCTGGGGAGCCTGGGCCTGACCGTGCGGGTGACCGACACCGGCCCGGGCATCAGCTCGGAACAGCTGGAGCGGCTGTTCACCGCCTTTGATCAGACCTCCGAGACGGTGGCGCGCACCCACGGGGGTACGGGATTGGGGCTGGCCTTGTCGCGCGAACTCGCGCGCCGCATGGGCGGGGAGCTTTCGGTCGAGACCCAGGTCGGGCTCGGCAGCACCTTCGTTCTGCACCTGCCGCTGGCGTGCGCGGAGGTGCGGCAGCCGGCCGAGGCCGCAGGCGCGAAGACCGGGTGCAGCCCGCTGGGCCGGCCGCTGCGCGTGCTCGTGGTGGACGATCACCCCATTAATCGACGCACCCTAGGCGTGCTGCTGGAGCCTTCCGGGGCGGAGGTGACCGCAGTGGAGAGCTCGGCGGAGGCGCTGGACCGGCTAGGGGCCGAAACCTTCGACGTGGTGCTGACGGACCTGAACATGCCGGGCATGAACGGGCTGGCGCTGGCCCGGGCGATCCGGGCCAGAACGGGGCCGAATGCGGGAGTTCCCCTCGTGGCCGTGACCGGGGCCGACAGCGCCGAGGAGCGCGCGGCGTGCTCGGCGGCGGGCATGAACGGCTATGTCACCAAGCCGATCGATGTGGCGGCGCTTTACGCAGCGCTGGCCGAGGCCGTGTCACCCGACCCGGAGGCGGAAGCCGGCGCGCCCAGGGCCGCCTGAAGGCGGGCCAGGACAACGGCGGGCTGTTTGAGCTCGCATTCCCACACGGCGTAGGCGGTCCAGCCCTGGACCGCCAGGCTTGCGACGGCCTCGGTGTCGCGGGCGCGGTTGCGAGCGATCTTGGCGGACCAATAGGCGGCGTTGGCCTTGGGCGCACGGGCGCCGCGCGGGCAATGGTGGCCGTGCCAGAAGCAGCCGTGGACGAAAACGGCGGCCCGCTTGCGGGGAAAGACGAGGTCGGGGCGACCCGGGAGGTTCGGGTCGTGCAGGCGATAGCGGTAGCCGGCGGCATGCAGCAACCGCCGCAAGGCGAGCTCCGGGCCGGTGTTCTTGCCTCGCACCCGTGCCATCACCGCGGAGCGCTGCGCAGGGGTGAAAACGTCCGTGCGCTCTCCAGGCGGAGGAGGCTGAGGGAGGGAGCCCGCTTGAACTGGAGCGGGCGACCGCTCGCGCGGAGCTTGGGGTCGAGCCTCCCCTGTTCCGGCGGCTGAGGGCGGGCTCGGCCCGGCCCGCTCCAACGCTTGGTGCGGGCCGGCCTTCGGCTCCGGGTTCCCCTCCCCCGCTCTGCGCGTGAGAGCAGGATTGGTCACAGCCCCTCGAAGAGCACCGTGCTGAGATAGCGTTCGGCGAAGCTGGGGATGATCACCACGACCGTCTTGCCGGCCATGGTCTCGCGCCCAGCGACCTGAAAGGCGGCGAACAGGGCGGCTCCGGAGCTGATGCCGACGGGCAGGCCCTCCTCGCGGGCGGAGCGGCGGGCCCAGGCGAAGGACTCGTCGTTGCCGACCTGGATCACCTCATCGATGAGGTCGCGATCGAGGATGGACGGCACGAAGCCCGCGCCGATTCCCTGGATCTTGTGCGGGCCGGGCGCGCCGCCGCTGAGCACGGGGGAGGCTTCGGGTTCCACGGCGATCATACGGAGGTCGGGCTTGCGGGCCTTGAGCACCTCGCCCACGCCCGTGACCGTGCCGCCGGTCCCCACGCCCAGAACAATGGCGTCCACTTGGCCGCCCGTGTCGTTCCAGATCTCCTCGGCGGTGGATACGCGGTGGACCTGCGGGTTGGCCGGATTGTCGAACTGGGCGGGCATGACGGCTCCGGGCGTCTGGGCCAGGAGTTCGTTGGCCCGGGCGATGGCGCCCTTCATGCCGAGCTCGGCTGGGGTGAGCTCAAGCTTGGCGCCCAGCAACTGCAGCATCTTGCGGCGCTCCTGCGACATGGACTCCGGCATGCAGAGCGTAAGCGGGTACCCCTTGGCCGCGGCCACAAAAGCCAGGGCGATGCCGGTGTTGCCGCTGGTGGGCTCGATCAGGGTCGAGCCTTGGCGGAGGACGCCGCGCGCTTCCAGGGCCTCGATCATCGCGGCCCCGATGCGGTCCTTGACCGAGTTCAGCGGATTGAAGAATTCCAGCTTGGCCAGAACCTCGGCCCGGGGGTTCTCGGCGGCCGACAAACGCGGGAGGCGGATCAGCGGCGTATCGCCTATGGTGTCGACCACGCTGTCATAGATGCGGCCCCGGCCGGCGCGGTTGAACCGGGCGGCGTCGTAGGTCGGGAGGGCGGATGCGTCGTCCATGGCGTGAGCCTCTTGCAGCGCAACACAGATAGGCAACCGTGACGGTGGCGGAAGGCCTCCCCGTCGCGGAACGGGTTCAGGCCGCCCGGTGCAGGCTGCGGCCGGCCACCGGCGCCAAGACGAAGCGCGCCAACCAGGCCACCGCTGGAACGGCCACGCCGTCGCCCACCACGCGCCAGGCGGCGGTCGCGCCGGTGGGCAGGAGGTAGCTGTCGGGCAGGCCCATGAGCCGGGCGCCCTCGCGCGGGGTGAGCAGGCGCGAGCGGGCGCGGGCGCCGTCCCAATCCAGCACGAACTGGCGGGAGGAGCCGCCGGCCGGCGTTCGCAGACACCCGGCCAGACCGTCGGTGCGGAGCTCCAGCCTTTGGATCCGGAGGCCGCCTTCAACACGCACCCGGCGATAGGCCAGGGCCGTGCAGGGCCGGGCTGTGAGACGGGCCCGGTGCAGCGGGTTGAGCAGCTGGAGAAGACGTGCGGTGTCGGCGGGCGGTGACCAGGGCGCGGCCGGGTCGAGAATGGCTTCGAGCCTCACGCTGCGGCCGGGCGGCGACGGCGGTTCGGGGATTGGGTCCCCACGGCTTGCGACCACGAAAACGCGTGGGCGGGACTGGGGGAGAAAGGCCGCCGCATCCAGAAGGAAGGGCGTGGAGCGGTAGCCCAACTCGTCCAGGGCGGCCCGGAGCGCGGCGAAGTCGGCCCCGCCCCGGGCCGACAGCAGGCCAGGAACGTTCTCGATGACCAGCACGGGAGGCGCCCTGCCCTCCCCGCCCAACTTCCCGATCAGCCGGAGAAAGCCGATCAGGGCGGAGGAACGGCCGCCGCCCAGGCCGGCGCGGTAGCGAGCCTGGTCCGCTCGGTCGGCCCCTTCTCGATGCAAACCCCCCATACCGGCGCAATGCGCTACGACACGACGGTGACCCGCATCCCAGCGGCCGCCATTACGGTGGAAGATGCCATGATGCTGGC
>JAHWJX010000071.1 GCA_019348195.1 Pseudomonadota bacterium | reverse complement strand
TTGCTTAAAAGTGCCTCTGACCTGCGCATTTACCCTTCCGCCTCGGCGGACGTTTCGGCGGACGTTTGCCGCTGCGGACGTTCGAGGGCCCCGAAACGTCCGCGGACGTTCGCCGACCCGTTGCGGACGCCTGCGGACGCCTGCGGACGTTCGCTCACGCCGGCCCCTCGGTGCCATCGCCCAGCGTGTAGAAGGGACGCTTGTCGCTGCCCGTGTTCACCAGGAAACCCTCGCTGACCAGGGTGTTGATCAGCTCGTACGCCTTGGTCCTCCCCACCTCGAGCGTCTCCTGGAGCGCGTCACGCAGCTGCGCCGCCGTGCAACCACTGCGGACGAACGAGCGGACGAACACCTCTCGGGCCTCGTCACGGCGAGGGTCGTCCTCGTCGGTCGTACGGGCGGCCTTGTCCACCGCGCAGCTCGAGGAGAACGCCCGGCCCTCCTCGTCGGCGAAGGTCACGACCTTGAGCCCGAGCCGCACCGGGAGAAACTCCTGGGCGTCCTTCTGCTTCTGGCAGACCAGCGTGACGAGGCGCTCACCGACCTCCTTGGCCTCGATCTCAGTGTCGAGAGCGCCCCTCAGCGACGAGTGCCCGCGCATCCCCTTGCCGGCGTCCTTGCCCGGGTGGTGGACCAGCAGGACGGTGGCGCCAGCGGCCTGCAGCTTGGCGACGGCAGCCACGAGGAGGCCCATGTCCTTCGGGGCGTTCTCGTCGCCGCCGGCGGTGACCCGGGCCATGGTGTCGATCACGACCAGGCGGTAGCCCTTGGCGACGGTGAGCTCGGCGAGCGTGGCGGCCTGGGCGGGGTCGAGCAGGTTGATCGAGCCGGGGAGGAAGTCGAAGTCCTCGACCCACGGCATCCGGTTGTGGGCCTTCCACGCCTGCACCCGCACGGGCAGCCCGCCGGTGCCCTCGGCGGCCACGTACAGCACCGGGCCCTGCTTGACCGCCCGTCCGTGCCACCAGGTGCCCGTGGCCACGCAGGCGGCGATGTCGAGCGCCACGAAGCTCTTGCCGACAGCTGGCGGGCTGTAGAGCACAACGGAGCTGCCGGCCACGATCAGGTCGTCGACGATGCCGCCGCCGTCGTTCAGCAGCAGGGTGTAACGGAGCTGGCCGGGCTTGAGCCCCGCGATGTCGCCGCAGACCAACCGCTCCATGTAGCCGGCGATCCTGGCGAAGTCGGCGTCCGCATCGCCGCTGGGCTCGCGAAGCGTAAGAAAGGCCGGTCCCATGTGGCTGACGTCGAACAGACCGGCGTGGTTGCGCGTCCAGCGGTGCTCGTTCAGCACCCCGCCGTCAGGCCCGGCGTACTGGATGGGCATCTGGTAGCCGGCGAAAGGCGCCATGCGGCCGCCCAAGGCGAGGTGGGCGTCATAAAGCGGCGTACGCTGGGCGGGCGTCTCGGCTTGGCTCATGGGCTCTCGGGACCTCGGCGCAGGACTTCCGGGCTGCTTAACCCACCGCGCCCCCGCTGTCCTGAAGCCTGAGAGATTCCGGATCGCGGCGGCGACCCTTGCTCCGTCGGCGAGCTGCGGCCGCAGCTGCTTTCCAGCGTTTCCATCCCCCGCGGTCCGTGGGCCTGAGCGTTTCCGGGGCGGTTGCGCCTTCGGCGGCGGGACCGGAGCCCCGCTCTCTCCCGCGAGAGGCGTGAACTGTGACCGCCCCTGCGGCCGGCGTCAACGCCGAGAAGCTGAGGGCCCGCGTCAGTTTGAAATAGGTGTCCGCTTCTCGGTCGGAGTGACAGCAGAATCTTGACGACGACGCATTCGCTTGTTCGGATGGCTGATGCGGAAGATCGCAGCCCTCCTGCTGGCGATGTGGGTGAGCAGTTGCTCCGCCGCTTGTCGTAACGATCCTGTAGCGACTGCTGACGCACCCACGGGGGAGTTGAAAGCCGTGCTGTTCCAGCGCGACTGCGGCGCGACCACGGGCTTCTCCAGTCAGGTCTCCCTCACGAACGACGGAGCGCTATCAGCAGGGGGGAACGTCTTCATTGCAGACACAAACCACGAAGCGGCGAGCGCCGCGTCGTGGGGAGGGCCCTGGGTCGAACTCCGATGGCTCTCACCCAAGCACCTTCTCGTCCGCTACGACGCGGACGCGCGAGTGTTCGCGCAGAACCAGAACGTGTCGGGCGTGGACGTCAGCTACGAAAAGGTCGCCCGCTAAGGTCCGCGACGGATCGTGAGCGGAAGATGTCGAGGTCGGCTCTGCGGCCCTGGGGCATCCGTGGACAACGGCGTGGCGTCGGCGCAACTCTACCTGACGGCAAGAGCCCGAAAGGTAGACCCGAACGACTGCCATGCCGATGAACCGCTATTGGATCACCGTTCGCCAACCGGCCCGGTATCCTCATGCGGGCGTGACGGCGATCTCGGAAGCGGACGCTGCAGCCATCCTGAAGCGTGAGTTCGGCGCCTCGGTTGAACCGGAGTCGATAGCCGTCATCCGGGACATGCGCGAACTCGATGCCTTGGAGATCTTCAACATAACCGGGAACAGCTTCCAGCGAGGCATGTGGTACCCGCGTGGCCCGCTGGACTGGGGCCGGTCGGAAGCGGAGATCCTGGAAGGGCGGACCATCTTGGGGACGATCGACCTCGATGGCTGGCGCGGGCTGGTCGCCAGAGTGCGCGGGTGGCTGACCTGACCTCACCTGTCTGGATGTTCTTCACATCCGTTCGGGGACGGTGATCCCCAGCAGCTCCAGCGACAGCTCCAGCTGGCGCAGCACGGTTTCGGCCAGGCGCAGCCGCGACGCCCGGGTCGCTTCGTCCGGGGCGCCCAGCACCGGACAGGCGGCGTAGAAGCGCGAAAAGGTCTGGGCCAGGCGATAGGCGTGTTCGGCGATCGCGTGGGGCGCGCGCTTGGCGTAGGCCTCCGACAGCGCGCCTTCAAAGGCGTCCAGGATCAGCGCCAGATCGCGCTCGGCGGGCTCGCTGATGCGGACCCGGCCGGATGAGGCGCCCTCCCCTTTCGCCTTGCGCAGCAAGGATTTGACCCGGACCGCCTGATACAGGAGGTAAGGTCCGGTCTTGCCTTCGAAGCTGGTGAAACGATCCAGGTCGAAGATGTAGCTGGTGCCGCGGAAAGCCGAGAGGTCGGCGAACTTCAGCGCCGCCACCCCGACCTGGCGGGCGATGGATTCGAACTCCTCGGCGGGAAGGTCGGCGCCCAGGTCGGCCTCCTGCAGGCGCTCGCGGGCCTTGGCGCGGGCCGTCTCGATCAGGTCGTGCAGCTTCAGCACGCCGCCCTCGCGCGTCTTGAAGGGCTTGCCGTCGACGCCGTTCATGGTGCCGAAGCCGATGTGCTCCAGCGAGCCGGGTTCGGCGTAGCCGGCGAGATAGGCCGCGCGGGACACCTGTTCGATGTGGTCCGCCTGGCGCTGGTCGATGACGTACAAGGTGAGCTGGGCGCCCAGCGACTGTTTGCGGTCCAGCACCGTGGCCAGGTCCGTGGTGCCGTACATGGCCGAGCCTTCGGACGAGATCACCAGCAGCGGCGGCAGCTCGCGCTTGTCGCCCTCCTGCGCCACCCGCACGATGCGCGCGCCCTGGTCGTCGAGGAGCAGACCCTTGGCCTGAAGGTCCGCGACCATGCCGGGAATCAGGGCGTCCACATCGCTTTCGCCCTTCCAAAGGTCGAAGCGGACGTCGAGGGCGGCGAACTCGCGCTGGAGGGCGGTGCGGCTGACCTCGACGAAGCGGCGCCAGAGCGCGCGATAGTCCTCCCGTCCGCCTTGCAGCTCGGCGGTGGCGCGCCGGGCGCGGTCCCGGTAGTCGGGCTCCGCCTTGGCCCGGGCGGCGGCGGGGGGATAGAGCCGCTCGAGATCCTCCAGGGTCAGGGTCTCGGGCGCGACGCCCTCGTCCCCCACGGCCACGATGAGCAGCCCCATCTGGAAGCCCCAGTCGCCGAAATGGGCGTCGCCCCAGACCTGGTCGCCCCGGAAGCGGAACAGCCGTTTGAGGGACTCGCCGATGATGGAGGCTCGCAAATGCCCCACATGCATGGGCTTGGCGACGTTGGGCCCGCCGTAATCCACCACCACGCGGCGGGGCTCGGCCACCTGCTCGGCGCCCGCGCGCTCATCAGCGGCCACAGCCTCCGCGCGCTCCGCCAGGGCCGCGTCGGAGGTGCGCAGATTGATGAAGCCCGGCCCGGCGATCTCGACCGAGGCCAGGCGCGGGTCCGCACGCAGACGCTGGGCCACCCGGCCGGCGATGTCGCGGGGGTTGGCCCTCGCGGCCTTGGCGGCGGCGAGCGCCCCGTTGCACTGGAAGTCGGCCAGTTCCGGGCGATCGGAAGGGACCACGCGCCCGTAGTCGGCGGGCAGGCCCTCGGCTGCGAAGGCGGCGGCGGCCGCTTCGCCGAGCGCCGATTTCAGATCGCTCATCGGGCCGCGGTCTGGCCCGGCTGTGCGGCGGCGGTCTGGCCGGCGTTGACGCGGAAACGCTTACCGTCTCGGTTGAACTGCGCCATCTCGGGCGTGACGTCGAAGCCGATCAGGATCTCGAAATTGCCGCCGGACACGTTCTGGTCCTTGCGGGGAATGGTGATGCCGCCCAGCCGCTCGGTCGCGGTGAGCCGGTCCTGGCCCGGCTGGAACTCGGCGTCCAGGGTGAAATACTCCTTGGCGATCACCGCCCGATTCCGCTCCGTCACCGCCACCCAGTAGCGGTACTGCTTGGTCTGTCCGTCGGCGCGCGGGCCGCGGCCGAGGTTGAAGGCCACATCCATGTCGACCGTGATCGGCTGGGCCTCGCGATAGCGGCAGTCCGCCCGCACGCCCTGGATTTCGCCGGACCATTTCACCGCCGCCGCCGTTTCGCGGGCGTTCTCCAGCTCCACATACCGGCTGGCGTCATAGAGCACCTTGACGAAGGGACACGGGCCGGCGTTGCGCTCGCCCTCGAGCCGGGCCTGGGGCGTCTCCCATTCCTTCTTCTTCTGGCGTTTGGACGCCTCGTCCCCACCCTTCCCTTGCGCGCGGACGTCGGGCGCGGCCGTGGAGACGGCGGCCAGCACGGTGGCGGCGAGAAGAAAGGCGCGCATGGGCGGGAAGCTCCGGATAGGCGCCTCCGACATAGAGCCGCAGGCTAGGGGCTGCAACCAAGCGCGGTGGCGCAGGGCGTCCACGAGGTTTATCTGGGCCCCATGGTCGACGCGCACACCCTGGATGCTCCCGCGACCGCTGCGGCGGTGCGTCCGCCCCTGCACATCCTGCTGGCCAGCCCGCGGGGCTTTTGCGCGGGCGTGGACCGGGCCATCCAGATCGTGGAGCGCGCGCTCGAGAAGTTCGGACCCCCCGTCTACGTCCGCCACGAGATCGTGCACAACCGCCACGTGGTCGAGCGCCTGCGCAACATGGGCGCCGTCTTCGTGGAGGAGCTGGACCAGGCGCCGGACGACCGGCCGGTGATCTTCTCCGCCCATGGCGTGCCCAAGACCGTGCCGGCCGAGGCCCGGCGCCGCGAGATGATCTATCTCGACGCCACCTGCCCGCTGGTCTCCAAAGTGCATGTGGAGGCCGAGCGGCATCACGGGGCCGGGCGTCACATCCTGCCGATCGGTCATGCGGGCCATCCGGAGGTGGTGGGCACCCTGGGCCAGCTGCCGCCCGAAGCCGTGACCCTGATCGAAACCGTGGGGGACGCGGAGTTGGTGGCGCCCCCCGACCCGGATCACGTCGCCGTGGCCACCCAGACCACGCTTTCGGTGGACGACACCGCCGAGATCGCGGCGGTGCTGAAGCGCCGCTTCCCCCGAATGGCGGCGCCTCACAAGGAGGACATCTGCTACGCCACGACCAACCGGCAGGATGCGGTGAAGCAGATCGCCCAGAACCGCGACCTGGTGCTGGTGCTGGGCTCGCAGAACAGCTCCAACAGCCTGCGCCTGGTCGAGGTGGCGCTTCGCAGCGGCGCGCGCGACGCGGTCCTGATCGACGACGTGGGCCGGCTGGACTGGGGCCGTATGGAAGGGGTGAGCAGGCTGGGGATCACGGCCGGAGCCTCCGCCCCCGAGGTTCTGGTCGAATCCCTGCTGGACGCCCTGGCCGAACGCTTCCAGGTCACGGTGGAAGAAGTGGCCCCCGTTCGCGAAACGGTGACCTTCAAACTGCCGCGGCTTTTGACCGCTTGAGCGGGACGGCGGCGGCGGGGGCGGCTAGACCGTCCCGCATGCGATTCCGCCGACGGCTCCGACCATGACCCCCCAAGTGGTGATCTACACCGACGGCGCCTGCCGCGGGAATCCGGGGCCGGGCGGCTGGGGCGCCCTGCTCATGTTCGGCGACAAGGAAAAGGAGCTCACGGGCGGCGAGCCCCTGACCACCAACAATCGCATGGAGCTGATGGCCGCCATCCAGGCGCTGGAGGCCTTGACCCGCTCCTGCCGGGTGGAGCTGCACACCGACAGCCAGTACGTCCGCAACGGCGTGACCGAATGGATCCATGGCTGGAAGAAGCGCGGCTGGCTCACCGCCGACAAGAAGCCGGTCAAGAACGAGGATCTGTGGCGCAGGCTGGACGCCGCGCGCGAGCGGCACACGGTGGACTGGCGCTGGGTCAAGGGGCACGCCGGCCACCCGCTCAACGAACGGGTCGACGCGCTGGCCAACAAGGGGCTGGACGAGTCGCTGGGCCGTCAGGCTCCGGTGAAGGCCAGCCGGTCGACCGCCTCCCAGGGTCCGTCCAGGTAGCGCCACAGCAGGACCCCCTCCCCGATCACCTCGAAGGGCTCGAACTCGTGCTGCAGCCGCTCCAGCAGGGCGCGCGCTTCGGCCGGATCGGCCTTGTTCTGCACGGTGACGTGCGGACGGAAGCCCCCGCGATCCTGCGGCGTCAGCCAGGGATCGAAGGCGCCCGCCAGCCGGGCCCGGAAGGCGGTCAGCACGGGGCTGTTCAGGCGATAGGCGACGCCGCGGCCCAGCGACCACGGACCTTGCACCGCCAGGCTCATCGGCGGCGTCTCCGCGCAGGCGGCGCGCAGGCTGGCGCGAACGCTCTCCAGCTCGGTCCCAGGCAGATGGTGGAACAGGGTCAGGTGTGCCGGCACCATGTTTCGTTCGGGCGGAAACCAGCGGGCGCGCAGCGCCTGGAACCAGTCGAACGAGGCTTCGTCCATCGCCAGCGTCACGATCAGAGCGCGAGCCGTCACCTGCGCACCCACCGCCAGACGCCGTCCGGGCCGGTGTGGCGCACCGCCCGCCCCTGCCGCTCCAGCCGCGCGAGGTGGGCCAGAGCCTCGCCCGTGGCCATGCCGAGCAGTTCGCCCCCGATCGTACGCGCGAACAGGGCGCCGAAGACGTCCACGGCGCGCTTGGGCTGGTCCAGCGCCCGCTCCAGACGATCGAGCGACAGCTGGTGTCCTCGCGCCAGCTCCCCCAGGCGCGCGTGCAGCCCGCGGAACGGCCGTCCGTGCGAGGGCAGGACCAGCACGTCGTCGGGGATCTCGCGCTCCAGCTTGGCCAGCGAGTTCATCCAGTCCCCGAGCGGATCGGCGTCCGGCTCCGTCGGAAACACGCTGACGTTGGACGAGATCCTGGGCAGGACCTGATCGCCGGAGATCAGCACCTTCAGCTCCGGACAATAGAGGCAGGCGTGCTCCGGCGAGTGCCCCGACCCCACCACCACGCGCCAGTCCCGGCCGTCGATGACCACCGTCCCGCCGTCCTCCATCCGCCGGAAGCTGTCCGGCAGGGGCGTGACCCCCAGACCGAACTTGCCGAAGCGGGCGCGGTAAAGCTCCAGGGCCGGGTCGTCCCAGCCTGCGGCGTGGTAGAAGCGCACCCCCTCTTCCGGCGCGGGTCGGCCCGTGTCGGCCAACAGCATGCGGCCGGTGACATATTCGAGCCGCGTCATCCACAGCCGCGCGTCGAACCGGCGGCAGATGGCCCCCGCCCGGCCGATGTGGTCGGGGTGCATGTGGGTGCAGACCACCCGGGTCACCGGCGCTCCGGCAAGCTCGCCGGCGAAGATCGCGTCCCAGGCCTCCGCCAGTTCCGGCGTGTCGATCCCGGTATCCACCACCGTCCAGCCCCCGCCGTCGCGCAGCAGCCAGGCGTTCACATGATCCAGAACGAAGGGCAGCGGCAGCCGCATCCAGAGCAGGCCGTCCGCCACCTCCTGCAGCTCGCCGAGGCCGGGCGGCTCGGCCCAGGGATAGAACAAGGCGGTCATGTCGCGGAGGCTAGCACCCGGGCTGCGGGCCGTCCGCCCCATTGGCGCCCCCTTCCCGCGCTCAAGGTGACGGGAGGGATGAACGCGCGTCGGTACGGCGCGTTAAGCTTTGATCCGCTGGGGAGCTTCGCCGCACATGAAATCTTTCTACCGGGCCGGTTCGGCCGCCCTCTGCCTCGGAGGCGCCGTCGCCGCCGTGGCGCTCAGCGTGGCGCCTGAGGACGCCTCCGCCCAGGGCCGGGGCCGCCGCCAGGCGCAGCCGGCCAAGGCCGCCCAAGGCGCCGGATCGCTGGATCGCGCGCGCGGCGCCAAGGAGGCGCCGGCCGCGGTGCAGGCCGCGGGCGTGCGCTGCCAGATCACGGACGCCGCCTATCTGGGCGTCGCGGGAAACCGCAACGCCTATGAAGTGGCTTGCGGCCAGGGACTGGGCTTCGTCATCCTGGTGGCGCAAACCCCCGGCGCCGCGGCGCCTACCGCTCTGGACTGCGTGAGCGCTCAAACGACCGCGCGTGCGGAGCAGGCCGCGGGTCGTCCCGCCGGCGCGCTGTGCCGCCTTCCAGCCAACGCCCAGCCCGTCCAGGGCCTCGCCGGCGTGGCGCGCGAGGCGGGGGTGACCTGCACGGTGACCAACGGCCGGGCGGTGGGCCTGCTGAGCAGCAGCAACGCCATCCGCTACGAGGTGGGTTGCAGCGAAGGCGGTGGCTTTGTGCTGGACCGCCCGCAGGCCGCCGGCGGCCGCCCCTCCGCCCAGACCTGCTTCCGTGCGGAACAGACGAGCGGCGGCCAGTTTCGCTGCGAGTTCACCACCAAGGCGCAGAGCCTGGCGGCGCTGAACCCGATCGTGACGGCCTCGCGCCGATCCTGCACCGTGTCCGACGCCCGCATCGTGGGGCGCAACCCCACTTCGCAGAACGAAGTCCTGGAGGTCGGTTGCCAGGGTGCGCCGGGCTTCTTCCTGGAGACCGCCGCCAATGGCGCCTTTGTCCAGGCCTATGACTGCGGCCGGTTCGGCAACACGCCCTGCCAGTTCACCGCCGCATCGGCGGCGCAGGAGCGCAATGCGCAGGACTATGGCCGACTGCTGCGCGCCGCCAACTTCGACTGCGCCGTGTCCAACTTCAAACGCTTGGGCGCCGAACAGGGCACCGGGCGCGAGATCGTGGAGGTGGCCTGCTCCAACCGGCCGGAGGGCGCCTTCGCCCTGCTCTCGACCGGCTCGGGCCCCAGCGAGGTCTATGACTGCCTGCTGGCGCAAAAGCGTCGCCAGAACTGCACCCTGACCAGCGAAGAGGCGCTCTACCCCAGGATCGAGGCGGCCATGACCGCCCAGCGCCGGGCCTGCGACATCACCTTGTCGCGCCGGATGGGGACCACGCCCGAGGGCGAGGAGTGGTACGAGTTCGCCTGCGCCCAGGGCCGCAACCGCGTGGTCGACTACCGCGGCAACGGCCGGGTGGTGAAGGTGCTGGACTGCCGCGAAGGCGCCCTGGTGCTGGGCGGCTGCAAGCTGCCGGGCGCCGGCCCGGCCGCGGCGGGCTCCACCCGCCGGTAAGGAGTCGTGTCGCGGCGGCCACGGTCGCCGCGACAACGATTCGTTAAGAGGAACGCGAGCCGGGGGGTCGGGCGTTGCTCCTTCATGAAACGCGCTCTTCCCGCCTTCGTCGCCCTGATCGCCCTGGGCGCCTGCGCCACCAACACCGCCGCGGCCACCGCCGCCGATGACGGCCTGAGCTGGACCTACCGCGCCGATCAGGCCCGCCTCTACTACGCGGCCGCCGAAAGCGACGACATCGCCGCCACCCTGGAATGCCAGGTCCGCTCCGGACGGGTCCGGGTGGCCGAGTACGGCTCCGCCCCCGACGTCGCCAAGCGCAGCGGCGCCCTTACCCTCGCATCCGGCGGCCAGACCGCCACCTTGAAGGCCAAGCGGATGGCCGACCCCTTGCTCGACGAGGTCGTCGAGGCCGAGGTTCCGGCCGCCAGCCCGGTGCTCAAGCAGTTTCAACGCACGGGCGAGGTGGTGGTCAGCCGCGACGGCATGCGCCATCGCCTGGCCGCCGCCAGCCCCTTCGAGCGGCGGGAGATCGCCCGCTTCTTCGCCGCCTGCGGCGCGGCGTAGGGCGGCGTTCGCGAGCGCGGGCGGCTCCGCACCTGCTAAAAGGGCCAGGGCCGGCCCGGGCTCCCGAGCGCAGTTGCGACTGGCTCCAAAAACACGACCCTGCAACCAGCCCTGTGTTCGATGCGCCGCAGGCGTCGAACAACAAACAAGGGACGCCCCGCGTCCGACGCGGTCCGAACGGCGTCGCGCGCAGTCCGGGTCAAGGCCGGCGAAGCCGCCCCGGAGGGGTCGCCTTGACGCGGCCGAGCACGGCGCCACCCCCGGCCCGCCGCTTCGATAGCACCCCGCCATTACCGGCGTGCAATAGGCGCGTGCCGCCGTGCTCGGCCGGGTCAAGGCGACCGCTGCGCGGCGAGCCTGCGGCCCGGCCTTGACCCGACCTGCGCGCGACGGCTGACCTGGAAGGGTCGGGACGGAGGGCGTCCCTCCGATCAATTCGACGGCCTGCGGCGCGTCGAACAAAGGGCTGAACAGCTGCTCGTCCGTGGCGGCGGAAGCCGCGGTCCAGACTGACGCCTCAGCCCACCCGCGACAGGATGGGCTGGAGCTTCATGGCCACGCCCATGTCGCCGGCGATCTTCAGCCGGCCGCTCATGAAGGCCATGGTGGGGTCCAACTCCTTGCGGCCCATGGCCTCGAAGTCCGCCTTGGACAGGGTGAGCGTGCAGTCGGCGGGCTTGTTCTCATTGCTGACGGTGGAGCCGTCCATGTGGATCACGCCGTCGGCGCCCAGGTCGAACTTCACCGACTGATCCAGACCGCCGCCGGCCACGGCTTCGCGCATCTTTTCGGTGATCTCTTCCAGCGTGGCCATGG
>JAHWJX010000070.1 GCA_019348195.1 Pseudomonadota bacterium | reverse complement strand
GGAGGACCTGCTCCGGCGCAGCATCGGCGAATCCATCAGCCTGGAGATGGTCACCGGGGGGGGCGGCTTGTGGACCACCAAGTGCGACCCTCACCAGCTGGAGAACGCGATCCTCAACCTGGCCATCAACGCGCGCGACGCCATGCCCGAGGGCGGCAAGCTGACCATCGAGACCTGCAACGCCCACCTGGACGACGCCTATGTGGCCCAGCTCCGTGAGGTGCGTCCCGGCCAGTACGTCTGCATCTGCGTCAGCGACACGGGCACGGGGATGTCGCCCGACGTGATCGCCCGGGCCTTCGACCCCTTCTTCACCACCAAGCCCATCGGCCAGGGCACGGGCCTGGGCCTGTCCATGATCTACGGCTTCGCGCGCCAATCGGAGGGCTACGCCAAGATCTATAGCGAGGTGGGCCAGGGCACGACCGTCAAACTCTACCTCCCGCGCCACCATGGCCTGGCCGAGCCGGAGCGGGCCGAGCTCCGCCCTTCCATCGACGCCCATCGCTCCGAGGCGGGCGAAACCGTCCTGGTGGTGGAGGACGAACAGTCGGTCCGCGACCTGGTGGTCGCTGTCCTGGGCGACCTGGGCTACCAAGCCCTGGAGGCGGCGGACGGGCCCTCCGGCCTGGAGATCCTGAAAAGCTCGGCCCGCATCGACCTGCTCATCACCGACGTCGGCCTCCCCGGGCTGAACGGCCGCCAGGTCGCCGACGCCGCGCGCCGCCTCCGCCCCACGCTCCAGGTCCTGTTCATGACCGGCTACGCCGAGAACGCCGCCGTGGCCGGCGGCTTCCTGGAGCCCGGCATGGCCATGGTCACCAAGCCCTTCGCCATGGAGGCCCTGGCCAGCCGCATCCGCCAGATGATTGAGGCGGGATCGGCGGGCGGCTGAGGCGGCGGGCCGCCGCCCGCTGGGCTCGCCGGATCGCCTAGCCTCTCAGGGCGGCCAGGAACGCCTCCGGATCGCGCAGCTTCAATCGCACCTCAGCGTTGCGCCGCCCCGCCCGACCCGGCAGCTCCAGGAACACGTTCTCTCCGAAGATGGCCCGCATCGGTTCGGCGCGGACGACTCGTGCCTTTGGGACCCGGTGGTCCAGACCGAACACGCCGTAGGGCGAGACCATGTTGAAGGGGAAGGTCGGCGCGATCCACAACTCCCGGTCCGTGACGGCGACCAGCAGGCAGTTGCTGGCGCCCCCGATCCAACCCCGCGCACGCCCCGACCCCCGCCGCTCGCAGAACATGGCCGCCGGCGGGCAGCGCGGCACGATGGGCTCGCCCCGCTTCCGCCGGCTCCGAACCACGAACCAGAGGCTGGGCGGCCAGATCAAAACAATACCAACCAGCCAGACGATGAAGAAGGTGCGTTCGTCCATCAGCATGTCGCCAGCTAAGGCACGGGGCCTCCCGGCCGCAATTGCCTGTGGGCGCGTCGATGGCGTGAGCTTGGATCAGCCCGGACGCTCGGAATTGTCATGCCGTGAGCCCATGCCGAGATCGGTGGCCCGGCTGACCTCACCAAAACAGCCCTTTGTTCGACGCTCCGCAGGGCCGTCGAACTTCACCAGCGGGACGCCCTTTGTCCCGACCTCTCCGGTCAGCCGTCGCGCGGAGGGCGGGTCCAGGCCGGCGTCAGCCGCCCCGCAGGGGTCGCCTTGACCCGCCCGAGCACGGCGGCACTCTCGACCTTGAACACGCCGTCAACCCTGCCCCAACCACCGCGGCAGCGGCGCCGGCGCCATCCTCCGCTCGCCGCGCAGCGGCGTCTCCGGACCGCCCGGGCGGTCCCGCGCCCAGAACCCCACCCGTCCCGCGCAGCCCACCACGCGGCAGCGCGGGGTCTTGTTCCACAGCGAATAGTCCGGCCCCCGCGCCCGGATCAGCCCGTCCAGGTCCACCCGCAGGCGCACGCGGCACGCGTCGCACCGCGCCTCCACCATGGCCTGCATCGTCCACAGCTGCGCCACCGTCCACGCCCGCTCCGCCGAGATCGCGGCGCCCAGATAGTCGGGGTTCTGTCCGCCCATCCCCGCTGCGTGCGTTCCCAATGTGTTCTCGTCAACGCTGGGCGAATAAATAGTTCGCAAACTCGACCCCGGCTCCCCATATGGAGATCATCGCTGGCCGACTATCCGGGCGCCAGCGGCTGAGAGTGCAATTTGCTCCCGCCAGTCTACTGGGAGCAGCCTATGCCTCGCTATTACTTCGACGTGCGCGACGGAGGCGTGTTCCCCGACGACACCGGCACGGAACTGCCCAACATAGAAACCGCCCGAGAGCAGGCCGTCCGCTTCTCCGGCAAACTTCTCACCGACCTAGGCGCGAAGTTCTGGGACGTCGGAGATTGGCGCATCAGCGTCCGTGACGAGAGCGGGCGGGTTCTCTTCGGTCTCTCATTCGCGGCAACCGACGCCACCCCTACTCGGATTCAGGATCGATCTTCGCCGAAGCCTTCGCCACCCGCCTGACGCTCTTCTCGAAAGCGGCTTCGTCCTCGTCGCACTCCAGCTCGCGAGCTAGCTCGCGGAACTTGTCAGCCTGGGGCTTGGGATCGTCGGTCACTCGGGCCGTCCTTTCGCAATCTCCCTCACGCGCGCCCAACGTCTTGTGAGTGGGCCAACCACGACGTTCAGCCCGGCCGCTTCTGGACCCACGAGGGTCGCACCCTCAACGAGCTCTACGATCAGACCTATCCGGTGGTCGGTGAAGCGGACGACTGAGGCGGGCTAGGCCAGCCCTTTGTTCAACGTCTCGCAGGGCCGTCGAAGGGCGGTGAACGCGAACTCCGCCACGCGTCCGACGTGCCTGACGGCCTGCCCGTAGAACGAGAGCCCGATGTCACCGGGCGAGGCCTGGCGGATGTTGTCGTAGAACTGGCTCCGCGCGCCGTTACTCTCCGTCTTAGGCGACTAAAGGTACTGACCCTCGATCTCCTGGCGAGCGGTTTGATTGTGGTTCACCCACCAGTAAGTCGGCATGCGCCCCGCTTGGTCCTTCTGCTAAGCATTTCGCTTACGCGGGAATCCCGCAACGCGCCCGGCAGGAGCAGAAGAAGCGACCCCTCAGCCCTCACCCGCTACGGCCGACGCCTGTGCAAGGAGGACAATAGCGCGGCGGTCGCAGCTGGCCGCCTCCATAGATCGGGTACAGGTCGGGCGGATCAGACGGAACGCGACCGCGGGCTCGGCGCAGTGGCGCGGTCACTCCGCGGCTTGGTTGACGGCCTTCTCGCCTGGCAAGGGGGCGTTCCGCCATTCGCCCGGCGCCAGCACCTTGCTCGCGGCAAGGATTTCAACCCCGACGACCTGATCGTTCTCGCTGTAGAAAAGGGTAAGCGGGCCGACGTCGCCGCCCTCGTAGGATCGGATGTCCGAGAGCTTGATGTAGAGCGCGTCAGCCTCGGGATCGTAGGTCATTTGCAGCGCCATCGGGCGGTCTCGCGTTCCGGTCGGGGTGGGCCGAGAAGACGCGAATATGGCCCTCCTCCTCGACGCACGCCACCCGCAGCACCCGTCCGCCCAGCTCGGCTGGCCGGCTGTAGCGCCGATGTATGCCGGCCGGGGGGTCCGGGCCGACCCACTCCGGGGTGCGGACCGCCGCAAGGACAGCGGCTTCGGAGATGCCGTGCTCGGCCATGCGGTCACGGGCGTGCTGGCGAATGACGATCGGCTTCATGGGTCAACCAGACCACGCGCCATCGTGCATCGCTTGGTGTTCCGCGAGTTTTGCGCAATCTACTGTGGTGGGCGAGCGCCCCCTAATCCGCATCCATCTTCAACGCCGCAATGAACGCCTCCTGCGGGATCTCCACCTTCCCGAACTGGCGCATCCGCTTCTTCCCCTCCTTCTGCTTGTCCAGCAGCTTTCGCTTCCGGCTCGCGTCGCCGCCGTAGCACTTGGCCGTCACGTCCTTGCGCAGTGCGCGCACGGTTTCGCGCGCGATGATGCGGCCGCCGATGGCCGCCTGGATGGGGATCTGGAAGAGGTGGGGCGGGATCAGCTCCTTCATCTTTTCGACCATGACGCGGCCGCGCTGTTCGGCGCGGTCGCGGTGGACGAGCATGGACAGGGCGTCCACCGGCTCGGCGTTGACCAGGATCTGCATCTTGACCAGGTGCTCGGCGCGGTAGCCCTCGATCTGGTAGTCGAAGGAGGCGTAGCCTTTGCTGATCGACTTCAGCCGGTCGTAGAAGTCGAACACCACCTCGTTCCAGGAGCTCGCGGACGCGGCGGACCCCGCGCGAGGCCCGGGACCGCGACTGCCGCCAGATGAGCACGGCGGTGGCCGCCAACGCCGCCACCACGAAGGACACCGGCCCCAGCAGCCACAGCGCAGAGGCCAGGGCGAAGTAGTAGGCCCGCACCCCGGCCGCGAAGTGGGCCAAGGCCGGGTTGATGATCTCCGACAGCGCGTCCGCCCATCGGTTGCGCAGGGCGGCGTCCCCGACTTCGGGGGCCGCGCCCACGGCGGCCAGCCAGAAGTTCATCTGGCGGATGCTCCAGATGAAATCCAGCAGCCCCCGCGCCAGGGTGACGAGCAGCAGCGACAGCTTGAGCTGGAACAAGGAGGCGTCGGTTTGGGCCACCACGTCCAGACTGCGCACGCCGCGCCAGGTCGCGTCCCCGCCGAACAGAGCGCCCGCCAGGCCCGCGATCAAGATCAGATTGGCCGAAGCGAAAAAGGAGGCGGAGTTGAGCGCGTGCCCCATCAGATTGGCGTCCAGCAGCCGGGAGTCCGTCCGCCGCAGCATGGCCCGCATCCAGCCGGCGCGGACCACCTCCATGTCGCGATTGATCACGCCCCGCCCGCGCCCCACCCGCCTGAGCAGGGGCTCGTACAGCAGCCACAGCACGAAAAAGGCGCCCAGCGCCGCCGCATCGCGCCAGGGCAGGACGTCCAGGAAACTCAGGGGCGCCGCGAGCGGGTCAGGCAGGTCGAAAGCGGCCATGGCCAAGCCCATATACCGCGCCGCCGCTCTCAAAGAAGGCCCGAACATGCACGCCCAGCCGCTCACCCCCGCTCGCACCTCCGCCGCCGGCTTCGACCTCACCCCACCCTCCGCCGACGACCGCGCCCGCCTGGAGCGCGACCTCTCCCCGGAGGAGCGGCGCGTGCTGCTGGAGCACGGCACGGAGCGGGCGTTTTGCGGCGTGTTTCTGGATAACAAGAAGCAGGGCGCCTACAGCTGCCGCCTGTGCGGCCTGCCGCTGTACCGCTCCTCGGCCAAGTTCGATTCCGGCACCGGCTGGCCTTCCTTCTTCGCCCCCTATGATCCCGATCACCTGAAGTACGTCACCGACCGCAGCTACGGCATGGTGCGCACCGAACTGCGCTGCGCCCGCTGCGACAGCCACCAGGGCCACGTCTTCCCAGACGGGCCGCCGCCCTCCGGCCAGCGCCACTGCCTGAACAGCGTCAGCCTGGCCTTCACGGAGACGGGCCAGCCCTTGCCCGACCGCCTGGGCCGGGGCGCGCCGGAAGGCGGGCCGCTGGGTGAGGGGTAGCGCCGGCCCCCTCCGTCCCGTTCTCCCCGGCGAAAGCCGGGGTCCAGGCGCCCGCCCAGCACACCGCAGACGCCGAGGCCGGCTCGTGTGACGGGAGGTGGGCCCCGGCTTTCGTCGGGGAGAGCGGGTGTGGAGGGAGGGGCTCAGCCCCGCCGCTCCTGACAAGTCCGCGCTGGACGCCGCCGTCCCTTTGCCCCATATGGGACCCGCTTGGCTCCGAGCTACGCGACCCTCTCTGACGAAAGACTGACGAACATGGCGACCGGTTTGGTCAAATGGTACAACCCCACCAAGGGGTTCGGCTTCATCCAGCCTGAAGGCGGCGGCAAGGACGTGTTTGTGCACGTGTCGGCCGTTGAGCGTGCAGGCCACGGCGATCCGCAGGAAGGCGATCGTCTTTCCTACGACCTGGAAAAGGGCCGTGACGGCCGCGAGAGCGCGATCAACCTCCGCCCCGCCGAGGACTGATTGGCCAAAGAAGAGTTCATCGAATTTGAAGGCGTGATCGAGGAACTGCTCCCTGAGGGGCGGTTCCGGGTGCGTCTCGAAAACGATCACGTGGTTCTGGCCTACACGGCCGGCCGCATGAAACGGAACCGGATCCGGTCGCTCGTGGGCGACCGGGTCACGGTTGAGATGACGCCCTACGATCTCGACAAGGGCCGCATCACCTACCGCCACAAGACGGAAGGGGCCCCCGGCCCGCGTCCGCCCGGCGCCCGACCCCAGTTCCGGCGCAGGTAGCCGCCCACCGAAAAGAAACGGCGCCGCTTTGGCGCCGTTCCTATATGAGGGGGCCTTACAGGAGCTCTCATCCATGGCCATCGCCGATATGCTGCCCACCATGGAGGCCAAGGACTTGGCCAATCTGCGCGCCAATGCGCAGCGGCTGCAGGACGGACCCAGCGCGGGTCCCGCGGCCAAGCAGCAGGCCGCCGCCGCCGAACTCCTGCCCCTGATCGACGCCGAACTGGCCGAGCGGGCCGCCAATGCGCCGCCGCCCCCGCCCAAGGCGCCCCGCAAGACACCCGTGCGCAAGCCCAAGCTCGCCGCCAAGACCGGAGGCGATAAGACCGGAGCCGACAAGACCGCGGCCGCCTGACGCCCCCGCCGGAGCTCCCCCTCCGGTGCACACCCAGACCCACATGCTGCTGGGCGCCGCGGTCTTCGGTCGGGGCCGCCCGGCGCCGGCCTGGGCCGCCGTCGCCGGCGGCCTCTTGCCCGACATGGCGTCCTTTCTGCTCGTGCTGGGGGCCGCGGCGTCAGGCATGAGCGCTGAAGCCATCTTCCGCACCGCCTACTTCTCCGAGCTCTGGCAGGCGGTGATGGCGCCGTTCCACGCGGTTCCGCTGTGGGGCTTGGCGCTGGCCCTGGCTCTGGCATTCCGCGCCCGGGCGGCGACCGCCTTCGCCGCTTCGGGCCTGCTGCACCAGGCGGGGGATTTCCCGCTGCACCACGACGACCCGCACCGCCACTTCTGGCCGCTCAGCGACTGGCGCTTCGAAAGCCCGCTCTCCTATTGGGACCCCGACCATGGCGGGGCCTGGCTCCAGCCCCTGGAGATCGCCGCGGGCCTGGCGCTCACCGTCTTGCTTTGGCGCCGCTGGCCCAACCGCTGGACCCGGGCCGTCCTGGTCTTGGCCGCGCTCGTCTATGTCGCCCAGGGAACGGCGGCGAACGTCCTTTTGGGGTTCGGCTAGACGCATGCGCCTCCTGCTCGCCATCCTGGCCGTCCTTTTGCTCACGGCCTGCGCCGGCGCCCCGCCGCTGACGCGGGGCGGGCAGCCGGTGATGGCCGGCCGCACCGTGGTGATCACCGGCGCCTCCAGCGGCTTCGGCCGCGGCACGGCCGTGGCCATGGCGGCCCGCGGCGCCAATGTGGTGCTGGCCGCCCGCCGCGCTTCCGTGCTGGAGGAGGTCGCCGCCGAAGCCCGGGCCGCCGGCGGCCGCGCCCTGGTGGTCCCGACCGACGTCGCCGACCCGGCCCAGATGGCCCGCCTGGCCGAGGCGGCCGAGCGCGAATTCGGTCGGATCGACGTCTGGATCAACGACGCCGGCGTGGGCGCCCTGGGCCGCTTCGACGAGACCCCCGTGGCCGACCACGCGCGCATCGTCGACGTGAACCTCAAGGGCGTGATCTACGGCAGCCACGAGGCGCTGCGCCGCTTCCGCCGCCAGGGCGGCGGCACGCTGATCAACCTGGGCAGCGTCGTCAGTCGCGTGCCCCAGCCCTATTACGCCAGCTATGTGGCCACCAAACACGCCATCCTGGGCCTGGACGAGGCGCTGAACGCCGAGCTCCGCGCCGCAGGAGAAGGCCGCACCATTCGTGTGGTCACGGTCATGCCCTGGGCGGTGAACACGCCCTGGTTCGACAACGCCGCCAACTACAGCGGCCGCCTGCCGGCCAAGGTCCTGCCCGACCAGCCCGCCCTGGTGGTGAACGCCATCGTCCACGCCGCCCTGCGCCCCCGCGACCGCGTGGCGCCCGGGATCAAGGCCAAGGGCGCGCTCCTCTCCCACCGCATCTCGCCCGGTCTGACCAACCGCGCAGCCGGCGCCGTCTTCCACCGGGCCCAGTCCACGGCGCCGGGCGATCCCAAGGCGCCCACCTCCGGCAGCCTCTACGCCCCCAGCCCCGCCCCGCCCGGCGTTCGGGATGACACCCCGGGCGGCAGCGTCATCCGCCCTTGACCCCCGCCCCGCCGCCTGCCGTCACGCCGGACGGCTCGACCCAGCTCGAGGCCCTGCTCGAACGCGTGGCTGCCGAGCGCGAGGCGCTCCAGGCGCGCCTGCTGGAGACCGGCGCCCTGCTCTTCCGCGGCTGGGCCCTGTCCGAACCGGAGCACTTCGCCCGCTTTGTCCGAGCCTTTTCGGGCGATCAGCCGCTGTTCAACTACGCCGGCGGGGCCTCGCCCCGGAACGCGCTGGAGACGACCGGGCTCTACACCTCCACCGAATACCCGCCGCACGTGGCGCTTTCGCTCCACAACGAGCTGTCCTACGCCGACGTCCAGCCCCGCCGCCTGTTCTTCTTCTGCCAGACGGCCGCGCAGACGGGCGGCGAGACCACCCTGGCCGACAGCCGCCGCATTCTGCGGGCCATCGACCCCGCGGTGGTCGACGCGTTTCGCCGCCGCGGCGTGCGCTATCTCCGCAACCTCTCCCCGGAGCGCGGCGGCGGCTATTCCTGGCGGGAGGCTTTCGAGACCGACGACCCGGTGCAGGCGGAGGCCGGCTGCCGCCGCATCGGCGCCCAGTACGCGTGGCTCCCGGACGGGACCCTGCGCCTGCATCAGGTTCGCCCGGCCACCGCGGTCCACCCCGACACGGACGAGGAGGTCTGGTTCAACCAGGCCGACGGCTTCCACCCCAGCGCGCTGGGCCCGGAGACCTACAGCGCGCTCCTGGCCCATCACGGGTCGGAGGACCGCTTCCGCCTGAACGCCGCCTACGGCGACGGCGCCCCGATCGAGCCAGCCGCCCTGGAGGGCATCCGCGCCGCCCTTCGGGCCGAGACCGTGCCGCACCGCTGGCGCCCCGGCGACGTGGTCGTGTTGGACAACCTCCTGGCCGCCCACGGCCGCAACCCCTTCAGCGGCCCGCGCAAGATCCTCCTGGCCATGACCTAAGGCCCGCCCGTCCGCGTCCAGCCCAGGGCGGGCCCAGCGCCCGCCCGTCCGCGTCCAGCCCAGGGCGGGCCCAGCGCCCGCCCGTCCGCGTCCAGGTAGTCCACCCGATCGAACTCCCCCGGTTCCGGCGCCTGGTAGGTCTTCATCATCCCCACCACGAACCCCCAAGGGACCGCGTGCCCGCCCGCCTCGGCCCGGAGCCGCAACCGTTCCCGCAGCACCTCCGGCGGCGTCACCAACACCACGGCGCGCCGCAGGTAGCCCGGCGGAAACAGCCGCAGAAAGCGCGCCCGCGTGGCGGCCCTCAGATTGGTGCGGTCCACCACCAACTCCGCCCCCGCCTCCACCGCAGCCCGCACGGCCGCCCGCGCCCGGCCCTCCAGCTTGGGCCCCCGGCGCCAGGCTTCCGGGTAGCTGATGCCGGCGGCCGCGGCCTCCGCCAGGAGAAGGTCGTCGGTGGAGACCGCCACGGCCGCCCGCCCCGCGCGGCGCCCTTCTTCGAGCCACCGCGCCCGCCAGGTGGACTTCCCCGCCCCGGGGAAGCCGATCAGCAACACCGCCTCCATCGCAGGGTAACGCGCGAGAGGCAGCCGGGCTCTGGGCCCATCCTCCGTCCAGCAAATCTTCGCCAGTATGGCCACGCTTTCAAGACGCGGCGGCGGAGCCTAGTGTCCGTGTTGCCTACCCTCTGCAAACGAGCTTCTTGACCAGCACCCTTCCCGAGCGAACCGAGTTCGAAACGCTCCGTCGCCGCTCGGCCGCCACCCAGCGGCGCTTGGAAGCCGTGCTGGACAACGCCACCGTGGCCGTGTTCGTCATGAACGAGCGGCAGCACTGCACCTATCTGAACGCCGCCGCCGAGCGGCTCACCGGCTATACCCTGGACGAGGTGCAGGGGCGGCCGCTGCACGAGGTGATCCACCACACTCGTCCGGACGGGTCGCATTTCCCGCTCGAGGAATGCGCCATCGACCGCGCCTTTCCGGAGAACAACCAGGAGCAGGGCGAGGAGGTCTTCGTCCACAAGGACGGGAGCTTCTATCCCGTGGCCTTCACCGCCAGCCCGCTGCGCGACGGCCGGGGGCGCACCACGGGCACCATCATCGAGGTTCGCGGGATCGCGGCCGAGCGGGCGACCCAGCTCGCCGCCGCAGAACAGGCCCATACCCTGGAGGTGATGAACAGGACGGGCGCGGCCGTCGCCGCCGAGCTCGACCTCGACCGCATCGTCCAGATCGTGACGGACGCCGGCGTGGAGATCACCGGCGCCCAGTTCGGAGCCTTCTTCTACAACGTGGTGGACCAGGCCGGTGAGGGCATGCTGCTGTACGCCCTGTCCGGCGCTCCGCGCGAGGCGTTCGAAGACTATCCGCACCCGCGCGCCACCGAGGTCTTCGCGCCCACCTTCCGGGGCGACGGCGTGGTGCGTTCCGACGACATCACCCGGGACCCCCGGTACGGCCGCAACCACCCCTACCAGGGCATGCCGGCGGGTCACCTGCCCGTGCGGAGCTATCTGGCCGTGCCGGTCACCTCGCGCTCCGGAGAGGTCATCGGCGGCCTCTTCTTCGGGCACGAGCGAACCGCGGTGTTCACCCAGGCCGCCGAAGGCCGGGTGGTGGGCCTGGCGGGCCAGGCGGCGGTGGCGATCGACAACGCCCGTCTTTACCAGGCCGCCCAGTTCGAAATCGAGCGCCGCAGCCGCGCCGAGGACGAGCTCCGCCGCCTGAACGAAGGTCTGGAGCTGCGGGTCCAGGAACGCACGCGCGAGCGCGACCGGCTGTTCCAGCTGTCCAGCGACCTGTTCGCCACGGCGGGCTTCGACGGCATGCTCAAGACGCTAAACCCTGCCTGGGAGTCGCTGCTGGGGTTCACGCACGAGGAGCTGCTGAGGCGGCCGTTCATCGAGTTCGTGCACCCGGACGACCGGAAGAAGGCGGCCGAAGTGCTCGGCGCCCTGATGCGAGGTGAGCGGATTCAGCGGTTCGAGGACCGGTTGATCCGCGCCGACGGAACGCCGGT
>JAHWJX010000006.1 GCA_019348195.1 Pseudomonadota bacterium | reverse complement strand
CGGGGACGTGATGCGGCTGGGCATCGAGAAGCTCGGCGAACAACAGCAAACGGTCGTGCCCTGGCGCCGCCGGGGAGCGGCGGCGTGAACGGACGGTTCGAAGGTCAGACGGCGGTCGTCACCGGCGTCGCAGGGCATAGGCCGGGCGGCCGCCGAAGGCTGTGCGCGACACGGCGCGAACGTGGCCATCAACTATCTGAACGATCAGGCCGGCGCGGATGCGGCGGTCGCCGCCATCGAAGCGATGGGCCGGCGGGCCATTGCGGTGCGCGGAGACGTCTCCGATCCGGCTTCGGCGCCGGCCTTCATCGAGGCCGCCGTCGAGGCGTTCGGCAAGGTGGACGTGTTCGTCAACAATGCAGGCATCTGCCCCTTTCACGCCTTTTTGGACATGCCGGCGGAGACCATGGAGCGGACCATGCGGGTGAACCTGCACGGGGCCTTCTACATGGTGCAGGCGGCGGCCAATCAGATGGTCAAGCAGGGGAACGGCGGAGCCATCGTGGCGGTGAGCTCGATCAGCGCCCTGGTGGGCGGGGGCATGCAGACCCACTACACGCCGACAAAGGCGGGGGTGCATTCCTTGATGCAGTCGGTGGCGATCGCGCTGGGACCGCACGGAATCCGCTGCAACTCGGTTCTGCCAGGCACCATCGAGACCTCGATCAACAGGGATGACCTGGCCGATCCCAAGAAGCGCGAATACATGGCGGCGCGCATCCCTCTGGGCCGGCTGGGCGAGCCGGACGATCTGGCCGGACCGATCGTCTTCCTGGCCTCCGACCTGGCCAGATACGTCACCGGCGCCGCGCTGCTGGTCGACGGCGGCGCCTTCGTGAACCTGCAATAGCGGTGCAGGCGGCGTCGATCTCCGACTATCGCGAGCTGGCGCGCCGCCGGCTCCCGCGCTTCCTGTTCGAATACATCGACGGCGGCTCCTATGCGGAGACAACGCTTCGGCGAAACGTGCAGGATCTTGAGGACGTCGCCCTGCGCCAGCGCGTGCTGCGCGACGTCTCCGAAATCGATCTTTCGACGGAGCTGTTCGGCCTCCGCTCGGCGATGCCGCTTGCGCTGGCGCCCGTGGGACTGGCCGGCATGAACGCCCGGCGGGGCGAGGTCCAGGCGGCCAAGGCCGCCGCTGCGGCTGGAGTGCCCTTCTGCCTGTCCACAGTGTCCGCCTGCGCGATCGACGAAGTGGCGAAGGGGGATGCGACCCCTTTCTGGTTCCAGCTCTACATGATCCGGGATCGCGGCTTTCTTCAGAACTTGCTGGCGGGCGCCGCGGCGGCGGGATGCACCACGCTGGTCTTTACCGTGGACATGCCGGTTCCGGGTACGCGCTACCGTGACTACCGGTCGGGCTTGGCGGGCGCGCCGGGGTTGGCGGGAGACCTACGACGGTTTGGGCAGGCGGTGCTGCGCCCCGGCTGGAGCTGGGACGTGGGGGTGCGCGGGCGTCCGCACACCCTGGGCAACGTCGCCCCGGTGCTCGGAAAGAACACGGGGCTGGAGGACTTCTTCGCCTGGATGCGCAACAACTTCGACCCTCGCGTCACCTGGGGAGACCTCGCCTGGGTGCGCGAGCACTGGAAGGGCTCTCTGGTCATCAAGGGGATCCTGGATGCGGAGGACGCCCGTGCGGCGGTTGACCTCGGCGCCGACGGGATCGTGGTCTCCAACCACGGCGGACGGCAACTCGATGGCGTGCTTTCCGCCGCACGCGCCTTGCCAGCCGTCGCCGACGCGGTGGAGGGGCGTTTGACGGTGCTCGCCGACGGCGGTGTCCGCAGCGGGTTGGACGTGGTGCGGATGCTGGCGCTTGGCGCGGACGGCGTGCTCGTGGGCCGGGCTTGGGCCTACGCCCTTGCCGCGCGCGGCCGAGCCGGGGTGGCGCATATCCTGGCGCTGTTCGCCGCCGAGATGCGCGTGGCCATGGCGCTGACCGGGACGACCACCATCGCGCAGATCGACCGAAACATCCTCGCTACGGGAGAGAGGGGGCGATGAGCGCCGATCACGAGACCGTGGCGTTCCGGATGAACATGCATCCGGGGCAGGCGGCCGAATACAAGCGCCGCCATGACGAAATCTGGCCCGAGCTGACCGAGGCGCTGATCGCAGCGGGGGTGCTGGACTACCGCGTCTTCCTCGATCCCGGGACCGACCATCTGCTCGCCGTGCTCACGCGCCGCTGCGATCATACCCTGGCCGCGCTGCCGAACACGGAGGTCATGAAGCGCTGGTGGGCCATGATGGCTGACATCATGGAGGCTGGTCCGGACAACGTCCCGGTGCAGGTGGACCTTGCACCAGTCTTCCACCTCAAAGCCTCGGACAGGCGCTAGGGAGATCGAGGGCCGCGGGGGACGAATCGCCCGTGTTCGCCGTCACCCCGTGGGCGCGCAAGCCCTCCGCATCGTCCACCAGCACCGCGGGCCGTGCGTCCGGCTGCTCCGTGCTGAGCTGGATGTCGCGCAGGACCAGGTTGCGGGCGTGGCGGACGTAAAGGCCGTAGGCCGGCGTGACTCCGAACATGCTGGGCTCGGGATAGGCCTCGGCCAGCTCCGGTAGCACGCGAGCGGCGTCCTCCGCCGTGCCGCCGCCTCGGAAAACCAGGCGAATGTTGCTCAGGGTCACGTCCTCCACGGGCCGGTCCGGCAGGCCCGCAACGATGGCCGCGTAGCGGGGGTCGATGCCATAGGCGGTGAGGTTGCTGATATTGACGCGTCGCAGAGAGGCGACCCCGGTCCCTTTGGGCGCGCGGCGGCGGTCGCCGAGGTAGATGAAGATCGGCGCCGTGGTCACGTCCCGCATGACGATGTTGCTCACCGTTACGTCCTCGAGCACGCCGCCATCCACGCTTTCCAGCGCCAGCCCGCGCGAGCGGTCGAAAACGCAGTTGCTGATCGCGACGTTGCGGAAGCCCCCGTTGGACTCGGTGCCGAGCTTAACGCGGCCCGTCACCCGGTCCAGGTCGGGCGACAGCTCCTGCGTCTTGCGGAAGGAGCCGTCCAGCAGGGCGCCGAGGTCGTAGCCTGAGACCTGGCAATTGGTGACCGTGACGTTCTCGGTGGGACGGGCGACACCCAGGGCGAGCGAACTCTTGAGCACGATGGCGTCGTCGTTGGGGGTGTTCACCGCAAGGTTGGACAGCCGCGCGTTGCGCACCACGTCCAGGTCGATGCCGTCGCGGTTGGTGTCGATGCGCAGCCCATCCATCACCAGATTGTCGACGCCCGTGAGCAGAAAGGCGAAGTGCCCGCCGTTCAGGACGGAAAAGTCGCGAAAGGTGACGTTGCGCGCGTTCTTCAGCGCGATCGCCTTGTTGCCCAGCCCGTCCATCTCGCGGACCTCGGCCTCATAGCGGTCCGCGGAGGTCGGCTCCGCCGCCCCCATGCTGAGCGGGCGGTCGCCCAGTTTGTTGCGCGACCAGCGCGCGCCGGGACCTTCGCGGGTGAGGCCGGCGCCGTCGATCAGACCCCCGCCGACGATGGCGACATCGTGCACGTCCTCGCCCCAGATCAGGCTGTTGCGCCAATGGCTGTGGCCGAAGTCCTGGTACAGGTCGTGAGGATTGGGTTCGGGCGCATCGTAGCGGCCGCCGTGGCGCCCCGGGTCGGCCGCCTCGAGCACGGCCCCGGGCGCCAGCTCCAGGGTCACGCGGCTGCGCAGCCGAATGGAGAAACTGAGGTAGCGCCCGGGAGGCACGCGGACCACGCCCCCGCCCGCCTCCGAGGCGGCCTGGATGGCGCGGTTGATGGCTCCGGTGTCGAGCCAGCTGTCCCCTGCAACGGCTCCGAAGCTGCGGACGTCGTACACGCCCGCGACCGGCTGGGCGGAGACGGGCGTCACCACGCCGCCGCCACGCGCGGCGAGGCTCGTGGCCCTGGTCTGGAGCGGGCGATCGGTCCTGAGGCGGGGAGGAGCCGGTATATCCGCAATCGCCCAACGCGCATCCGGTTCTGAGTCGTGCGGATGGCGAACCAGCCGCGCGTATAAGGCTCCGGATCGTTCATCTCGAATAGCTTTTCACCGTCACGCCAGTACTGGATGAGCCCTCCGCTGGCGACCAGCCGGACACGGTAGGTCCGGTTCGGCTGCAGCAGCGCTCCGGGCGAGCGCAGGTCGTGCTGGGGCAGGAGAGGGCGCCCCGCGGCGCCCCCGTAACGCCGGAAACGGCTGGTGGTGTTGGTGTTGCCGCCCAGGCCCACATAGTACATGTGCAGAGGTTCGTAGTCCGCGAACCGACCGCTGCGGCGGCGGCTCAGGACGTCGCCGGGACTCCTGCGGCCGGAGCTGCTGGGATCCGTGGCCATCCAGAAGCTGTTCAGGTCGCTGACGCGGTCGTTGGGCCCGCCCGCCGACACCGCACGGACTTCGTACTCGATCAGCACCGGTCCGCGCAGCTCAGGCCGGAACCAGACGGTGGCGCCGCGTGGAACATCGATCTCGAGCAGCCCGTCGCGCGCCTCCACGCGGCCGCCCGCCTCGAGCTCCACCGCCCATTGAGCAAGCCCGCCGCGAAAGTCGTCCTGGTGGATCAATCCGCCCAGGCGGTAGCGGGTTTCGCCGGCCGGAGCTTCTCCCGCGGGACGACTTGCGCATCCGTGCAGCAGCACGGTGGCGGCCAGGACCAGAAGCCGCCGGCGCTCCATCTCTAGGGAGCTGCGCCAACGGAGCTGGGCCCGCCACGCACCGTTCGCAGGTTCACCAGCCGCACCGCCTCCAGCGCGTTCGCCGGATCACCGTTGCTCGTCACCGCCAGCGCCAGGGTGTTGCGTCCCCTCGGGTTCAGCACGCCCGTGGGGATCACGAAGGTGCGCTGCGGGCCGATGTTGGAGATGAACTGGCCCATGTTCCAGCCGTTCACGAAGATCAGCACCCGATAGGCTCCCGGCGAGCGTGGCGTGTTGGGATCGCCGATGGTGATCCCCAGCGAGGCGTCATGGCCCTGCGGCACATCGAGGTCGAAGGTGGTCCGGCGCCAATGCGTCCCAGGGGCCGGAGGAGGAGGCTCCACAGACCAGCCGCCGTCACGGTGCTCGGGCAGGTGCCAGCCGTTCCGCTCGCCGAAGAGGCCTCCGTTGTTGACCGGGCCGCGAACGGTGTCGACCAGGTCTTCGCCGCCCTGCACGCCCTGGATCTTCCAAGCGATGGGTACGGAGAAGCTCTTGCCCGCCTGCTTCGAGAGCGAGGCCTGGATCAGCCCGCGCCCCTCCTTGTGGGCGTCGTCGGCGTTCAAGTCCCAGTTGTGGCCGTTGTTGCGGACCATCACCGCCAGGACGTGCTCTCCGGGCGTCCGAAGCTCAGGCGGCACGGTGAAGTTGGCCGTCCCCGTCGTCAGCGGAAAGGTGAGCTGCGTGGCCAGCTCGTGCTGGCCCAGGAACCGTCCGCCCAGCCAGACCTGGATCATGCCTGCGCCGCCGGCCCCATAGTGCAGGCTGAGCGAGTCCGCCTGGGCCGCCGGCCAACTGCAGAAGGTTCCAAGCCGTCGACCCGGCGTGACGGCCTTCGTCACCGACGGGCCGCAACTTCACCGCACCCGCAAGGGTCAGCTGATCATGCTCTGGTCCACCTGGGCGGCCGACGGCTACGTCCAGGCCCAAGCCCGATCCACCTCCGGCGAGATCGACGGCCCCTGGATCCAACTCGGCGCGCTTGTGCGGCGGGACAGCGGTCACGGCATGCTGTTCCGCGCCTTCGACGGCCAGCTGATGATGGTGGTCCACCGCCCCTTCAAGGACGCGCGCGGCAAGCTCTACGAGATGCGCGACGCCGGCCACCGCTTCGAGGTCGTGCGCCAACGCACCGACCTGGACGGCGATCCCCCTGTGGCCGCTGCGGCGCGACCGCCGAAGTCGGCCGGACTGTGATCGGTCGCGTGTGTTCGTTGCGGCTGAGACGTGCGCCTGGGCTCCCGCGGGAGACGCCTGGGTCCGACGCTGGGCAGGTCCGCGTCTAGGCTTTGGTCCAGGCCCTACGGCCGCCGGCTGCCGTTAGGCGCCCAAGGCTGAGCCTTATGCAGGGGGTGAACCGCTCAGGCTGGTGTGCGTTGATCTCTGCGAATTGGAGGTCATCCAGTTGCGCGCCGTCGACCTCGTCCTGGCTTCGATGTTGGGGGCGGCCGCATGCACCGCGCCGGCCCGCGACGCCGTCGGTCCGATGGCCGCCGAAAGTCCCAGGCAGTGCTTCTGGAGCTCGTCGGTGACCGGCTTCAGCGACGCCGGACCCAATCTCGCCCTGGTCAATCTTGGCCTTTATGAAACCTGGGAGCTTGCCGTGTCCCCCGGGTGCCCGGACATCGACTACGCCCAAAGGCTCGGCATCGTCTCGCGCGGCGGCTCCGGCCGGATCTGCTCGGGCCGGGATGCCGAGCTTCTGATCCCTCCTGTGAGCGGGCGCGGGCTGCAGCGTTGCCTGGTGCGCAGCGTTCGCAAGCTCTCGCCTGAGGAGGCGGCTGCCGCCCGAGGCGAGACTCCCGGCCGCTGAGTCGACGCCTCAACGGGTAGCCGTGCGCGCTGGATGTTGATGGCTGGCGGGACTTCCAGCTCTGTCAACGCATGAGACTGCACCAGCCCGATATGTTCTACCTACGAGCCCTCGAAAGTGTTAACGTCGCGGACGGGGCAGGCCCAGGGACACGCGAGATGAAGTCCGACGCATCCAAGGCCGCTCTTCTTCTAGGAAGCTCTCTCCTGTTGGTCGCCTTGAGCGGCTGCGGAATGCCTGAAGTCCATGAGCCCGCCGGGGCGGCGATCCAGGCTGAGGCGGCGCCTGAACTCCTCGGCGGTCCTGCAGAGGAAGAAGACAGACCGGTGGCGTCTCCCCCCTCCCAGGCTGTCCTGGTGGAGGCTCGGCGCCCTGGCTGGGGCACCATGGCCCCCATACCCAATCCGGAGGAGCGCGAAATGGGCTACCGGGCGTCAGCGCCCGGGGGCGCGCCCTACCGCCTGCTCGGACCGACTTCGCCGGAACGAAAGGTCGCCAGCACCTCCCGCCGTTCAGCCCCCAACGCGTCCGGCCGCTCAATCGCGCGGGCCAAGCTTGAACCGGGCCCGGTGAAAGGGATTCTGGTCGAGCCCTCGTCAGCTCGTGACCGAGCCTTGGGCCGCCCTCGGGTTCGGCACTGGATCATCCCGGTGGCCGGGGGGCGCTAGCCTACCGGGTCAGCCTCGCAGGCCTCCTTGCCGCTCCTTTTCTAGAGGCGGCGCGCGTGGCTAAGCCACCCCTGCGGCGGCTACGGCGGCTTCCTCCCAAGCCGTGAAAGCTGAGTGGCGACCGGGGGCCGAGGCCGCCTCGCCGGGCGTGCCGTTGATGACGTAGACCAGGGTGCGGCCGTTCCGGACGTTCCACCATAGGCCGGCCAGCAGACCGTAGGCCTGGCCCAGGTGGCCGCGCCAGTCCCGGGAGTCCGGGCCGAACAAGCCGTCGCCGTCCGGCGCGACACGTCCCGTCAGAGCGTGAACCGACATGCCGTAGGCGCGCATCAGCCCGCGGTCAGTGTCGCCGTTCGCCCTCTGAGGATCATAGGTCCAGAGCGGCGTTTGCATGCGGCGGACGGTCGAAGGGGAGAGCAGGCGCTTGCGACCGAGGCGGCCGCCGGCGGCGAACAGGCGAGCCAGGGCGTCCAGGTCGCGCGCGCTGGCCCGGAGCCCGCCCTGCGGGGAAAAGACCCAGCCGTTCTCGCCCAATCCGTAGTCATCCGCCTGGAGCTCCGGCCGCTCGGGCGCGGCCAGGACGCGGACGCCCGGGGCGGGGGGGACCTCCGCGTCCACGCCCGGCGTCCAGGCTCCGTTCTCCCAGCGGCAGACAGCCGAAGCCCGGTTGCGTTTCGCCTGGCTCACCCCGCTCCAGTTGTAGCCGCAGTCCAGCCCAAGCGGCTGGAAGACGTGCCGGCTCATGAACCGGTCGAACCGCTCCCCGGAGAGCCGCTCGATCAGCTGTGCCAGTACGGCGAAGTTGGTGTTCGCATAGGTGAAAAAGCGGCCGGGCGGCTGGACGGCCGCCGCGAACCAGGCCCCGTTCTCATAGGCGGCCGATCCCGGCGTGAAGGCCTCGACGAGCCGGCGTCCGAGGGGGAGAGGGTAGTTGGGCGAATCCCGCAGGCCGCTGGTGTGGGAGGCCAGCATGGCGGGGGTGATCTCCACCTCCGGGAACGCCGGATGCCGCAGCCGGAAGTCGAGCGGACCCGAGACGTCGTCCTCCATGCCTATTGCGCCCTGCTCGACCAGGCTCATGAACCCAGCCATGAGAACGAGCTTGGAAATGGAGGCCACCCGCACAGGGTCCTCGAGGGTGAAGGGGCGCTCCTGCTGCACGGCTCCAGCTCCTGTGACCGCAGTGCCCGCAGCCTCGGCGAACTGGACCCGGCCGTCTGCGCCTCGAGCGATCACGGCAACGCCGAGCACCCCCGGGCCGGCGGAAGGGGCGACCAAGGCCTGCAGCCCACGGCCGGGGCCGGCGGACGGGCGGGTGACCGCCATGGCTCCCCCCAGCAGCGCCTCACGACGATCGATCATGACCCCGTCCGCTCCTCATGTCTGGGGTGGGCGCCTCGCGAGCCCGCCGCCTGGGCGCAGCTCCCGGAGCTCCGTCACAAAGGTGTAGCGGTCGCCACGGTAGGCGGAACGGGTGAGCTCCACGGGCCTGCCGTCCTCCAGAAAGGTGCGGCGCTCGATCCGCAGGATCTCCCCGCCTTCCTGCATGGAAAGCAGACCCGCCTCCACGGAGGTGGCGGTCGAAGCCCGCAGTCGCTGCTCGCCCCGGAAGGGCCGGTTCCCTTTCATCGCCAGGGCGGCGTAGAGGGAGTCCTGGATCTGGTCGAGCCCGGGCAGGAGCTCCGCGGGAACAACGGCGTGTTCGATCGCCAGCGGCTGCCCGTCCGCCAGGCGCACGCGGCCGAGCCGGGCCACCAAGGTGGTCGGCGCCGCCGCGAGGATGGCGGCCCCCTCCTCCGTGGGCGCCGAGAGCGCCTTGACGATCCAGATCGACCCTGGTGCCTCGCCCCGGGTCGCAGCATCGGCGCTGAAGCTCGTGAGGTCGCCGCTGTGTTGCTCGATGCGCGGGGCCACATAGGTGCCGGAGCCGTGGCGGCGCAGCAGCAGCCCCTCTTCGGCCAGCTGGTGAATGGCCTTGCGGATGGTGACCCGCGACGCCCCGGTGAGCTCGCTCAGCGTGCGCTCGGAGGGCAGGGCGCCGCCGACGTCCAGGCTTCCGTCGCGGATAATCTCGCGGATGCCGTTGGCCACCTGGATGTAGAGCGGGGTGGCGTCGTTGCGGTCGGGGACGAGCCTGCGGGCGACCATGGGGACCGCTCAGTCCCCGCCCGCCATCCGGCTCATGGCGACCCGGAGATTGTGGCCCGCCTCGCGCAGAAGATCCGCCGCCCTCCGGGGCTCCAGGCCAAGACCCAGCAGGGCGGCGAGCTTGATGTCGCCGCCCGCCTGCTCCAGGGCGTTTTCGGCGGCCGCCCGGTCGATCCGGCTGATCTCGCCCACCATGCCCACGGCCCGATCCCGGAGCTTGCGGTTGGACACGCGCATGTCGACCATCAGCCCTTTGTAGACGCGGCCCAGACGCAGCATGATCGCCGTGGACAGGACGTTGAGCGCGATCTTCTGCGCCGTTCCCGCCTTCATGCGGGTGGAGCCGGCGACGATCTCGGGGCCGGTCTCGAGAAGGATGGGGTGAGCGGCGGCTTGGAGCAGCACGGCGGCTGCGTTGCTGGACAGGCCCACGGTCAGCGCGCCGGCGCTTGCGGCTTCCCGAACGGCGGCCACGGTGTAGGGCGTGGCCCCGCTGGCCGCCACGCCGATCACCACGTCGGCGGAGCCGAGCGCGGCCTGGCGCATGGCCGCCATGCCCTGCTGGGCGTCGTCCTCGGCGCCCTCGGCGCTGGAGTTCAGCGCTCCCGTGCCCCCCGCAAGGGCGTAGACCAGCCGCTCGGACGGCCAATCGTAGGTGGGGCCGAGCTCCACCCCGTCCTGGACCGCGATGCGACCCGAGGCGCCCGCGCCCACGTACACCAGGCGTCCGGCGGGATCGGCCAGCCGCGCGGCGGCGGCCTCGGCTGCGGCGGCGAGCGGGTCCGCCTGGGCCGCCACGGCGGCTGCGGCGGCGAGCTGGCCTTCCAGCATCGCAGCCACCGCGTCGCGGGTGGGCCACAGGTCCACGTCCGCATATCGAGCGCTGATCCCCTCGGTGGGCAAGGCTAGGCTCCTGTCCGGTTCAGGCCCGCCGACCGCAGACGGCTCGCGCCGCCTGCGCCTGCACAGCCTCCATCACCGCCGCAGCGTGACGGAGACGCCCAGCCGACGCCCGATGACGTCGTAAGTGGCCGGGAAGGTGTTGGCGTCCGCCTGGTTGCTGCCGAGGATGGGCGGCTCCTCGTCGAACAGGTTCTCGACCCCGGCGATCACCCGCACGGACGGGTTGACGTCGTAAGCGGCGGCCAGGTCGAAGTAGTTCTGAGCCTCGATCTCCTCGACCGCGAAGATGGTCGCCCGCGAGGCGTCGTCCGCCTCGCCGATCCGTCGCCAGGTGCCGCGCAGCGTCAAGGGGCCGCTTGTCCAGGCCGCATTGACGCGGTGACGGTACTCCGGGAGCACCCGCGAGACCCCGCCGAGCGCGCAGGCCGCGCCGAAGCGTCCGGTGCAGTCCACCTCCGCCGCCGCCGCGCCGTTCTTGAAGGTCTGGCTCAACAGGAAATCGGCGGCGTAGTCGAGCACCACCCGATCCCCGGGCAGGTTCGCGGGCAGGTTGAACGCGTAGCGGGTGCTCACGTCCAGGCCTTCGACCGTGAGCAGCTGGACATTGACGTCGGTGCTGTTCACGGCGGTGATCTGGCCATTGGCGCCGCGGCTCACCCGCCCGCAGAACGGGTTGGAGGCGTCGCGCACGATGACGTAGCAGGTGTCCAGCGTGGGCTGCGGCAGGACGGCGTTGATCGCGTTGTCGATCTGGATGTCATAGTAGTCGACGGTGGCGCTGAAGCCCGGCAGGAAGGTCGGGGTGAACACCGCGCCCACCGTATAGGTCTCCCCCTCCTCGGGTTGCAGGTTGACGTTGCCTCCGAACAGGAAGAGCGCGCCCACCGTGTTCTGGGTGTAGGGCGCCGCCGGCGCGCCCGTGGCCCGGCAGACCTCGGCGGAGGCCCCGGAGACCGCGGGGTTGGCGCACGGATCGGTGACGGAGCCCGGCAGGCCCACGCTGCCCAGCGCCCCGAACAGCTCTCCGATGTTGGGAGCGCGTACAACCGTCTGGAAAGCGCCGCGAAACCGCAGGTTCTCGTTGAGCGCCCAGTTCCCGCCTAGCTTGTAGGCGTCGACCTCGCCCGCGGTGGAATAGTCGGAGCGGCGGTATGCGGCCTCGAAGTTGAGCTGTTGCACCAGCGGCAGATCGCGCAGGAGCGGGACGCTCACCTCGCCGAACAGCTCGCTTACCTCGTAGCCGCCCCCGAAGTTGGGCCGGCGGCCCTGGTTGAAGGTCTGACCCTGCTGGATCGCGCTGTCGAACTCGACCTCGCCCGTCTCCTCCCGGTACTCATAGCCGAGAGCGAAGCCCACGGGCCCCGCGGGCAGGGAGAAGATGTCGCCGCTGTCGCCAGTCATGGCGATCGCCGCGACCAGTTGGTCGCGTTCACGTGATTGCTGCAACGGCTGCCCGATGAAGGCCGCCGCAGCGGGGCTGATCGATCCGGGCCCGAACAGGTTGACCGGGACGCACCCGCCCGACGGGTCCACGCACACCGGCCGACCCGCGGCATCCACCGTGGCGTTGGCGGCCTGGGCCGCTCGCGCCACAACGCCTTCGCCTCCGATGTCGACGATGTCGCTGGTGCGCCCGTACTGCAGGTAGCCATCCCAGCCAACGTTGTCGGTGAAGCGACCGCGCAGGCCGAACTGGCCCTGGAAGGTCGTCCGCTCCGTCTCGAATCGAATCAGGCCGAGCTCGGGGAAAGCGCGCGATGCGCTCGCCTGGAAGGCGTCCGTCCCGCCCAGCGCGCCCGTGCGTGTGCGGTTGAACGCCCCGGCCACCACCGACCTCAGCTCAGGCGTGAGGAAGGGGTTGTCGCGCTGAACCAGGAAGCTCACGGCCGAGGTGGCGGGCGGCAGCTGGTCTTCGATCTCGGTGTAGGTGGCCGTGGCCCGGCCGTAGGCCTCGACCGTGCCGAACAGGTCATAATTGAAGAACACCGCCCCGGTCAGCCGCTCCAGCGGCTGCACCAGGGCTTCGAAGGGGCTGAACACGCTGGTCTGCACGGCGGAGGTCAAGGCGCCCTGCTCGGTGAAGGCGAAGCGCGGCTGCCGCGTGCCGCCCACGTTGAACACCGAGGCGTTGTCGCTGCGGGTGAACTGGCCGCCGGCCGGACGGGTGCTGTTGGGCACGCCGGCGTCATTGACTTCAGGGGCGGCGAAGTCCCGCTCGCTCTTGAGCAGGCCTTCGCGCTTGGACCAGCCCAGGTAGCCGGTGACGTTGCCGCGGCCGTCCTGGAGGTTGGCGCCGACGGTGAGGTTCACTCCGTAGTTGGCGGCGTCGCCCTCGTCCGAGACGTTGTAGATCGCGCTTGTCTCGAAACCCTCGAAGTCGTCGCGCAGGATGAAATTGACCACGCCGGCCACGGCGTCGGCTCCGTAAACCGCCGAAGCGCCGCCCGTGAGCACCTCCACACGCTCGATCAGGGGCGCCGGGATGGCGTTGACGTCCACCGAATTGCGGAAGCTGAAGGGGACGGCCCGCGTGCCGTTGATCAGGACCAGGGTGCGGTTTTGTCCGAGACCCCGGAGGTCGAGGGTGGTCGCGCCGCGCGCGTCGGAGCCCGTACTGACCGCGCCGATGCCGTTGGAGAACTGCGGCAGTTCGGTGAGCACCTCCTCGATGTTCAGCGCCCGGTCGAGCGCGATGTCCTCGCGGCCCAGCACCGCAACGGGGCTGGTGGCCGTGAGGCTGGTGCGCCCGATGCGCGATCCGGTCACGACGACCTGCTCCACTTCCTCCTCCGCGACGGCCGGGGTGGTCTGCGGCTGATCTGGCGACGCCTGGGCCGGAGGGGCGGTGGTCTGGGGTTGGTCCGGGGAGCCGGCCTGCGCCGAGGCGGCCGCCGGCGCGAGCGCCACCAGCGCCAAGATCGACCCCGAGCACAGCAGAGTCGTGACTGAACCAGCCTTCATTCCTAACCTCCCCCGACCACCTCGATGTCCCCCGAGTGGTCTTATTCTCATCCTGTTCGCAGCTACATCATCGCCCGGTCGCCGCCAAGGTTGCTGCAGGGGGGGGAGCCGCCTGTGTCCGGCGTGCAACTTGGGGAAGGCCAACGAGCTGACTGGTCTTAATACCAGAGGCTTGCAGCCAGGGCTGATGGCCGCTAGTGCCGGGGCTCAGCCGCCGTCGGGCGGGCGGCGCTACACCGGGCGTCCCTATGGAATTCTACCTGGGCATCGACGCGGGCGGCACCCACACCCGGGCGCGGCTGATCTCGGGCGAGGGAGAGATCCTGGCCACGGGCGAGGCCGGCCCCGCCAATACCCGCATCGGTCTCGGCAATGCGCTGCGGGCGGTGCGCGACGCCTATGCGGAAGCCATTCAGAGCGCCGAACTCGGCAAGACCGAGATGCGGTCCATCTACGCGGGCCTGGGCATCGCCGGTCTGAACCGGCGGGGCGTGCTGGCGGGGCTGCAGGCCCACAACTTCCCCTTTCGATCGATCGCCTTCGCCAGCGACGCCTCCATCGCCAATCTCGGGGCCCATGCCGGCGGGGACGGGGCCATCTGCATCGTCGGGACGGGCAGCATCGGCTTTGCGCGCGTCCGCGGGCAGGCGTTCAGCGTGGGCGGCTACGGCTTCCCCATCTCCGACGAGGGTAGCGGCGCCGATCTCGGCCTGCGCGCGATCCGGCGATCGCTCTGGGCTCGCGACGGCCGGATACCCCACAGCAGGATGACGCAGGAGGTGCTGGACCGTTTCGGGGGCTCGGCCGGCGAGATCGTCTACTGGATGGATCAGGCCACCGCTACCGACTACGCCGCCTTTGCTCCCCTGGTGATGGATCACGCCGCCCAGGGTGACACCGTGGCCGAGCCCATCGTCCAGGAAGCCGCCCTGCGCATCGACCGCCTCATCCGGGTGCTGCTGGAGCGTGGGGCGCCGTCGTGCTGTCTGATGGGGGGGCTGGCGCCACGCATGCAGCAGTGGCTGGCCGCCGGCATCCGCGAACGGTTGAGCGATCCCATGGGCGACGCCGTGGATGGCGCCCTGTTGCTGGCCCGCACTCGCGCCCAGGCGGAGGGCGCCCGGGAGCGGCGGGCGAGGAAGGCCCCGGCCTAGCCGCCCATCACCTGGACGGCCGGCCGGCGATCCAGGTTTCGAGCACCGACCCCGTCGCGTCCATCAGGGCCAGGTCCGCTTGGAGGCCCGGGGCGATCGCGCCCGTGACGCGGCCCAGCCCCAAAACGGCGGAAGGCACCGCGCTCGCCATGCGCACCGCAGTCTCCAGGCTCACGCCCATCATGGTCACAGCATTGCGGACCGCCTGAGCCATGTCGAGGTCGGAGCCCGCAAGCGTTCCATCCGCCGCCGTGCAGCGGCCATCGCGGGCCACGATGCGCCGGCCGCCCAGGGTGAACTCCTTACGCGCGGAGCCGACCGTGGGCATGGCGTCACTGACCAGGGCCAGCCGCTCGGCCCCCTTCGCCGCCAGGGCCAGCCTCAGCGCGGCGGGGTGGACGTGGTGTCCGTCGACGATCAGGCCGCACCAGGCGTCCGGCGCATCGAGCGCCGCGCCGACCACGCCCGGGGCGCGGCTGCCCAGCGGCGTCATGGCGTTGAACAGGTGGGTGAACCCGCGCGTTCCTTCGTCCAGGCCCGCGCAGGCGTCCTCATAAGCGCCGGCGGTATGGCCGGCGAAGACGATGACTCCGCGGCCGACCAGCGCGCGGATGGCGCCGGGCGGCGCGAGCTCCGGGGCCAGGGTCACCAGGGTCTTGCCCCGCTTCAGCGAGCTCAGCAGTTCAATGGCCGCCTCGTCCAGGATCCGGAACTTGGACGGGTCGTGGATGCCCTTGCGCTCGGGATTGAGAAAAGGGCCCTCCAGATGGATGCCCAACACGCCCGGGAGGCCGCCTTCAATCGCGGCGTCCACCGCAGCGATGGCCTCCTCCAGCACGGAAAGGTCATCGCTGATCAGAGTGGGAAGGTAGCCCGTCGTTCCATAGCTGCGGTGCGCCTGGCCGATGGCCGCGACGCCCTCGAGGGTGGGTTCGTCGTTGAAAAGGACACCGCCTCCGCCGTTCACCTGCAGGTCGATGAAGCCGGGCAGCAGGTCTCCCTCGAGCTCCCGGCGTTGGACCTCGGGCGGGCAGGCCGTGGCCGCGATCACCGCTGCGATCACACCGTTCTCGACCAAGACGCAGCGGTCCGCCTCAAACCCCTGAGGCGTGAGCACCCGCGTGGGAAGCAGGGCCGACCGATTCACAGAGTTTCCGTGACCTTGCGCAGGTAGGGGGGGCGATCCGGGTCCAGCCCCCGCGACAGACTGAGCTCGGCTACGAAGCGGTAGAAGCTTTGGATGCTCGCGAGCGGGGCCAGCGCCGGATGCAGATTGGGGAGCGTCGGCAGTTGGATCGCGCCGGGGCAGGCGAAGCCGGCGGTGATCACGGGTGCGCCGCGGTCGAGAAATTCACCCGCCAGCGCCGGGAAGCCCTCGCTGGCCGCGTCGTTCGGGGCCAGCATCAGCACCGGCAGCCCGGGACCCACGATCGCCATCGGTCCGTGGCGAACCTCCGCGGCGCTGTAGGCCTCGGCATGCAGGCCGCAGGTCTCCTTCAGCTTGAGGGCCGCCTCCTGGGCCACGGCCAGGCTCAGCCCCCGTCCGATCACGAACAGCCCCGAGGCCCCGAGCAGAGGCGCGGCGGCTCCCGACCAGTCCTGGTCCCAGGCGCCCGTCAGGGCCGCTGGAGCGGCGGCGACCGCGCCTGCGAGTTCGTCGTCCTCCGCCCAGGCGGCTACGAGCTGGATGACCGCCAACAGCGAGGCGATGTAGGACTTGGTGGCGGCCACGCTGCGCTCGGGCCCGGCCAGCAGGGGCACGGCAATGTCCGCCATAGCCGCCAGCGGTGAGTCCATGTCGTTGACCAGGCTCACCACAAAAGCGCCGGCCGCCCTGGCCGCCTCGGCGGAGACCACGAGATCGGGGCTGCGGCCCGATTGCGAGATCGCGAGGAAGAGGGCGCCGCGGAGCTTCCGCCAGGGCGTCGAATACACCGAGGTCACGGACGGTGCATGCGAAGCCGTGGGCGTGAGCGCGCGCGTCTCGATGAGGTATTTCGCGAAGGTGGCGGCGTGATCGGAGCTCCCCCGCGCGCAGGTGATCACAACCGGAGGATCCAGGTCGCGGAGCCGGCGGCCGAGCTCGGCGAAGAGGGGCGGGTGCTCCGCGCGGTGGCGCTCGGCGACCGCCGCCGCTTCCTGCCCCTCGCGATGAAGCAGGGTCTCCTGCGCGCTGGCCGGTCCGCCCCCGAGCCCGTCCGGTTCGCCGCTATCCATGCCACCTTGATACCAGTCGCCTGGGCCGGCCTCAACGGCGCCCCGCGAGCGTCAGAGCGGGTCCTCGGACGGTAGAAAGATCTTGTCCGGGTTGAGCAGGCCCTGTGGATCGAAAGCCCGCTTGACGGCCAGCATCAGGCCGACGGCCTCGCCGCCGAGTTCGGCGATCAGCTTTTCGCGCTTGCCCGCGCCTATCCCATGTTCGCCCGTGCAGGTGCCGTCCATGGCGAGCGCGCGATCCACCAGGCGATCGTTCAGAAGCCGGACGCGCGACACCTCCACGGGATCGCTTCCGTCCACCGTGAACATCACGTGGAAGTTGCCGTCGCCCACATGGCCCACGATCGGGGCCACCATGCCGGCCTCGGCGATGTCCGCGTGCGTGGCCAGCACGCAATCGGCCAGCCGGGAGATCGGGACACACACATCGCTCACCACCAGCGAGGTCCCTGGCCGGAGCGCCTGCGCCGCATGGTAGGCGTTGTGGCGCGCGCGCCAAAGCCTGGAGCGATCCTCGGGACGGGTGGCCCGGGACACGGCGCCGGCGCCGTGACGGGCGGCGATCTCCGCGAAAGTCCCGACCTGCTCCTCGACCGCGCGCGGGGCGCCGTGGAACTCCAGGAACAGCGTCGGCGTCTCCGGCAGTTCGGTGCGGCTGTAGGCGTTGCACGCGCCGATCTGCACGGCGTCGAGCAGTTCGATGCGCGCCAGCGGCACGCCCGTCTGCATGGTCTCGATGACGCAGCCGACCGCTCCGGCCAGGTCGTCAAAGGGGCAAACGGCGGCCACCACGGTTTCCGGCAGGCCGCTCAGGCGCAGCGTCACTTCGGTGATGACGCCCAGCGTGCCTTCCGAGCCCACGAAGAGGCGGGTCAGGTCGTAGCCGGCGGACGACTTCCGGGCGCGGCCGGTGGTTCGCACCACGCGCCCGTCCGCCAGGACCACCCGGAGCGACAGCACATTGTCGCGCATCGTGCCATAGCGCACCGCCGTGGTGCCCGAGGCCCGTGTGGCGGCCATGCCGCCCAGGGTGGCGTTCGCGCCGGGGTCGATCGGGAAGAACAGCCCCGTGTCACGCAGGTGCGTGTTGAGATCCTCGCGCGTGACGCCCGCTTCCACCGTGCAGTCCAGGTCCTCCGGGTTCACCGCCACAATGCGGTTCATGTTCGAAAGGTCGAGGCACAGACCGCCCCGGGGCGCCGTCACGCCGCCTTCCAGCGAGGTGCCGGCGCCCCAGGCGATGATCGGCAGTTTATGCTGTGCACAGGCCGCGACCACCGCCGAAACCTCGACGGTGGACTGCGGAAAGGCGACAAGATCGGGGGGCATCGGCGCATGGAAGCCCTCGCCCCGCCCGTGTGCGAACCGGACGCTGGCGTTGTCCGTCAGTCGCTCGCCGAGCACGGGCGCAAGCACCGCGGCCACCGCCGCCGCCCGCCCCTCGTCCTCCGCGAGGACGCCGGACCTCGTGGCTCGCGTGGTCATGGCTTCGTCGGCGCTTCCGAGCCTGGCGCAGGCGCCTCACCGGCCGGGGGGGCCTGGGGCGCGTTCGACGACCGCTGTTGCTGCGCATTGCTTGTCGCGTTCAGACGATCCGTTTCGGCTTCCCGCGCGTCCCGCGCCTTGTTCTCCCCATCGTCTGGAGACCAGCCCCGCTTTGTCATCATTTGGATTCTCCCACCCTGGGCGGCTTCAAGGTCGTTCGGGCGTGCAAGTGATGCAAGCCGTTGCGAAGTTTCGCCTCGACCCCGGCCGTTCCGGGGAGGCAATGGGCTGAGCATGGCCGATGAAGGGGGGAGGCTCCTTCCGAACGCGGGATCAACCGAGCGGCATGTCGGGCGTTCTCGAGGAGGAGCGGTGCGGCTCAGTCCAGCCAGAACAGATATTGGAAGACCCGTGCGAATAGGGCCTCGCGCGAGGACACCCCGATCTTGTTGTATATGTTCCGGATGTGCGTTCGCACGGTGTCGATCGACTACCCGTTGGCCTTGCTGATCGCCTCGGCGGTCTCACCTTCGACCAGCCACCGCACGACCTGCCGTTCTGAGCCTGTCAGCCGGTAAGCGGGTGTGAGGTCGGCCACCAGCAGCCGCGGCGCGTCCGAAACCTGCCGGATCCGCAACCCGAGATAGTCACCGGAGTCGACCCGTAGGGCGCAGCCGATGATCACGACCGGCGGCTTGGTCTCCTCGCCGCTGGTCAGGACCGCGACCTCGGGCCCGCCGTTGAGATTGTCCAGGAAAGTCCGGAGCTCCGCATGTCTCGCCCGGTGGGGGGCGGCGAGCTGCCCCGCGGTCATGGTCAGGCACGACCCCTCGCTCAGCAACCGGCGAGCGCGGGCGTTGCTCCAGATGATGCGTCCGGAGCGCTCAACGACCAACCGAGCGCCGCCCTCCGTCTCCAGCCAATCCTGGAAAACCTCGACGTCCGGCACGGGCCCCTTTGGAAGGCTGTCCGCAGCTAACAGCATGTGTCCCTCGCGAACACTATGAACGGCTCCGCGCAGGTCGCATCCCCAAAATTGACTACGATGGCCCCCAACGCAGAGCGGAGCCTTCGCCAGCATAGTTGGGTCTTCTGAAGAGGGTGGGAAGATCAGAGGGCGACGTGCGACTGCGTCCCGACGTTGCGCAACTTGGGCGCGAATAATGGATTGTGCGGAGTGACAGCCCCGAACGCGGCGCCTTGGTGATGGACTGTCGTCGCGTGCTCGAACTGAAGGCGAAGGAAATTTTTTCCTGATCACCAAGATTGGGGATGCTTCTGCGGGAGCTCAGCCTTAACAGAACGTCAACGGGTCCGAGTGAGCGCAAAAAAAACAGCGCCGGTCGGAGATGGGGCGTAGATCATGCGGTCAAGATACGAAGACGCGCGGTATGCGCGTAAGAGAAAACCTGCGCGAAGCGAGCCGGCCAAGAGAATAGCCGGATGGTCCGCCCTCATCCTAGCCATGGGTGGGGGGGGACTACTCGCTGGAGCCCCTGGAGCTGCCGCACAGGACCTTGTGCACACTCCAATCAACCCGAGCTTCGGGGGCAATCCGTTCAATTCCGCCCATCTGCTCGGGCTGGCGAACGCGCAGAACACCTATGAGGATCCTAAGCGGGTCAATACTCAGTCCCAAGCCAACCAATTCTCGCGCCAACTGCAGTCCCGGCTGCTCTCAGCCCTGGCTTCCCAGGTGACGGACGCGATCTTCGGTGAGAATCCGCAGGAGCGCGGGCGTTTCGTTTTCGGCGGTCAGATCGTCGAGTTCGTCCGCGGACTGGACAGCGTCGTCCTGACCATCACCGACCCGGACGGCACGGTCACCGTGATCGAAATCCCCACCTTCGTGGACATCGGCTGATGGCTGTTCGTTACGCCCTTCTGGCCTGCCTCCTAATGACCACGGCGTGCGGGCACGCACCGGTCGAACGCAAGACGCTGCCGGTGATCCCCGAGAAGACCGCCGCGGGGCGGACGCTCCAGGAGCTCCCGCCGCCGCCGCGGCCCGTCGCTATCGCGGTCTACGGCTTCACCGATCAGACCGGGCAGTTCAAACCCACGGAATCGGGCCAGACGCTGTCGCGCGCCGTGACCCAGGGGGCCGCCTCCATGCTGGTCAAGTCGCTATCGGACGCGGGCCAGCGCCGCTGGTTCACCATCGTCGAGCGAGAGCAGCTGAAGAACCTGCTGCAGGAACGCCAGATCATCCGGGAGATGCGTGAGCGCTATCTTGGAGAACGAGAAGTCAATGCCGAGGCCTTGCCGGCGCTCCTGTTCGCCGGCGTGCTGCTGGAAGGCGGCATCGTGGGCTATGACACCAACACCGTGACCGGCGGGATGGGCGCGCGCTTCCTGGGTGTCGGAGCCAGCACCGAATATCGTCAGGATACCGTCACGGTCTATCTTCGCGCCGTCTCTGTTCGGACGGGCGAGGTGCTGACTTCGGTTCAGACCTCCAAGAGCATCGTATCCATCGCGGTTGGCGCCAACGCCTTCCGTTATGTCTCCTTCAAAGAGATACTGGAGGCCGAGGCTGGTTTCACCACCAATGAGCCCGACCAACTGGCGTTGCAGCAGGCGATAGAGAAAGCCGTCTACGCCCTAGTCATGGAAGGCGTCGAGCTCAAGATCTGGAACTTCGCCGACCGGGTCGCCGGCTGGCCGCATCTGTGGCGCTATACTCAGGAGCGGGATGGCGTGCTCAGCGCCAAACAGGCTGAAGCGCTGACCAACCATGATCGTAGACAGCGTGTGAGGGCCGTTCGCGAGCGCGATCCGTCACGAAGCCAGGCGAGCCCGCCCGCGGCGACCCCGCGGGCCGAAACCGAGTCTTCTTCGAAACGGGCGAGGGGCCCGGCATGACCTGAACCCCTGCGGGGGCCGACGCTCGGCGGCCCGAGAATAGCGTGACCAGCAACCGGCGGTAGCGTCGGCCAGCGCGAACGACGACAGCTTCGTCCGCGTCCGCCCAACGTTTGCCCGCCATCCGGCGCCCGGAAGCGCCGGCCCAGACAGGGTGTGGAACGATGAAGCGTCTTCTACTGTCCGCCGTGTCGTCCCTGGCGCTCCTCAGCGCGGGAGCGGCCTACGCGCAGACCGAAGGATCCGCCGTGCGGCGCAGCGAGCTCGGCTACGCCCTGATCGGGCCCGCCACCGCCGACGGGGTCAGCATCGTCGTCCAGAGCGGTGGTGAAAACAATGCAAGCGTCGCCCAGACGGGAACCCTGCAGACGAGCGTCGTGCTGCAGACGGGGCAGGCCAACGCCGCGAGCGTGATCCAGGGCGGCGAACCGTCCGCGTCCGGTGCAGCCGCCCTCATCGTGCAGGAAGGCGCCGGGAACGGGGCGGTGTTGGAACATCTGGATCGCCTCAGGGGCGTGCTGTCCACCCTCTCCCAACTCGGGGACGCCAATCTGGCCACTCTTGTTCAAAGGGCCGATGGCGCCGAGGCGGCCGTCATCCAAGAGGGGGACGAGAACCAGGCCTCTGTGCTTCAGGATCAGGCGACGAGTTCCGCGCTCGTCTCTCAGCAGGGCTCAGGCAACGTCGTATCTACGACTCAGATGTCGGAATCCGTCGTGGAAGTCGAGCAAGTCGGGTTCGGCAACCGCGCCACAAGCGAGCAAGCACAAGATTCTTTTGCTTCGAGCATTTTTATCGCCCAAATTGGTGATGCGAACATCGCAAGAAGCATCCAAACAGGCGGTGAGAGTGGAACTGAGCTAACCCAGTCGGGTGAGGAAAACATTTCTGAGATACTGCAGAGCAGCTCGGTTGGTCGGGTAGAAGTCAGCCAGGAAGGAAGCTCGAACACTTCGAATGTGAGCCAGATGGCTGGACTTGGCAATGAGACGATCGTTTCCCAGCTTGGGATGAGCAATACCGCCAGGGTTACGCAGGGTTCGGGCAACAACAGTGCGACGGTCACGCAAGACGGGGCGAACCATTCCGCGGTCGTGAACCAGGGCGGGGGGCTCTGACCCGGAGGAGTCTACAGGTTTCGGGCTTCAGGGCCTGAACCCTCGAAGTTTCAGGGCGGCAGGGCGTAGGGCTGCGACCAGGTCCGCCTTAACGGTTTCGTCCTCGCCTGAGGGGAGGGCGGATGTGCCGGCTTCGGCCGGAAAGTAACCGCCGGACGGGGCGTCCGGCGGAAAGAGTCCACTTGATCAGCTTGCGGCGGAGCTCCGCCGACTGCGAACGAAGTTGCTTCGTCCGCAGACGGGAGAGGTTTGCCGAAATCTTCAACCAGCGCCGCGGCGCATCATCGAGAGACGAGACCTGCTATGAAAAAGACCATCTTCACGGGCGTGTCGAGCGCGGCCTTGCTCGCCGCCACCATGGCTTTCGCCCAGACCAACGTCGCCACCGTCAGCCAGAGCGGCGAGAAACAAATCGCCGCGGTCGACCAGACGGCGGCTTCCGGAGCCAATGTGCTGCTGGGCCAAGCGGGATCGGGCAATAACGCCGGAATCCTGCAGACCGGAACGGGCGCCGACTCCAGGATCGACCAGGACGGCCTCGGCAACCTCGCCAACAGCACCCAGGACGGAAACTCGCTCTCGTCCATCACCCAGGACGGTGACGGCGCCGTCGCCAACGTCGACCAGAGCGGCGACGACAACGACTCGAGCGTCACCCAAACGGCGCTGGGCGGCGATCTGCCTGAAGCGTCCGTGGACCAGGCCGGCGGCGCGAGCTCCAGCGTCACTCAGACGGCCGCCGCCACCGCTTCCGTGCTGCAGAGCGGCGCGAGCAGCTCCGCCATCAACCAGTCCGGCGACGGCGCCTCGGCGATGGTCACCCAGACCGGCGACGAGAACCTGTCGGAGGTCGCTCAAAGCGGCGCGAATGCGACGGCCAACGTCACCCAGACGAACGCCGACGGCTTGCGGCTGAACGAGTCCTATGTGACTCAAGCCGCCGGCAATGCGGCCGCCACGGTCGTCCAGTCCGGTGAATGGCACGAGTCCTACATCGTCCAGGACGCGGCTGCCGACGGGGCGGTGGCCAGCGTCAACCAGTCCGACTATTACAAGATCTCGGACATCGCTCAGAGCGCCGACGCCGACGCCACCGTCAACCAAGCGGGTGCGGGCGACCACGAGTCCTACATCAATCAGTCCGGGGCCGGCGCGGTTTCGACCGTCAACCAATCGGGCGCGGCGAGCTACCACTACTCGGACATCGTGCAATCCGCCGACGCTGACGCAGTGGTGACCCAGAGCGGCGACGGCGCCGGCAGCGACTCGTTGATCACGCAAAGTGCGGCCGGCGCCCTGGCCGCCGTCACCCAATCGGGCAGCGGCTATCAGTATTCGGAGGTGAACCAGTCCGGCGACAGCACCGCCACCGTGACCCAAGATGGCGGTAACGGCGCGGTGGGCAGCGACTCTTACGTGACGCAGACCGCGGCCGGGGCTACCGCCCTTGTCGCCCAGACCATGGCCGCGGACGGCGGCGGCTACAGCGAATCGGAGATCATTCAGTCGGCGGCCGCCACCGCCGACGTGGCTCAGTCGGGCGGGGACCAGTTCTCGTTCGTGGATCAAGCCTCCGCCTCCTCGGTCGCCATCGACCAGATCGGCGAAGGCAACAGCTCCAGCGCGATCCAGGGTGCGGACTCGGCCGGGTCTTCGATCACCATCGCTCAACTGGGCGATACCGGCATGTCCAGCGTCAACCAGGGTGGGGCCGCGAACACGGCGAGCGTGAGCCAAGCTATGGGCAGCACCCTGGCCAGCTCCACCATCGTTCAAGATGGGGCGAACGGCGGGGTCACCGTGGCCCAAAGCGGCGACCGCAACGCCTCCAGCGTGACGCAAGAGGCGACGGGGGCCTTCAACCTGGCCAGCGTCACTCAGTCGAGCGAGGACAACCTGTCGACCATCAGCCAGCTGGGTGGAGACAACAACGTCGCCACCGTCACCCAGTCGGCGGCCGGCAACATCTCCTCCATCACCCAGGACGGCACGGGCAACGTCGCCACCGTCACCCAGGGCGGCCTCTGAGGCCTAGGAGTCGGACCGGCGTCCCTGGGGCGCCGGTCCTTTCCCCGGGGTTCGACCCTCAATCTCATTCCACAAGGAAGCCACAGCCATGAAACGGCTCATCATCAACGGCGTATCGACGGTGGCGCTCTTCGCAGCGACCGCCGCCTTCGCCGACACGGGCACGTCCAGCATCAACCAGGCCGGGACGGCCAACACCGCTCAAGTCCGACAGACCGCCGCCGGCGTCTCGAGCATCAACCAAACGGGCGATGACCATCTGGCCCGAGTTCGACAGAAAGGCGCAGCTACTTCCGACATCACCCAGACCGGAACCGGCGGTCACAAGGCCGGCGTGCACCAGACCAAGGACGGCGCTTCGGCCACGCTCAGCCAAGCCGGCGACAGCGCCTTCCACAACGCCACCATCGACCAGCACGCCGCGGCTACGGCGAATGTCGTTCAATCCGGTGGGGGCGGTCACGAAACCAGCATCGTGCAACGGGCGGACGGGGCCTCGGCCAGCGTCGATCAGTCCGGCGAGGACTGGTACAATGTCGCCGACATCGAACAGGACGGCGACGCTGACGCCACCGTGACGCAATCGGGCGCGGCCGGCCACGAGGCCACCATCGACCAGACGGCCGATAACGGCTCGGCCACCGTGAACCAGTCGGGTGACGACACCTACCATGAGGCCTTCATCAACCAGACCGGGGCGGCTGTCGCCAGCGTCACACAATCCGGCGATGGCGGCCACGTTGCCGACATCAGCCAGTCGGGTGATGACGCCACCGCGACCGTCAGCCAGTCGGGAGCCACGGCCGGGTGGCACTACGCCGACATCGCGCAAACGGCAGGCGCTTCCGCAGTCGTCAACCAGTCCGGCGACGGCGAGGGCTCCGATTCCTTCATCACGCAGACCGCGGACGGAGCTTCGGCGACCACCACCCAGTCGGGAAGCGGCTATCAGTATTCCGTGGTCAACCAGACCGCCGGGGCCATGGCCAATGTGACCCAGGCGGGCGGCGGCGCCGGAGGAGACGGCAACGACTCCTTCGTGACCCAGTCCGCGGCGGGCGCTTCGGCGACCGTCGACCAGACCGTCGCAGCGGGCGCCAGCTTCAACGAGTCCGTCATCAACCAGACGGCGGCGGCTACGGCCGACGTCCTTCAGTCCGGCGGCTCGAACGTCTCGGATCTGGACCAGGCTTCCGCGTCCTCGGTCTTCATCGACCAGGTCGGAACCGGCAACCAGGTCGGGATCATGCAGCTGGCGGCGTCGACCGGCTCATCCGCCACAGTCGCCCAACTGGGTGACGACGGGGTGGTGGGCCTCTCGCAAGGGGCCGCGGGCAACACGGCCGCAGTGACGCAGGAGCTGGAAGGCTCTCTGCTGAGCGTCGCCATCGACCAGAGCGGGGCCAACAACACGGCCGATCTCCTCCAGTCGGGCGCCGACAACCTGATCACTCTGTCCCAAGCCAGCGCCGGAAATACGGCCGACCTGGCTCAGGCGGGAACGGGGCACGTCCTGACTGTGGGGCAATAACCGGTTCGGCCCGGCGTCCCTCGATGGCGCCGGGCCATTCCTTCAGGTTCCCCACGCAATCGCATGCAGGGCGTGCGCTTTCGCGGTGAACTTCACCAAGCAGGGATGACGATGGTCCTCAATCTCGCCTTTCGTTCGGGGGCCGACGCCGACCGCTTCGCGGCGGGGGGAGTCGGCTGGCGACACCGGCCGGCGACGGGGGCGGGCCAGGGCAAGCGCCATACTGAAGTGAAGGGGAGGACGCCGACAAGCATGGACGAGGTTGAGGAGCGCCGCAGCGGTGCCGAGTGGCCGAGCCGGCCCGCCTCGTCCCAACAGGCTCCGACGCGCGACGTCCGCTTTCGCCCATACCGCCGCGGACAAGCTGGGTACGTGACCGGCGGCGTCGGAGCAACTCGGCCGGCGCCTTCGGGCGTCGGCCGCTTTTCCCGCCAGCAGGCGAGGGCGGCGTGTCAGGGGCTCGCCGCCCTAGGAACAGATCTCTCTCGGAGCAAGATCAATGCAGTCTGAACGTTTGATGGGCTTGGCCGCCCTGCTGCTGGCGCTCGCGGCGGCTCCGGCTTGGGCGCAAGGCGCTGCGAAGGGAACGGACGTGTGCTTGAGCGGCGGCACGGGCAACCCATGCAACGGCAACAACGGCAACAGCAAAGGCGTGGGCAACGTTCGGACGGCCACGCCGGTCGAAGTCGGCGACCGCTATGGCCGGGGGAGCCTGGTCGTCCAGACCGGGACCGCGAACCGGGCGATCGTTCGCCAATCCGCCATCGGCGATCAGCTCGCCTCGGTGGAACAGATCGGCGAGGCCAACCGGGCCGAGGTCAACCAGTCCGGCGCGGGGTCGGCCTACGCCCAAGCGCGTCAGGACGGGAACGGCAACGCGCTCCAGGCCGGGCAGGACGGCCCGGCGCACAACACCCTGATCATGAGCCAGACCGGGGACGCAAATCGGATGGCGGTTCAGCAATACGCCGCGCTGCAGAGCAACGCGGCCCAGCTCACCCAGGATGGCGGTTTCAACGAAATGTCGTTGCTGCAGGATGGCGGAAACAATGACGCGCGCCTGTCCCAGGCAGGGACGGGCAACCGCATGGGTTTGACTCAGTTGGGCGACGGCAACAAAGCCTCCTGGGTGCAACAGGGATCCTATCTGCGCGACTTGCAGATCACCCAGTACGGCGCCAGCATGATCAACATAATCCAGCACAACGGTCGTTGATGAGATCCTTCGCCCTCGCCGCCGCGCTGATGGCCTCTAGCGGCGCAGCCGCGGCCCAGACACAGCCCGCGGCTATGGATCCGGCAGGGGCCGCCCGCGGCGTCGCCCAGATCGCCGCGCCACGCGGACAGGACACAGCGGTGGACCAGATCAGCCCGGGCGGAACGCGGGTCACCGCTTCAGGTCAGTTGAGCGCCGAACGCGGGCTCCGGGCCGGTCCCCAGCTCAACCGGGGCGGTCGCACGGCGGAAGCCCCTGCCTCCTTGTCCACACCCGCGCAGGGTCGCAGGCCGACCGCCGCCGTCCCGATCGGCGGCGCCGACCGCTGCGATCCGCGGGGTGGGCCGCCAAGCCGACCGGCTCCGGACTGCGCGCGCGTGCTGGAAACACGCTCCGCCGAGTTCGAGCGCGCGGAGGCCCCCCTCAGTCCGGAGCAGCGTCTGCTGGCCGAGCGGCGAGCGAGGACCAGCGACATCGCGGACGGGCGCGCCGTAGCCAGACGGGCGGCTTCCGGCGCGATTGAGGATGACGATCTGGCCAGCCAGGCGGTCGCCGCTTCCGTCTTGGCCGCCACCAAGGAGGAGAAAGAGGAAGACCCCGCCGGCAGCGCCGCTCCGACCGACCTACCTGCCGCCCTGCTTGAGCTGATCACCGGGGGTGGGGGTTCGGGCGCTGGTGTGGTCGTCAATCCGCCGCCCCAATGAGGGCGCGGCGCATGCCCCGCCTGTTCGGAGTGACCGGCGTTTTCCTCGGCGCCGCCGCCTTGGCCGCCCCCGATGAGCCGGGGGGGTCAGGTGTCCAGGCCTGGGTCCGGGCCGAGCCGGCCGGCTCGGGTCAGGCGTTCACCGCCTTTGTCCGAACGGAGGCCCCGTTTGACGGCCGTTATGAGCTCACAGCCGAACGGAACGGCCCCGCGGGCCGGAGCACGAGTCGGCAGGCGGGTTCGATCCAGGCAAAGGCCGGAGACGCCGTCCAGCTGTCGCGCACGGCTCTCTCCCCCCTTGGCGCCGGGGACGGCTACCGCGTGGTCCTCAGCATCTACCGCGGCGACGAACTCGTCGCTCGCGACGAAAAGCGTCGATAGCCGCGAGCCCAAGTCGCGGCTAGTCGCGGCTCACGGCCGGCCTTATGGAACGGCCGAGCCTCGGGCCTGTCACCCCTCTGGCGAGGCGGTTCGCTATTGGCGACCGTGTTCGGCCTTCGCTCACACGCAATCTGGCGACCAATCCTGGCCAAGCGGCTCTAGGCGTCCGGCGCGTTCAGCCGACAACGGCGGCCGCGCCGCTTCTTGCTCAATGGTCAAGCTTGGCTTAATGCAAGCCGGGGACTGGAAGCGCCATGCAAGCCAGCTACGAAGACGTGGTCAAGGCGGTCCAGATGGCCGCCTTCGACTCGGCGGCCTGGTTGGAGGCGACCGAGCGGGTGACGGCTTTCTGCGGTGCGCGGGTGGGCAACCTCATCGCAGGCGACGAGCGGGGCCGACTCACCCTGAACACCCTTTCCAACGTAAGTCAGGATTTTGTCGTGGAGTTGGGCCAGCGGGCCGGTGATCCCGCCGACAATCCTCGGGTCCGCGCCGCCCTGACGCGACCCCTGCTGGATCCCTACACGGACGACGAGATCCTTTCGCCAGGTCAACGCGAGCGTCATGATCTCTACGAGGTTTTCGACCGAGGAGACACGGGCTTTGCTTCCGCGCTCGTGCTTTACCGCCAGCCCGGCTTCCTGGCCGGGATCGCGATCGGCAGCCCCCATCACGGCCGCGATGGTTGTCCCCACGACCACGAGCGGCTGAGGCGATGCGGGATCTTGATCCGTGACGCCATGCGGATCCAGATCGCCCTGGAGCAGCGCGGGCTGGAAGCCATGGCGACCGGCCTGGACGCGCTCAAACTGGGCGCCTTCCTGTGCAGGAACGATGGACACGTACTCCGGACGACGCTGGAGGGCGAAGCGCTCCTGCGAAGGGCTGATCGTTTGTGCCTCCGCGAGGGCCGCCTCTCGGCCGCCGCTTCGGGCTACGAGGCGCAGCTTCAGAGCGCCATCCGCGCCGCCGTCGTTGATCAGAGCCGGGTCTGCCAGACGCTGATCATCACAGACGTCGACGGCGCAGACGCCATGACCATAGATGTGAGCCGGCTGCCAACAGACGCCTACGCCCTGGCGTTCTCGCCTGCCGTGCTGGTGACGGCGCGCGCCATCGGCGGCCGCACCTCCAGCGGCGCGGCGGCGGCGCGAAAGGCCTACGGCCTCACCGCCGCTGAAACGGACGTGGCCGCGGCCCTGGCCGCTGGACAGGCTCCGGAGGACATCGCCGCGGCGCGCGGCGTGTCCCTCGAGACCATACGTGCGCAGATCCGGTCGATCTACGGCAAGACCGGGGTAACCCGAGTGAGCAAGCTCGTCCGATTGGTTGAAGGTCTGGCCTAGACCTTGTTGCAGACGTCGAGGCCCGTCTGAGTTCAGACCCCGCCGGTCGGTGCTGAACCTCAGGCCGGAGGGGGCGCGGGCGTCCGGTCCGCCAGCATGTCGCGGGTCCATCTACGGAGGCCTGGTTGAGGCGCGGCACGTCGGGAGCGATACCTCGACGAAGCGGTCGCAGCGTCACGGGGCGCGGCGCCTGGCGACCGTCCAGGGGGGCTGATCCTCGATTGCGCGTCGGCCGCAGTTTGCTGGGCCAAGGCTTCCTCTACGGAACTAAAGCAGCACGCGGAAGACCCGCCGCGCGCCTTCCAGAGTGAGGCCGTACACCAGGTGAGAGGCGAGATTGTAGGCGTGCTGCGAGGGAGGGACATCCCGGGCCGGCTTGGACAGCCCAAGCGCCGGGACGAGCAGCTCGTCCACGCCCAGGGCCACGGCCGCGCCGTAGACGGCGCCCAAGCCGAAGGTCGGCCCCGGCGCGATTTCGGCCAGCACGCCGTACACGCCGCCCACCCCGGCGCCCGTGGCGTAGTGCATCGCCTCACCGGCGAGTTCGCGCTGCTGGGCCGGAACCCGGGCGCCGGTGACAGCCTGGGCCACCGCATCGGCGGCCTTTATGGTGGCGGGCTCCGTCCCCAGGGCGCCCATATTGCCCGGAGTCTCGCCGGCGTTGCCTTCCCGCAGGAGCCATTGCTCCTGGAAACGCTCCATGACCCAGCTGGCGGCCGCTCCCGCAAGCGCGCCCGCCAACAGACCTTTGAAAAGGTTCATCGCCGATCTCCCGTTCGGGGGAGCAAACCCCGGACAGGGAGCTTGGTTTCATGCGTCTCGGGGTAAGCGAACCTGTTCACCGGTAGGGCGGCGCCGGGGTGCTTCGACTTCAGCCAACTTCCGGAGGGGTTTGAGCCTGCGTGGCGGCTGCGCCCATCATGTTCCCACTCCACACCGGCCGGCGTTGCGAGGAGCCCATGGACCGAGCCGCCAGTCTGGTCGCAGGCGCATGCGACTGGGGCGGGCCTCAGGCGGCGGAGCCGAGCTCACCTTCGACAACCCGCTCGAGCTGCTCGGGGCCGAAAGGCTTGTCCAACAGCGGAGCGGGCAGGCGGCCGTGGGGCGCCGTATAGCCTGAGACGAATATGACCTTCATCTCCGGCCTGAGTTCCTTGGCGCGGCGGGCGAGTTCGACGCCGTCCATGCCGGGCATGCGGACGTCGGTAAGCAGCAGCACCACATCGCGCCTATCCTCGAGCACGCGCAGGGCAGCCGCTCCGCTGTCGGCTTCCAGAACCTCGAACCCGAGGTCGGCCATCATCTCGGCCCCGACCATTCGCACAAGCGGCTCATCGTCCACCACGAGCACCGCCTTCTCCTCACCCGGGTACGCCACGCCGACCTCCTAACCCTGACACACAACGGCCTGGATGCTGCTAGAACCCCGCTTGGATCAGCCGGTTCGCTGCTTGGCCGCAACAACTCGGGCGAGCTGCAAGCCGCCCCCGGCGCCTCGGGCCGGCCGCGCTGGTCTCGGGCCGGGTGCTGGCTCTACTGTCGCCTAGGTTTGGGCATCGACGGCCGGGTCGCCCGCGCCGCGTTCATTCTCCGCGGCGGCCGCAAGTACGGCCCGTCGCTGATCGCCCCGGGTGACAAACAGGAGCAGCACGGCGGCGAAGTACAGGAAGGCCAGGGAGGAGATGCCGGCCGCCATGCTGAATCCTTCGGCCACCTGCGCCACGAACAAGGGCGACAGGCCGGCGCCCATGAAGCCGATCGCCGTCATCAGTCCGGCCGCCGTCGCTCGGGCATGCGGGGGGACGACGTCATGCAAAGCCGCATAAATGCAGCCGTCGAACAGGCCCTTGCCTGCGCTGGAGGCCAGCAGCACCAGCGCCACCGTCAGGCCCGATTCAGCCAACATCAGCGGCAGCAACAGCAGGCCCGCGAGCGTGGCCCCGATCATGAGAGTGTAGAACCGCCCAATGGGCGTGCGGGCGGCGAGCGTGTCCGCCAGTAAGCCTCCAAGCGGGACGGAGAGAAATCCCGCGATGTTGATGGTCGCCGAACCGTAGAGCGCCGAGCCGGCGAGATCGAACCCGAGAGCGTCGTGCACGAAAGTGGGCGCCCAGACCGTCACCCCTGTCGAGGCCCCGGTGCTGAGGAAGAAGACGGCGCAGAGATACAGCGCGGGCCGGATGCGCAGCACGGTGCGCAGCGGCCGAGCCTTGCCCCGCGTCGGACCGGCGGGTTTCCGGGGCGGCGCGTCCTTGAGCGTCTTGAACAGAAAAGCGCAGGCCACCAGCCCGATCAGGCCGAAGATGAGGAAGGGGGCTCGCCAGCCGAGGCGATCGGCCATCAATCCCGCCGCAAGGGCGCCAAGACCGCCGCCAGCGAAAACTCCGGTCTGGTGGATGGACAGGGCGCGGCTGCGCACCGCCGGACGATGCCAGTCGCTGATCAGGGCCGTCCCGGTAGGATAGTAGGTGGCCTCGCCCAAGGCCACCGTACCCCGGAAGGCCAGCAGCATGGCGAAGCCGGTGGAAAGCGAGACCATCCCCGTGGCGATGCTCCAGAAAGCCAAGCCGTAGATGATCACGCGGCTTCGTCGCGTGGCGTCGCCGAGGCGCCCCGTGAAGAAGGCCGCCAGCCCGTAGATCCAGAAGAAAACCGAGTTGATGAGCGCGAGCTGGGTCGTGGTCAGCCCGAACTCCTCGCGCAGCTGGGGCATGACGGCCACCAGGATGGAGCGGTCGGCATAGTTCAGGAAGGACACCATCCACAGCAGGCCGACCAGGATCCATGGATAGGAGGCATGTTCACCCGCCCCATGGGGTCCCGCGCGCCTGCCCAGCATCACCGTTCCTTTCTGTTGACGAGCCCGCACCCGAGCTCATCCTGATCCGGTCGCCGCCCCATCGATCAGGATGGTGCGGAAGTCATTGACATTGGTCAGGGTGGGTCCCGTCACCACCAAATCGCCCAGCGCTTCGAAGAAGAGAAAGGCGTTGTTGCCCCGCAGATGTTCGAGCGGATCCAGCCCCCGTTGGCGGGCCCGCTCCAGGGTGTCGGGCACCACGATCGCGCCGGCGGCGTTCTCCGTTCCGTCGATCCCGTCGGTGTCGCAGGCCAGCACGCAGATGCCCGGCGCCCCGTCCAGGGCGATGGCCAAGCCCAGCAGGTACTCGAGGTTGCGGCCGCCGCGTCCCTTGGGATTGACCACGGTCACCGTGGTCTCTCCGCCGGAGATGATGGCCCGGCGCCTTCCATCGGCGGCGAGGCGACGGGCCAGTGCGGCGTGGCTGGCGCCCAGATGGCGGGCTTCCGCCTGCAGCTGGTCCCCCAGCTGGGTGACCGCATAGCCCGCCTTGGCGGCGATCTCACCGGCTCCGGCCAGGGCGTCGCGCGCACGCGCGATCACCGTGATCTCACCGCCCGCCAACCCCAGGCTGTCGGCCGGCGGCGTCTCGTTGGATGGATCGTTCAGAGCTGAGACCACGGCGGCGCATGGCGTGATGCCGTACTTCGACAGGATGTCCCGCGCCGTCTCAAGAGTCGTATGGTCCGCAACGCTCGGGCCCGAGGACACGAAGGACGGGTCGTCGCCCGGCACGTCGGAGATGATCAGGGTCACCACCTTGGCCCGACCCGCGGCGACCGCCAGACGACCGCCCTTGATCCTGGACAGGTGCTTCCTCACGCAATTGATCTCGGCGATGGTGGCGCCCGATCGCAGCAGGGCGCGGGTGACATCCTGCTTGTCAGCCAGGGTGAGGCCGGGAGCGGGGGCCGCCAGCAAGGCCGAGCCGCCCCCGGACAAGAGCAGCAGCAACTGGTCTTGGGCGCCCAAACTGCGCGCGACCTCCAGGGCCCGGTCGGCGGCATGGACGCTTGCAGCGTCCGGAAAAGGGTGACCGGCCTCGATCACCTCGAACCCGGGAGGGGTCGCGCCATCCATCAGGTGCCCGTAGCGGGTCACGATGAGGCCGGACAAGGGACCCGGGCTTCGCTCCGCTGCGGTCTTAGCCATGGCGGCTGCGGCCTTGCCGACCGCGATGACGACCTGGCGTCCATGAGGGGGGGCGGGCAGGGACGGGGGCATGGCCGCCTGCGCCGACACGGTGTCCACCGCGCCTTGCAGCAGGGCCCGCAAGGTTGCGCGCTGTTCAGGAAAACTCTCGCCCACCATCCCCAACCGTCCGCCAGGGGAACGCACCCGGTGGGTCAACGACCGGAAGAGCGCTCCTCACGCGTGGAGGCTGCCTGCCTGGAGGAACTCGCAATAGGGCGTGTTTCTGGAACACAGTGTTCCATGATCCGGCATGATCAATGGATCTCCCACGACAGCGTCCTGCGCAGCCTGTCGACCAGGAAGTCGATCAAGGTGCGAACGCGCATGGGCAGGGCCTTGGGTTCCGGGAAGAGAGCGAAGAAGCTCATGTCCGCCGTCTTCCAGCCTGGCAGCACCTCAACGATGCGGCCTTGCGCCAAGTCGTGCTTGCAGAGAAAGGCAGGCAGGTTGGCGATCCCCAGACCGGACAGGGTGGCGTGCCGCAGCAGGATCAGATCGTTGCACACCAGCTTGGGGCTGAACTCCACGGTGACCTCCTGAGCGCCGTTGTGCAGCGACCATCGGTGCCGGCGGTCCAGGGTTCCTGAGGCGAGGAGATCGAAGCGGGGCAGTTCAATGTGGTTCTGGGGCCTGCCCTTGCGCTCGAAGTATTCGGGCGAGCCGAAGGCGCCGCATTCCGTGACGCCGAGCTTGACCCCGATCAGGCCGGAGTCGTCGAGCGGCCCGGCGGTGAGCGCGAGGTCGAAACCGCTGCGGAGAAGCCCCACCGGATCGTCGCTGAGGACGCTGACCAGCCTCAGGTCGGGATAGAGCTCAAGGAACTCCGCGAGCAGGCGACCCACCGAGCTGTGACCCAGCACATAGGGGATCGCCACCCGGACCACGCCCAGTGGGCGGCCATGCTGGTTCTGCAACGCGCGCTCGCCGTCCCGAAGCACGCCGATGCTTCGGAGGCAGTACTCGAAGAAGAGAGCCCCGTCCTGCGTCACCGTCACGGCCCGGGTGCTTCGGTGAAGAAGCTGGGAGCCAAGGTGCTCCTCGAGCCGCGAGACGCGGCGGCTGACCGTCGACTTCGGCAGGCCGAGCAGCTTGCCGGCCCGCGTCAGGCTCTCGGTCTCCACCACCTTGGTGAAGACCATCAGATCTCCGAGATCGAGCATGATGTTCCAACTGTCGGCGGCGACGCGTCCGAAGCGCGCGGCGGCTCTGGACCGCTAGGCGGTTGTTGCAGAATGAACAACAGATTGTTTCGTCCCCATGGTCTAGCGGCTGCTCGCCTCGGCGCCGCACGCTCCCACCAAGCCGCGACCCGCCGCTAGGGCCCGCCACCGGCGAAGGCGGCGATTCCTGAAAGAGCCGTCGGCTTTGAGCACAGAGCCGCGGTCAACGTGGCCGGGAACGTCAAGGGGGAAAAGGACCATGCTGACCACCGCGCGCCGAGACCGCATCCGCGGTCGGATGCTTCTCCTGTCTGCGACCGCCCTGTGCTTCCTGCCGGCCGTGGCGCAGGCCCAGACTGCGCCGCCGACCACTTCACCGCCCGCGTCCGATGCGCCGTCTGCGGATGCGCCGCCCGCTGCGGATGCGCCGCCTGCCGCTGGAGCCGAGGCTGCCGCCGAAGGCCCCGGGGAGGAGGAGAACGAGCTCGAGGCGGTGATCGTCACCGGGACCAGCCGCGCCCGACGCGCGCTGGTTACGCCGCTTTCCGTTACAACCGTGGACCAGGACGATCTCGAACGCCTGACCTCGAGCAGCCAGGCCGACATCCTCAACACGGTGCCGTCCATCAAGGCGGAGGGCGGCGGCGGCGAGGTCGCGGCCAACGTCTTCGTCAAGGGCCTTCCGTCCGGCGGCCAGTATCAGTTCACCCCGCTCCTGTACGACGGCGTGCCCGTCTTCAGCGTCTTTGGCCTGAACTCCTCGGCCTTCGACGTCTATTACCGCAACGACCTCGGGCTGGAGCGGCTGGAGTTTGTCCGGGGCGGCGTCTCCAACCTGTTCGGTCCGGGTTCGGTGGCGGGTCTGATCAACTACATCTCCACCACCGGAACGGACGAGCCGCGGGGAGTCTTCCAGCTGGAGGCGGCCGACAAGGGACGGTTGCGCGGCGACTTCGTCCTGAGCGGTCCCGTGGCGCCGGGCTCCAACCTCTTCTACTCGGTGTCGGGCTACTATCGGTACGACGAAGGCCCGATCCGCACGGGCAACGACACCGAAGGCGTTCAGCTTCGCGGCAACATCCGCCGCCGTTTCGAGGATGGATCGGGGTCGGTCACCCTTTATGGCCAGTTCATCGACGACCGGGTGCAGTTCTATCTGCCTTTCCCGCTGAGCGGGACGAACAGGGAGCGGATAGCCGGCAACGACGGGGAGCGCGTCTTCTCCGTGCAAACGAACCAGGTGGCAGGGCTCTCCTACCCGACGCCCGACGGGATCTTCCGCACCTCCATCGAAAACGGCGTGGCCACCCGCGGCGGCTCGCTTGCGCTCGTCTTCGACAAGGATCTGGGGAACGGCTTCGGCGTCAATGCGCGCGCGAAGTACGCCCGATATGATCACGCGTTCGATTTCTTCCTGGACGGCGACGGGATCATCAACCGTCCGGAGTCCCTGTCGGAGTTCCTGGTCAACCGGAGGCTGCCGAGCCTGGAGAACGCGACCTTCACCTTCACCAACACGGGGCAGCCGGTCCCGCAGAATTTCCTGCTGTTTCCGAACCGGTTCATCGATCGGGACCGGCCGGCGAACGACTTCAGCGGCGAGCTCAACTTCACCAAGGAGCTGACCACTGGAGCGTTCAGCCACAACTTCACCTTGGGAGGCTTCTTCGCACGGGCGGAGGCTCAGGACTTCAACATCACGACGGCCTATCTAGCCGACTTCAACAACCAGGCCCGCCTTGTCGACCTGGTGGTGCGCAATCCGGACGGAACACGGACGGTGGTCTCGCGCAACGGTCTGCTCAACGCCGGCGTGGGCTATGTGAACAACCACCACGAAGCGACCCGCTACGCCGTCTATCTGGCCGATCAGATCGAGGCCGACCGCTTCGTCTTCGACATCGGAGTGCGTGTCGAAACCCTGGAAGGCGACATCCGGCGCGAGCGCACCTCCACGGTCGTTACCGACGCCACCACGCCCAACCTGGCCCAGCCGCTGCGTGACGTCGTCTATGGCAATGGGACCTTCCTGCAGGATCAGGTGGAGGCGACCGAATATGCGGCCGCCTTTGGCGTCCTTTACCGGCTCACCCGCGACGTCAGCCTCTACGCCAACGCCGCGCGAGGCTACTTCTTCCCGGAAATCCGCTCCGTGGCCTTCAACGCGCTGGGCAGGGCTCAGACCTACCAGCCCGAGATCATCCGCCAGGGTGAGGCGGGTGTGAAATATGCGGGCGGCCGCGTCTCCGGGACCGTGGCGGGTCTCTACACCGAGCTGGAAAACCGCCGCGACGTGGTCTTCGTCAACGACCCGCAGGGCGGCGTGGTCGAGCGGGTGAGCGTGGTCTCCACCCAGTCCTACGGGCTGGAGTCCACCGTCCGGGTTCGCTTGCTCGACAATCTGGTGTTCGACGGCAACGTCACGCTGCAGGAACACGAGCTCACGGCCTTCGACAGGAACCCGGCCTTCGTGGGCAACGAGCTGCTGCGTCAGCCGAATGTGCTCTACAACGCCGGATTGTACTATGATGACGATCGCTTCGATGCGGCGATCTTCACCAACTATACGGGGTCAACCTTCACCGACTTCTCCAACGCCATCGAGCTGGAGGGCTTCAACGTCGTCAACCTCGATCTCGGCTATACGATGGATCTGGGCGGGCAGACGGCCCGGTTCGGGTTCCACGTCTTCAACCTCAACGAAAGCCAGGGCATCACCGAAGGCTCGCCGCGGCAGGCCTCCAATCAGGTCGGGAGCGGCAGCTTCTTCATCGGGCGGCCGGTGCTTCCGCGCCGGGTGACGGCGCGCCTGACCTTGAGGTTCTGAGCAGTCCCGATCGGCGAGAGGGCTTACAAATGCCAGGCGACCTGTCGTCCGAGCTCGATCGGCGAGCGCGTGAGATCCTCTCGGCCAATGACCGGGGCGGCTACACCGTGCCCAACGGGCGGGTCTATCCGTTCCAGTGGAACTGGGACTCGGCCTTTGTGGCGCTGGGCTTCGCGACCTTCGACAAGGATCGCGCCTGGCGGGAGATCGAGACCCTCTTCGAGGGGCAGTGGGAGGACGGCTTTGTCCCCCACATCATCTTCTGGAAGGACGACCCCGGCTACTTCCCGGGTCCGTCGGTATGGGGCACTCAGAGGACGCCACGAACATCGGGCATCACCCAGCCGCCTGTGGCGGCGAGCGTTGTGCGCAGCCTCTGGGAAGATGAGGGCGATCCCTCATTCCGTCCTCGCCTGGAGCTCCTCTTTCCCAAGCTGATGGCTTGGCACCACTGGTTTCACACCTTCCGCGACCCGATAGGGAAGGGCGTCGTTGTGGCCATGCACCCTTGGGAGACGGGGCGCGACAACTCCCCGGAATGGGACGCGCCCGCCTTGGCGATCGACACCTCCCAGGTGGGTCACTACCAGCGGCAGGACACGGGTCACCTGGACCCCAGCATGAGGCCCACCAAGCTCGAGTACGACCGCTATGTGGCCTTGGTGCAGTTCGGCTCCCGAGTGGGGTGGGACCACGCGCGTATCTCGGCCGAGAACCCGTTCCGGGTGGCCGATGTGGGCATGACCATGATCCTGCTCCGCGCCAACCGCGATCTGCTCGCGCTAGCCGAGGCGCTCGGGTCTCAGGCGGAAGCGGCCGAGGTCCGCGGCTGGATCGCTTTGGCCGAGGCCGGCGTGGGCTGGTTGTGGAACGAGGAGGTGGGCGCCTACTGCTCCCGCGATGTCATCACCGGCCGATCGTCCGGTTACGTGACCAGCGCCTCCTTTCTGGGGTTCTACGCCGGCCTGCGGACGGAAGCGCGGGACGCCCGGACCTTGGCGCACTTGGAGCGCTTCGGCCGCAGCACCCGTTACCTTATGCCCAGCCTCGATCCCGACGAGGGAGGCTTCGACGCGATCCGCTACTGGCGTGGTCCGGTCTGGGCCGTGGTCAACTATATGATCGGGACCGGCTTGGCGGAGGCCGGGCTCACCGTCTGGGCCGATCGCGTTCGCGATGACACGCGGCGCCTGATCGAGACGGCCGGATTCTACGAGGCCTTTAGTCCGGTCACGGCCCAAGGGACCGGGGGCGGGGACTTCTCCTGGACGGCGGCCATCTGGTTGCACTGGCTGAGCGAGCGATCCGCGTCCAGCGGCTAACGCAAAGGCTCCACTCTCGTGAGCCGGTCGGGCGGTTCAAAGTCGATGCCGGCGCCTTGTACAATGGCCCTGAGATTTCCGTCGCGCCCATGCCGGCCGGGCGGGGTATTCGGAGTGCAGGAAGCCAACCCGCGCAGCGCCACGATGGAGCTTCCACGCGGCTGAAGCTGTTGTGCGATCAGCATGAAGGATTTGAAGGTGACAGCCGCAGATGCCGGGCCAGCCTCCGTGGCGCCACGCCTAGGGCCCGCAGGGACCACAGCGGAGATCGCGCAGGGCTTCAGCCGGTGGCTCCAAGAGGCGGCCTGGCCTTTCTGGTGGGAGCGAGGCGCCGATCACCAGCACGGGGGGTTCCACGAGGCCATCGATGCGGCGGGAGCGCCGGTTTCGGACGCGCCACGGCGAGCTCGCGTTCAGACGCGACAGATCTACTGTTTCGCCACCGCTGGCGCAGCCGGTTGGAACGGGCCCTGGCGAGAGGCCGTGGAGCACGGGCGCCGCAGCCTCCAAGAGCGTTACCGCCGCCCGGATGGATTGTTCCGGAGCCTCGTCGCGCAAGACGGATCCGTGCTCGACGACACGGCGCTGCTCTACGATCAGGCTTTCGCCCTGCTCGCCATGGCCGCCATGCACAAGGCCGGCGTGGGCGGGGGGACGGTGCGGCAGGACGCACAAGCTCTGCTGCGAGCTGTCTTGGCCAACTATCGTCACCCGGAAGGCGGCTTTGCGGAAAAGGCTCCCCGTGCGTTTCAGTCCAATCCGCAGATGCACCTGTTCGAAGCCGCGCTCGCCTGGCTGGAGATCGACCCTTCTCCGGTCTGGTCGGGCCTCTGCGAGGAGCTCGCCAGCCTGTGCCTGAATCGTTTCATCGATGGGGAGGGCGGTTTTCTGCGTGAGTTCTTCCAAGCGGACTGGAGTCCCCGTCCTGACGACTTCGGCCGGCTGGTGGAGCCCGGCCACCAGTTCGAATGGGCTTGGCTGCTGGAGCGCTGGGGCCGGCTGAGCGGCTCCGAAGACGCGAAGCGGGCCGCGCGACGGCTTTTCGACATCGGGCTGCGCGGGGTCGACCCTCGGCGCGGCGTGGCCGTGAACGAGCTCTGGGACGATCTGTCCGTCCGGTCAGACCGCGCCCGCCTCTGGCCCCAGACTGAATGGCTGAAAGCCGCTGTCCTGTTCGCGGACGATCAACGGAGCAGCGCAGAGGTGGAGACGGCCGCCCGTGGGCTTCTCCGATATCTGCACACGCCCCGGCACGAACTCTGGCGGGACAAGATGGAAGCCGACGGAAGCTTCGTCTCAGAGCCGGCGCCGGCCAGCTCCTTCTACCACATCTGCTCAGCCATCCTGGAGCTGGAGCGAGGTTTACGAGGAGCGGAGGGCTGATGCTGTGGTGGTACGGGCGACCAAACCGTGACGCGATCGCCCTTCGGCTGGCGGTCTGTCCCACTCCGTTCGGACGGGCGCCGACCGCAGCCGTTTCTGTCGGGGAACGGGCGAAGTACACACGCAGGCGGGCATCTAGCGCTTCGGGACTGGCCTCGCGGAACCCAACAGGCCCGCCCAGTGGCCGCCAGGAGACAGGATATTGGAAAGAATGGTGGGTGATGTTGGGTTCGAACCAACGACCCGCTGATTAAGAGTCAGCTGCTCTACCGACTGAGCTAATCACCCGTACCGCGTCCCTGCCGGGGCGAGGAAGCGGCTAGATAGCGGTTTCGGCGGTGAAGGCAAGGTGAAGCATGGCTCGACGCGACATCACCGGGGCGGTGGATTTCGCCTATCTTGAAAACTACGCGGCCGGCGATCAGGGCCTGGTCGACGAGGTCCTGACCTTGTTCCGGGAGCAGGCGGCGCTCTGGGGGCCCTTGATCGATGCCGAGGCCCAGGGGTGGACGGACGCGGTGCACACGCTGAAAGGCGCGGGCAGGGGGGTGGGCGCCTTTGCGCTCGGGGCGGCGTGCGAGGCGGCGGAAGCGCCGGAGCTGCAGCCGGCGCTGCTGGCCGTGCGCCTGGCCGCGGTCAGGGACGCGCTGGATGCGGCTCTGGCCGACATCGCGGCCTATGCCCACGAGCGGGCGCTGCAGAGCTTGCGCACGCCCTAGCCGTGCAGGCGTTCGTGCGCCTGGAGCTCATAGGCGATGCAACGGTCGATCAGCAAGCGCCACACCGGTTCGGCCACGTCGGCGGGCAGGCCGTCCCGGGCGGCGGCGGCGAGGACCTTGGTCACCACGTCCTCGATGCGGTCCTCGTCACGCACCGCGCTGCGGTCCGGCTTGATGCGCGCGGCGGCGTCCATGTAGCGCACCCGTTCGGCTAGGACCGCCACCAGGGCGCGGTCCAAGGCGTCCACGCCGGCGCGGACCTCGGTCATGGCGCGGCAGGCCTCGGGCTCGGGGCGCCGTTCCAGGTCCGCCAGCACACGTTCGCTGAGCTCGTTCATGCGCGGCTGTGTAGCGACCCGCCTCGGGCGCCGCCAGCTTGAGGCGCCTTGGGGGCGGCCTTGGTTGGCCGCCTTCCCGGGCCTATTTGCGCCGCATGCAAGACACGGCCGCCAGCACCGCCGCCGGGATCGCGCCGGCGGTGTCCTCCCTTGTCCGTCCCGAGCCCACCGCGGCCTATTCGGTGGAGACCGTGCTCTGGGTGCGGCGCTGGACGGACCGGCTGTTCTCCTTCGCCGTGACCCGGCCGGACTCGTTCCGCTTTCGCTCGGGCGAGTTCGTGATGGTCGGTCTGCCGCCGGCCCCCGGTGAGAAGAAACCCGTGCTCCGGGCCTACTCCATCGCCAGCCCGCATTTCGCAGAGGAACTGGAGTTCCTGTCCATCGTGGTGGAGGACGGCCCGCTCACCTCCCGCCTTCAGCACATCCAGCCGGGTGATCCCCTGCTCTTGAGCCGCAAGCCCACGGGCACACTGGTGCTGGACGCGCTCAAGCCCGGCCGTCGCCTGTTCCTGATCGGGACGGGTACGGGGCTGGCGCCCTGGCTGTCGGTGGCGCGCGATCCGGAAGCCTATGAGCGGTTCGAGCGCGTCATCATCACCCATACCGTGCGTAATGTGGCCGATCTCGCCTACCGCGACCTGCTGGAAGCGGAGATCCTCCACGACGAACTCATAGGGGAGCAGGCGCGCGCGCAGCTGACCTATTACCCGACCGTCACCCGCGAGCCGTTCAGGCACGCCGGCCGCATCACGGAGCGCGTCCAGTCCGGCGCCTGTTTCACGGACCTGGGCCTGGAGCGTGCACGCTTTCACCCGGGCGAGGACCGCATCATGCTCTGCGGCTCCATGGCCATGATCAAGGAGTTCGCCGCCCTGCTCGAGGCTCAGGGACTTGTGGAAGGCTCCAACGCCGAGCCCGGAGACTTCGTCCTGGAACGCGCCTTCGTGGGCTAGACGCCCCCCACCCGCAGGGCGGGGGAGGGGCTTTCAACCTCAGCCCTTGGCCGTATCGACCTTGGCGTAGGTTCGGCCGGCCGGCGGGCAGCCCTTGAAGCTCCCGGCCCGGGTCACGGTGAGGCGCTTGAGGTTGTGCGGCATGGCCGGTTTCATCGATCCCCGGCCCGTGCCGGTGAACAGGTCGATCTTGCTGCCCTTGATGCCGCCGCCGGTGTCCGATGCGTACCAGACTCCGTCGTGGACGCCGCCGCCCGGCAGGCGCATGCCCACCGTCTCCTTGATGAAGAGCTTGCTGCGCTTGGGCACGATGCGCGGATCAACCGCAACGGTCCGCAGGGGCACGGGCGTGCAGCCGAGGCTGTCGCGGCCCGAGGCGCCCCCGCCGCCCGCATGATAGAGCCGGGCTTGCAACCTCCAGCCGCTTACTGCGTTCCTCGCTTGTGAAACCAGGCTCCCGACCTGCCCCACCGGGGCGGTCTTGGATCCAGCGAGGGCTTCCCCCGACGCTCCGGCGATGACGGCCAGAGCGAGGGACGCAGTAAGAACAGGTCGCAAGAGCGGCCTCGTGTGCTGTTGGAGATGGCCCCCCGTACAGCAACCGCCGTTAACGAATCAACCCCGGGCGAAGGTTCCCGCCGTCGGCGTGCGACATCGCCGCACCCAGCAACAAAGAAGATCTCGCCCTGAACACCGGGAATCCGGCCCTGATCTACATGGGATTCAGCACGTCTCGCCCTGGACTTCACCGGGAATTTCTAAGCTGCGCCGGGAACCGCTGAGCTTGCGGGACTTGGCCTTTGCGCCTGCGGGCGGCTATGTCAGGGCGGCGGGTCGGCGCGGTGGTTGGAGGCGCTCCGGCCTGGGCCAATCCCCCATGTTCGACGCGAGTGTTCCGATGAAACGCCTGGGCCTGCTGGCCGCCTTGCTCCTGTCGGCTGCGGCGACCGAAGCCTTCGCGTGGGGCGCCACCGGCCACCGGGTGATCGGGGAGGTCGCCGTTCAGGCGCTGCCGCCGGAACTGCCCGCCTTTCTTCGCTCTGCGGACGCAGCGGCGGAGATCGGCGAGCTGGCGCGCGAACCCGACCGCTCGCGCGGCGCCGGGCGCATCCATGACCATGGGCGTGACGCGGCCCACTTCGTCGACGTCGACGACGCCGGCCTGGTCCTGGGCGGCCCGCCGTTGACGGCGCTTCCGCCCACGCGGCTGGACTTCCAAAAGGCGCTGGCCGCGGCGGGCACGGACGAGGTCAAGGCCGGCTACCTGCCCTACGCCATCGTGGACGGCTGGCAGCAGCTGGTGAAGGACTTCACCCATTGGCGGATCCTCAACGCGGCGGAGCAGGGTGCGACCGACCCCGGCCGCCGCGCCTGGCTGGCCCAGGATCGCCGCAGGCGCGAAGCCCTGATCCTCAACAATCTGGGCGTCTGGGCCCACTATGTGGGCGACGCCAGCCAGCCCCATCACCTGTCGGTCCACTACAACGGCTGGGGACCCTTCCCGAACCCGCGGGGCTATACGCAGGAGAAGGTGCACGGACCGTTCGAGGGCGCTTTCGTGCGCGCCAATCTGACAGGGGCGGCCGTGGCGCGCGCTCTACCTGCCTACCAGCCCTGCATGGGCGCGATCGAGGGCTGCACGGTGGCCTATCTGCAGGCGACCTACGCCAAGGTCATTCCCTATTACGAGCTGGAGAAGGCGGGCGGTTTCCGCCAGGGCGACGCGCGTGGGCGCGCCTTTGCAGCGGAACGGGTCACGGCCGGTGCGGCCGCGCTCCGGGACCTGACCGCCGACGCCTGGCGCGCCAGCGCCGCGGGCTCCATCGGCCGTCCCGAGGTCAAGGTGGCCGATGTCGAAGCGGGCCGGGTCGATCCCTGGGACGCCCTCTACGGAACGGATTGATGGACGCCATCGAACACCCTCAGTTCGGCACGCCTGAACCCGGCCTGGAGCACAGGGACCGTCCCTGCGCCTACGGCCTCGCCGTCCGCTGGGGCCGCTTGGCCGTGGTGCACGTGGGCCTGCCCGGCGAGCATCGCCATTACGATCTTCCTGGCGGCGCACTGGACGCCGGGGAGGATGAGGCCGCCGCCCTGGTCCGCGAATTCGGCGAGGAAACCGGCTTGGTGGTGAGCGCGGGTCCGGTTCTCGCCCGCGCCGACCAATTGTTCATGCTCCAGAGCGGCGAGGCCGTGAACAACCGCTCCGTCTTCTTCGAAACCGAGGTGAACGGTCGCGCCCCGGGCCTGCAGATCGAACCCGACCACATGCTGGTGTGGTTACGCCCCGAATACGCGCTCCGTCGTCTGCGTCACGCCAGCCACGCCTACGCCGTCGCCGTCTGGCTCCGCGCCAACAGCTGAAGGAGGCACGCCGCCCTCGCTCGGTCCCGCTCTTCTCCCCCAAGCCGGCCCGCCAGGGTGGCGCGCCTGGCCCCACCGCCCTAGGAACGCGGGGAATTTTTGGGCGGAGCGCGCATCCATGGACACCTGCCGCCTTGATCATCTGACCGGCCTGCTCGACCAGGCGGTGGCCCAGTTCGACGGGCCCGAGATCGCCGCCCTGCTCCGGCGCGGGAGCAGGCCTGGGGCGGGGAGGGACTGGGTGTCCAACCTCCCGGGCGAGAGCGCCGCGGTGCTGGCGCGGGCGTTCAGCTGTCGCGCGCTTCTGGCCAACATCGCCCAGGACGCCCACGGCCGCCTCGAGGACGCCAACGCTCCCGCACTCAGCCTGAGGGCCGTGTTGGAGGACCCTGCGGCCCGGGCAGCCGTGGACGGACTAAAGACCGTTCCCGTGCTCACCGCCCATCCCACCGAGGTGCGCCGTCGCTGCGTGGTGGATCGCGAACTGGAGATCGGCCGTCTGCTCGCGGCGGGGGAGGAGGCCGGGCTCGCGCGCGAGGTGGCCCTGCTCTGGCGTACGCGCCTGCATCGTCCCGAGCGGATCACGGTGCGCGACGAGATTCGCAACGCCCTGTCCACGGTGCGTCAGTCGATGCTGCCCGCCTTGGTCGATCTTTACAGCGACTGGTCGACCCTGGGCGAGGCGGGGCGCTTTCCGCCCGTGCTCAAGCTGGGCTCCTGGCTGGGCGGCGACCGGGACGGCCATCCGGGCGTGGACGGGGACAGCCTGCGGCTGGCGCTCCGCTCCCAGTCCCGGGTCATCCTGGACTTCTACGCCGGCGAGCTGCGCGCCCTTTGGTCCGACCTGGCGCTCTCCACCGCCTATCTGGAGGTTGGCGAGGCGGTCCGAGCGCTCGCCGCCGCCGACCCGAACCCCTCGCCCCACCGCGCCGACGAGCCTTATCGCCTGGCGCTGGAGCACATCTTCAACCGGCTGTCCGCCTCCGCCCAGCGCCTGGCCGGCGGGCCCGTGGCGTTTGCGCTGGGCCCGTCCACGGCCGAACCCTACACCGGTCCCGAGGCTTTCGCCGCCGACCTGCAGGTCATCGCCGACTCGCTGGCGGCCTGGGGCGGCGAGGCCCTGGTCGGCGCCCGGCTGGAGACCCTGCTGGAGGTGATCCGCGCCTGCGGCTTCCACCTGCTGTCGGTGGACCTGCGCCAGAACGCCGATGTGCACGAGGTGGTGGTGGCCGAGCTGCTGGCCCGCGCGGGCGTGGAGCCGGATTACCTGGCCCTGGACGAACCCGCGCGTGTGCGCGTGCTTCTGGGCGAGTTCGCCCACGACCGCCCGCTTCGATCCCCCTTCATCACCTATTCGGCGGTGGCCACGCGGGAACTGGCCATCCTGGACGCCGCGGCGGAGGCCGTGCGCGCCTACGGTTCCGCCGCGATCGGGGCCTACGTGGTCTCCAAATCGGCCACGGTGTCCGACCTTCTGGAGCCCTTGGCGCTGCTGGCCCAGGTGGGCCTCGCGCGCGGTGGGCCGACGCCTTCGGCCGAGATCCGCGTCACGCCCTTGTTCGAGACCATCGCCGACCTGGAGAACGGGCCAGGGGTGATCGCCGCCTGGCTGGAGCTGCCCCTGGCGGGGAGCCTGCTGGGCGCCGCGCCCCGGCAGGAGGTCATGCTGGGCTACTCCGACAGCAACAAAGACGGCGGCTTTCTCGCTTCCCGGCGCGGGGCGGCGCTGGCCGCCTCGCGTTTGGCGCAGGTGTGCGCCGCGGCCGGCGTGCGGTTGCAACTGTTCCACGGCCGCGGCGGCTCGGTGGGCAGAGGGGGCGGCCCCGCTGCGGAGGCGGTGCTGGCCCAGCCCGCGGGCACGGTGCAGGGCGGCCACCGCATCACCGAGCAGGGCGAGATGATCGCCCGTCGCTACGGCGACCGCTCCACCGCCCGGCGCAATCTGGACGGTCTGGCGGCGGCCACCTTGCTGGCCACGCTCAAGACGGAAACCGACCCCGCCGCACTCGAGCACGCAGCCGCGGCCGACCGGCTGGCCGCGGCCGCCTTTCGCGCCTTTCGCGCCCTGGCCTACGACGATCCCGGTTTCGAGGACTTCTTCTGGGCGGCCACGCCGGTCGCGGAGATCGCGGAGCTGAACGTGGGCTCCCGTCCGGCGTCGCGAACCCAGAGCCGCCGGATCGAAGACCTGCGCGCCATTCCGTGGGTGTTCGCCTGGTCCCAGGCGCGGTTCATGCTGCCGGCCTGGTACGGCATCGCCTCCGGCGCGCGGGAGGGCGGGGTGGAGCTCGACTGTCTGCGCGACATGCACCGGCGCTGGGATTGGTTCGGCTCGGTCACCGCCAGCATGGAACTGGCTCTGGCGCAGAGCGACATGGGGCTGGCGGAGCGCTACGCAGCCTTGTCGCCGGACCGCAGCGCGGCCGAGCGCATCTTCGAACGCATCCGGGCGGAGCATGCGGACGCCGTAGCCCTGGCTCTGGCCATCCGGGACGGAGAATGCTTGCTCGACGATCGGCCCGACCTCCGGGACTCGGTCCAACTCGGGCGCCGCTTCGCCGAGCCGCTCAATCATCTGCAGCTCGAACTGCTGGCTCGCCGGCGCGGCGGCGATGGGGCCGAGGCGGTGCGCCTGGGCGTGCAGCTCACGATCGGAGGCGTGGCCGCCAGCCTGCGCAACACGGGCTAGGGGCGGCGTGGGACCGGGACGGGCATGCGATCCGGACGGCTTGGCTGCGCGGCGGGAACGAGCCGGGAAAGGGCCGCCTACCCCGCACGACTGGGTGGCCTCGACGGTACGGCGCGCGCTTGCGCTACAGTTCGGACCAGACGGCCAGCTCGTTGCCGGCCGGGTCGCGGAAGTGGAAACGGCGTCCGCCCGGGAAGGGGAAGATCGGTCGGGTGATCTCTCCGCCCGCCGCGGTGACCTCGTCGCGGAGCGACTCCAGGTGTTCGGCGTAGAGGATGACGAGCGGCTTGCTCGGCGCCTCGGCGGGGTCCCCCTGGAATCCCGCGTCGACCCCCGCGCCCTCCACCGCCACATAGCTGGGTCCGTAGTCGATGAAACGCCAGCCAAAGGCGCCCGCGTAGAAACGCTTGGTCTCTTCCAGCTTGCCGCCCGGGAGCTCCACGTAATCGATGCAGCCGGTTCTGCGCATGGTCGTACTCCTCTCCGTGTTCCCTGAACGTTCTGCTCCACACCCGCGGGAGTCAAGCGGACGGGGCCGTCGGTCCACAGCTTCGATCAGCGAGGCGCGAGGTCGCCCAGGACCCGGAGGAAGGATGATCCGCTGACCAGGTCGGCCGTCCGCCGGTCCGCCGCCGGGCCGATGCAGGTGCGGGTCACCACCAGTCGCCCGCAACCGCGCCGCTGACGCGCGCATACCTGGCGCCTTCCCTGCCGCCGGCCGGAACTCAGGTCAGGCGGAGCGGGGGTCGCGAACGGCGGCATCCCGGGCCCACTCTTCGCGGCCGGAGCGCTGGCGTACCCGGCTGGAGGTCCGTGCGTCCGGGTTAAGGTCCAGCAGCCCACGCCGCGACGCTCAGCGCGACAACGAATTGTCCGACGAGGACGCCTGCAACCCAACCGGATCGGCGGCCTGCGCCCAAGCGGCCGGGCGTCGCAGGATCCACTCCCGGTCGAGCCAGCGGCCCACGGGAAAGTCGTACTCGCCGGCCTTGGTGAAGCCGCGGGCGGCGTAAAGGCGCTGGGCGCGCCTGTTGCCGGACCAGACGCCGATCCACAACGGCCGGGGACCGGCCGGCTCCAGCCAGGCCAAGGCCGTGTCCAGCAGGGCGGGGCCCAGACCCTGCCCTTGGGCTTCGCGACGGACGTAGAGCAGTTTCAGTTCGCCGTCGCTCGGCCGGGCCTCGGGGTGGGGCAGGGCGCAGGCGCCGGCGGCGGCGTAGGCTGCGGGACGCTCGGCGGGGCCGGCCAGCCACACGGCCTGGGCCGGGTCGGCGATGCGGGCGGCGTAGGCTTCCGGCGCATAAACCCGGGCCACATAGGCGGCCAGGTCCTCAGCCGGGTAGGGGATGGCGAAGCCCTCGACGAAGGTCTCGAGGAAGGTTTCTTCGCCAAGGCGGGCCAGGGCGGGCGCGTCGCCGGGCTCCGCGCGGCGGATAAGGTGGTCGGCGGTCATGCCGATGGGCTAACAGAGCCGGCCATGGACGTCCTGCTTTTCACACACCCCGAGATGGTTCGCCACGACAACGGGCCCACGCATCCGGAGCGGCCCGCCCGGCTGGGGGCGGTCCTGGACGCCCTGGCGCCGCTCAGGCTGGAGCAACGGGAAGCGGCGGAGGCGACGGAGGCGGAGCTGACCGCCGTGCATCCGCCGGCCTATGTGCGCCGCATGGTGGCCGCGGAGCCGGCCCGGGGGCGACGGCAGCTCGACCCGGACACCTGGCTGGGGCCGGGCAGCGTGCGCACCGCGCGGCTGGCGGCCGGCGCGGCCGTGGGCGCCGTTCGGGCCGTGCTGGCGGGCGAGTCGGACCGGGCCTTTGCGGCGGTGCGCCCGCCGGGGCATCATGCCGAGCCGGAGACGGCCATGGGCTTTTGCCTGTTTTCATCGGTGGCGGTGGCGGTCCGGGCGGCCCAGGCGGCCGGCGCCGCTCGGCTGGGCGTGGTCGACTTCGACGTGCACCACGGGAACGGCACCCAGGCCGCCTTCGAATCGGACCCGAGCGTCTGGTTCGGCTCCATCCACCAATGGCCGCTGTACCCGGGCACGGGTGCAGAGAGCGAGACCGGCGTGGGCAACATCGTCAACGTCACCCTGGAGCCGGAGGCGCCGCGCGAGGCTTGGATGCGCGCCTTTGAGACACGGCTCCTGCCGGGCCTGGACGCGTTCGCGCCCGAGCTGATCCTGATCTCGGCGGGGTTCGACGCGCATCGGCGCGATCCCTTGGCGCACCAGAACCTGGAAGCGCAGGATTTCGCGGCCATGACGCGTGCCGTGCTGGAGATCGCGCGGCGGCGGTGCGGGGGCCGGGTCGTGTCCTCGCTGGAGGGCGGCTACGACCTGCAGGCGCTCGGCGAAGGCGCGGCCGCCCATGTAGCGGCGCTTGGCCGAGCTTGAGAGTCGGCGCTGTCACCAAAGCGGCCTATAAGCGCGCGTGATGACGGCGACCGCCGCCCTGAAACCCTTGCCGACCCGCGACCTGGCCGCAGCCCCGGGCGCGATCGTGCTCGCGCGTCACGGAGAACCGGCGCTGTCCCGGCGGGTTCGGCTGGACGCTGCGGGCTACCGCAGGTGGTGGGCCAGCTATGAGGAAGGCGGGCTTCTGCATGGGCAGACGCCCCCCTCCGGCTTGGTGCAGGCGGCGCGGGCGGCCGGGGTCGTGTTCTGTTCGGTGCGGCGACGCTCGGTGGAGACCGCGCGGGCGGTGGTGGGACCGGACCACTTCCGTTCCGATCCCGTCTTCGTGGAGGCGCCCCTGCCGCCGCCCTCCCTGCCGCGCTGGCTCAAGCTCTCGCCGCGGACCTGGGGCGTGATTGCGAGAAGCGCCTGGTGGTTCTTCGGGCACCATGACGGGCAGGAAACGCGAACTCGGGCGACGGCGCGGGCTCGAGAGGCGGCGTCACGGCTGATCGAGGCTGCGGAAGGCGGGCAGGACGTGCTGCTGCTTGCGCACGGATTCTTCAACGCAATGATCGGGCGGGAGCTCAAGGCCCGGGGCTGGCGCCGGGTCTCCACGGGCGGTTACCGTTATTGGTGCGCCCAGCGCTTCGAGCAGGGGTGAGCCGGGAATCCCGCGGACGTCGGCGGCGACGTTTTTGGCCGGGCACGGCTCGTGCGTTCCTTGGTGAGCGGACGTTGTGCGGGGCCGGGGGGCTCGTTAGGGTCCGCTCATGACGGACTCTCCTCCTGCTGTGCGCGGCGGCTCCGACGACATCTCCGGACTTAGCTTCGAGCAGGCGCTGGCCGAGCTGGAACGGATCGTGGCGGAGCTGGAAAGCGGCCAGGCGCCGCTAGAGCAGTCCATCGAACGCTATGAACGCGGCGCCCGCCTCAAGGCGCATTGCGAGGGCAAACTGGAAGCGGCGCGCCTGCGCGTGGAGAAGATCGTGGTCGGGCCGAACGGCGAGGCGGCGCGTGTCGAGCCCGCGGAGTTCGGCTGAGCCATGGCCGGTCCGGAGGAGCCCATCACTTGGGACGACTTCGCCAGGGTGGACATCCGGCTGGGCACCATCCGCGCGGCTGAGCCCTTTCCGGAGGCCCGCAAGCCCGCGTTCAAGCTGACGGTCGACTTCGGCCCGGAGATCGGGACCAGGCGGTCCTCGGCCCAGGTCACGGTCAACTATACGCCCGAGCAACTGGTGGGGCGGCGCGTGGCGGCCGTGGTGAACTTCCCACCGCGCCAGATCGGGCCGATGATGAGCGAGGTTCTGTGCCTGGGCTTTCCGGACGGGGCCGGCCAGGTGGTGCTGATCACGGTTGATCGCGACGCGCCGGACGGCGGGAGGCTGTATTGACCCCGTCCGCCATGAACGACGACGGGCAGGGCGTGGCGGAGCGGGTGGCGGAGGTGGCCGACCTGGTCACGGTGGCGCTGGACGAGCTGCTGCCGCGCAGCGAGGGGCCGGAAGCCCGGTTGTTGGAAGCCATGCGTTATGCGGCGCTCGGGCCGGGCAAGCGGTTGCGCCCCTTCTTCGCGCTGGAGACGGCGCGGATGTTCCAGCTGGACGAGCGCGGCGTGCTCCGCGCCGCCTGCGCGCTGGAATGCGTGCACGCCTATTCGCTGATCCACGACGACCTGCCCTGTATGGACGACGACGACCTGCGGCGGGGGCGACCCACCGTGCACCGGCAGTATGACGAGGCCACCGCCGTCCTGGCGGGCGACGCGCTGCAATGCTTCGCCTTTGAGCTGTTGGCCGACCCGGACACGCACGCCGACGGTCGGGTCCGGGCCGAGCTGGTGCTGCGGCTGGCCCAGGCCAGCGGGGCGCAGGGCATGGCCGGCGGTCAGATGATCGACCTCCTGGGGGCCGGCGAAGACCTGGGCGCCGCGGCCCGGATGCAGCGGATGAAGACCGGCGCCCTGATCGCCTACGCCTTTCAGATCCCGGTGGTGATCGCCCGGGCGCTTGAGCCCGAGCGGGCGGCGCTGATGCACTTCGCCCAGGACCTGGGCCTGGCCTATCAAATCGTGGACGACGTGCTGGACGTCGAAGGCGACGAGGACCTGCTGGGCAAGACCGCCGGCGGCAAGGACGCGACCAAGGGCAAGGCCAACTTCGTCACCCTGCTGGGGGTCGATGCGGCGAAGGGCCGGATCGCGCTCCTGGCGGAGCAATGCAAGGGTCATCTGGATGTGTTCGGACCCAAGGCGGATGCGCTGCGCGCCAGTGTGGACTATGTGCTGGAGCGCAAGGCCTGACTCCGTCGGCGAATGAAAGACCAGCCATGACGCCTTCCACGCCGTTGCTCGACACGGTCGCCGACCCCGCCGACCTGCGCCAGCTCAGCACCGATCAGCTCAAGCAGGTGGCCGAGGAGCTCCGGGCCGAGACGGTGGACACGGTCAGCACCACAGGCGGTCACCTGGGTTCGGCGCTGGGCGTGGTGGAGTTGACGGTGGCGCTGCACGCGGTGTTCGACACCCCGCGCGACATCCTGATCTGGGACGTCGGCCACCAGGCTTATCCGCACAAGATCCTGACAGGGCGCCGCGACCGCATCCGCACCCTACGCCAGGGCGGTGGGCTGTCCGGCTTCACCAAACGGAGCGAAAGCCAATACGACCCGTTCGGCGCGGCGCACGCCGGCACCTCCATCTCAGCGGCGCTGGGCTTCGCCGCTTCGCGCGACCTGCAAGGCCGCGACAACAAGGTGGTCGCCGTCATCGGCGACGGCTCCATCAGCGCGGGCATGGCCTATGAGGCCATGAACAACGCCGCGCACACCACCCGGCAGCTGATGGTGGTGCTGAACGACAACGACATGAGCATCGCCCCGCCCGTGGGCGGCATGAGCGCCTATATGGCGCGGCTGGTCAGCGGCGGCGGCTATCAAGCGCTGCGCAAGCTGGGCAAGTCGGTGGCCGGCGTCCTGCCGCGGCCGCTGGAGAACGCGGCGCGCAAGGCGGAGGAATACGCCCGCGGCATGGTCACGGGCGGGACCTTCTTCGAGGAGCTGGGCTTCTACTACGTCGGCCCGATCGACGGACACGACATGGAGGCGCTGCACGGTGTGCTGAAGAACGCCTCGGAGATCACCGACCGCCCCGTGCTGGTCCATGTTGTCACGCAAAAGGGCAAGGGCTACGCGCCCGCCGAGGACAGCGCCGACAAGTACCACGGCGTGGTGAAGTTCGACGTGGTCACCGGCCAGCAGACCAAGGCCAAGGCCAATGCGCCCAGCTACACCAAGGTCTTCGCCAGCGAGCTGATACGCCAGGCGGAGCGGGACGAGCGTATCGTGGCGGTCACGGCCGCCATGCCGGCGGGCACGGGGCTGGACCTTTTCGGGGAGCGCTTTCCGGAGCGGACCTTCGACGTGGGCATCGCCGAGCAGCACGCTGTGACCTTCGCGGCGGGCCTGGCCGCCGACGGCATGAAGCCGTTCTGCGCCATCTATTCGACCTTCCTCCAGCGGGGATACGACCAGGTCGTGCATGACGTGGCCATCCAGCAGCTGCCCGTGCGCTTCGCCATGGACCGGGCGGGACTGGTGGGTGCGGACGGGGCCACCCACGCAGGATCCTTCGATATCGGCTACCTGGGGGCGCTGCCGGGCATGGTGCTGATGGCCGCCGCCGACGAGGTCGAGCTGTCCCGCATGGTGGCCACGGCGGCGCAGATCGACGATCGGCCCAGCGCCTTTCGCTATCCGCGCGGCGACGGCTGGGGGCTGGAGATCCCGGATCCGTCGCAGCCGCTCGAGATCGGCCACGGTCGTATTGTGCGGGAGGGCACGGCCGTCGCCATCCTGTCACTGGGCACGCGGTTGCAGGAATCGCTGCTGGCGGCCGAGCGGCTGGCCGCCCGAGGGCTGTCGGCCACGGTGGCGGACGCGCGCTTCGCCAAGCCGCTGGACGAGGACCTGATTCTCAGGCTCGCGCGCGAGCACGAGGCGCTGATCACGGTGGAGGAGGGGGCGGTCGGCGGGTTTGGAGCCTTTGTCCTTCAACTGCTGGCCGAGCGGGGCGCTCTGGACCGGGGGCTGAAGGTCCGCACCCTCACCCTGCCGGACGTCTTCCAGGACCAGGACAAGCCCGAGGTGATGTACGCCCAGGCCGGCCTCGACGCCGATGGCATCGTCCGCGCCGCCCTGGGCGCCCTTGGGGCGGGGCGAAGCGCGGCCGGGCTCCGCGCCTAGCTCTTCTTCAGCTCGTCCGGCTTGTGGATCGCCTCTTTGCCGGACTTGTCGCTCTTGACCCGGTACTGAGGCTCTTCCTTCCAGGCCTTGGCCGTGTGGCCCTTGACCTTCGCCGTGCCCGTTCCTTCTTGACCACCACTCCGGTGGAATGGCCGCCGCTGCTGTCCCAGCCGACCTTGTCGCCGGGCTCGAATTCTTCCGCCACCGTGCCGTCCCCCTGACTCTCCCCGCCTAAGCCGGGGCCCTGCGACCGGTTCCGACGTAGGGCTTGCGTACCAGAACAAAAGGTGACCAAATGGGCTCGCGACCGGGGCTGCCGGCCGGGGCTGGAATCCGCTAGAGCGGGAGAAGGAACGATGATGGGGCAGGTGGTGCGGCTTAGCGGCAAGGACAGCAAGGACGACGGCGACAAGCAAAAGGCGCTGGAAGCGGCGCTTTCGCAGATCGACCGGGCGTTCGGCAAAGGCTCGGTGATGAAGCTGGGCAAGGGCGGCGTGGTGGCCGAGGTGGAGTCGGTCTCCACCGGGTCGCTGTCGCTGGACATGGCGCTCGGCATCGGCGGCCTGCCGCGAGGGCGGGTCATCGAGGTCTTCGGGCCCGAGTCGTCCGGCAAGACCACCTTGGCGCTGCACACCGTGGCCGAGGTGCAGAAGAGCGGGGGCACCGCGGCCTTTGTGGACGCCGAGCACGCCCTGGATCCCGTCTACGCCCAGAAGCTGGGCGTGAACCTGGACGATCTGCTGGTGTCGCAGCCCGACACGGGCGAGCAGGCGCTGGAGATCGTCGACACCCTGGTGCGCTCGGGCGCGGTGGACATCGTGGTGGTCGACTCGGTCGCTGCGCTCACGCCCAAGGCCGAGATCGAGGGCGAGATGGGCGACAGCCTGCCGGGCCTGCAGGCGCGGCTCATGAGCCAGGCGCTGCGCAAGCTCACCGGCTCGATCAGCAAGAGCAAGTGCATCGTCATCTTCATCAACCAGATCCGCATGAAGATCGGCGTGATGTACGGCTCGCCCGAGACCACCACGGGCGGCAATGCGCTCAAATTCTACGCCTCGGTCCGTCTGGACATCCGACGCATCGGCGCGATCAAGCAGCGTGACGAAGTGGTGGGCAACTCCACTCGGGTGAAGGTGGTCAAGAACAAGGTCGCGCCGCCGTTCCGGGAGGTGGAGTTCGACATCATGTACGGCCAGGGCATCTCCAAGGTGGGCGAGATCCTCGACCTGGGGGTCAAGGCCGGCATCGTCGAGAAGTCCGGCAGCTGGTTCAGCTACAGCTCGACCCGGATCGGCCAGGGCCGGGACAACGCCAAGGAGTTCCTCAAGGCCAATCCCGACATGGCCGACGCCATCGAATCGGCTGTGCGCGGCAACGCCGGGGTGATCGAAGAAAAGCTGCTGGTCGGCCCCGAGGAGGGGGACGACATCTAAGCCAAATCGAGGAGCGGCTAGCCCAGCAGCTCCTCGATCGCTTCGCGGGCCGCTGCGCCCAGATCCGGGCGGGCCAGCGCCATGGCTACATTGGCGCGGAGCAGGCCGATCTTGTCCCCGCAGTCGTGGGTGTGACCGTCGAGTTCGACGGCGTGGAAGGGCTGGGAGGCCATCAGCCGGGCCATGGCGTCCGTGAGCTGGATCTCGCCCCCCGCGCCGGCGGTCTGGTCGGCCAGCAGGCCGAAGATCTCCGGCTGCAGGATGTAGCGACCGTTGACGTACAGGTTGGACGGGGCGGTCCCCACCGGCGGCTTCTCCACCATCCCGGAGATCGGGATGACAGCCCCCTGGCGAGGACGGGTCGGATCGGGCGCCACCACGCCGTACTTGTGCACCTCCGCCTCCGGCACGGGCTCGACTAGGATGAGGTTGCCGCCTGTTCGGGCGTGCGCGTCCACCAGCTGCCCCAGCGCGGGCCGGGCCGCGGCCATGATCATGTCGGGCAGCATGACCGCGAACGGCTCGTCGCCAACGATGTCCCGGGCGCACCACACCGCATGCCCCAGCCCCAGCGGCTGCATCTGCCGCACGAAGCTCATCTCGCCGGGCCGAGGCAGCTCCGTGCGGATCTCATTCAGCAGCGCGGTCTTGCCCTTGCTCTCCAGCGCCGCTTCCAGCTCGACGTGGTGGTCGAAATAGTCCTCGATGGCGGCCTTGCCGCGGCCGGTCACGAAGACGAAGTGCTCGATGCCGGCTGCGCGCGCCTCGGCCACGATGTAGCTCAGGATCGGGCGGTCCACGACGTTGAGGAGCTCCTTGGCGACGACCTTGGTGCCGGGCAGGACGCGGGTGCCGAAGCCGGCGACGGGGAGAACCGCCTTGCGAACCTTGGTCTGAGCCGCCATGCCTTGGCCTCCGCTGCGCGTGCACGATGTTGCGGGTGTGGGCTTAGCCGGTCGTGGTCCCGGTGCAAGCCTTCGGAGGGTTGAATGACTTTCGATGCAAGGGCGCCGCGGCGCTCGAGACCCTGGACCTTGTGGCTGGCGTGCGGGGCCGCGCTGCTGGCCCTGGCCCTGCTCGCCTGGGCGGCGCTGGGTGGACGGGGGGATGGAAGCCGCGACGCCACACAGGTCCGCGGCTCCGCCCGAAGGGCCACGGCCAACGCGGTGCAGGCCGTGGCCTTGGTGCCGGCGCTGGATCCCGGGCCGGCCGGCGGGCCCGGAGGGCCGGGCAGCGCCGTGGTGGAAGGACCGCCCCTGCCTTCAGCGGCGACGGCGGCGCAGCCGGCCCAGGGGCGGCGGCCCGCCCGAGCGCGGCGGCCGGCGCGCCCCCGCCAGGAGAGCGCCCCTCTGCGGCCGAGCTATCGGGCGATCGGACCCAGCGCTGACGAGGCGCCCGAGCCCGCGCCGCCGTCCGGAGCCTGACGGCTCACTCCACCGTGACCGATTTGGCGAGGTTGCGGGGCTGGTCCACGTCCGTCCCTTTGTGCACGGCCGTGTAGTAGGCGAGCAGCTGGATCGCCGGTGCGAAAACCAGGGGCGCGATCAGCGGGTCGGCTTCGGGCGCGATGATCAAGCGCGCGGTGGAGGACAGGTGCGGCGCGCCCCGCCGGTCGGTCACCGCGATCACCGGGCCGCCCCGGGCGCCGACCTCCTGCAGGTTGGACTGGGTCTTCTCGAAGAGCTCGTCGTAGGGCGCCAGCGCGATCACCGGCGTTTGTTCGTCGATCAAGGCGATCGGCCCGTGCTTGAGCTCTCCCGCCGCGTAACCTTCCGCGTGGATGTAGCTGATCTCCTTGAGCTTCAGCGCCCCTTCCATGGCCAGGGCGGACATGGCTCCGCGGCCCAGGTAGAGGACGTCGCGCGCCTTGGAGAGGTCGTAGGCGATCGCGCGCACCTCATCCTCCGCTTCGGAGGCTTCCGCGATCAGGCGGGGGGCTTCAAGCAGCAGCCGGACCATGCGGGCCTGTTCGTTCCCGTCCACCTTCTTGCGCTTGCCAGCGGCGGCGATCACCAGGGCGGTGAGGGCGGAGACCTGGGCGGTGAAGGCCTTGGTGGAGGCCACGCCGATCTCCGGCCCGGCGTGCGTGGGCCATAGCCGGTCGGCCTCGCGGGCCATCGAGCTGGTCGGCACGTTGACGACGACCGCGATCTTCTGCCCTTCGGCGCGGGCGTGGCGGAGAGCCGCGAGAGTGTCGGCCGTCTCGCCCGATTGCGAGATGGCGATCGCCAGGGTTCGCGGGGAAAGGGCCGGGGAGCGGTAGCGGAATTCGGAGGCCACCTCGACGTCGGTGGGCAGACCGGCGTAGCGCTCGAACAGGTATTTCGCGATCACCCCGGCGTAATAGGCCGTCCCGCAGGCCACGATCTGGATGCGGTCGATCGTGCTGAAGTCGAAGCCGTCCGGCGCCTCCGCGCGCATCCGAACCGGATCGAGATAGGCCGCCAGGGTGTGCTGCACGGCCTCCGGCTGATCGTGGATCTCCTTCTCCATGAAGTGGCGGTAGTTGCCCTTCTCCATCACCGCCGCGGACGAGGACACCTGCTTGGGCGGCCGGGAGACCTCCGCGCCCGTGCCGTCGAAGACCCGGGCGCCCTGGGCGTCCAGCGCCACATAGTCCCCGTCATGCAGATAGCTGACACGGTTGGTGAAGGGGCCTACCGCCAGCGCATCGGAGCCCAGGAACATCTCGCCCTGGCCCCAGCCCACCACCAGAGGGGGGCCGTGGCGAGCGCCCAGCACCAGTTGCGTCTCGCCCTCGATGATCACGGCCAGGGCGTAGGCGCCCCGCAGCCGATCAAGCGCGGCCTTGAAGGCCTCCACGGGCGGCTTGCCGGCCTTCAGCTCCGAGTCGATCAGGTGGGCCACCACTTCCGTGTCCGTTTCGCTTTCGAACGAACGCCCCTGGCCAGCCAGCTCCGCCTTCAGCTCGGCGAAGTTCTCGATGATGCCGTTGTGGACCACGGTGACGCGTCCGGCTTGATGCGGGTGGGCGTTGCGCTCCGAGGGACGGCCGTGGGTGGCCCAACGGGTGTGGCCCACGCCGACGGTGGCTTGGACCGGCTCCGACTGGAGCACCGCCTCCAGATTGCGCAGCTTGCCTTCGGCCCGACGCCGCACCACGCGGCCGTTCTCAAAGGCGGCGATCCCGGCGGAGTCGTACCCTCGGTACTCGAGCCGCTTGAGGCTTTCGATCAAACGCGGGGCCACGGGCGTCTGGCCCACGATCCCTATGATGCCGCACATGGAAACTTCTCCCGGGAGGGTCGGCTTGCTAACATCGTCTTCTTTAGCCGTTGTGAAGACCCGCAAGGGTAAATCTGCACGAGCCGTTGTTTCGGAACCCGATATCCCATGACCAAGCGCGCCTACTTCGGCACGGACGGCGTCCGCGGGCTCGCGAACGGCGACGTCCTCACCCCTGAGCTGGCGATGGCGGTGGCGCGCAGCGCCGCGCACGAGCTGCTCGCTCTGCGTACCAGGGCCGGTCGTCCGCTGGCCGTCATCGGCCGCGACACCCGGCCGTCCGGGCCGATGCTGGAGGCGGCGGCCGCCGCGGGCTTCGCGAGCGCCGGGGTCGACGTGCAGCTGCTCGGCGTGGTCCCGACGCCGGACGCGCTCGATCTGGATGGGCTCGACCTGCCCGCCCGGGACCTCGAGCTGCTGCTGTCCGTCGACCGCGAGGTGTGGCGGCAGGAGGCGGAGCTGATGCCGGAGTACTTCGCCCAGTTCGGTGATCGCTTGCCGCAGGCGATCTCCGACGAGATCGCCGCACTGCGCGAGCGGCTGGGCCGGGACGCCTAGCCGGGTGGGTCCCCCGGTTCTCGGTGCCACACCTGCCCGCTGCGAGCTCTGTGGCGGCACCGAGATCCCAGCTTGGGTGCAGGGCCGACCGGGTCGGCGAGG
>JAHWJX010000069.1 GCA_019348195.1 Pseudomonadota bacterium | reverse complement strand
ACCCTGCTGCTCTACCCCTTGGCCGTGGTCTTCGGCCGCGTGGGGCTGCTCAGCTTTCTGCGCGCCGGGGCGCCGGCCCAGGCGGTCGCCCTCAGCACTCAGTCCTCTCTGGCGACCCTACCCGCCATGCTGACCGCCGCCGAGCGGTCGGGGGTGTCGGAACGGGTGCGCGATCTGGTGCTGCCCCTGGCCGTTTCGGTGTTCCGGTATGCGAGCGTGCCCGCCAATCTCGCCGTGGTGATCTACCTGGCCGCCTTGTACGGGATCGAGCTCGGGCCGGTGGAGCTGCTGGTCGGGGCGGCGGTCGCGGCGGTGGCCAATCTGGCCGGCGTGGGACTGCCGGCCCAGGTCTCCTTTTTCGCCATCATCGGGCCGGTGTGCCTGGCCCTGGGCGTTCCATTGGAACTGCTGCCGCTGCTGCTGGCGGTGGAGACCGTGCCCGACATCTTCCGCACGGTGGGCAACGTCACAGCCGATCTGGTGGTGGCCCAGGCCTCGACCCGCTTCGAGCCCGCGCCCGAAGCCGGGCTGGAGGCCGCCCCGGTGGTCGCGGGGCCCCTCCCGCCGGGCTCGGGAACCGTTTAACAGGCGCGGGTGCACGACCTTATCCTGCTTGGCGGCGGGCTGGCCAACAGCCTGATCGCCCTGCGCCTGCGAGCGCTCCGGCCTCAGCTGCGCCTGCTGCTCGTGGAAGGGGGCCCGGTCTTGGGGGCCCGGCACACCTGGTCCTTCTTCGACACGGACGTCTCGCCCGAGCAGCGGGGGTGGCTCGAACCGCTGATCGTGCACCGTTGGCCGGGCTACAGCGTCCGCTTCCCGGGCAAGGAGCGCCGGCTCGGCACTCCCTACCAGTCGGTCACCTCCGAGCGCCTGCACCAGGTCGTCACGGCCGCCTTGCCGCCCGACGCCGTCCGCCTGAACGCGGAGGCGGTGCGCAGCGCTCCGGACCGGGTGGTGCTGCGCTCGGGAGAGACCTTGCCGGCGCGCGCGGTCATCGACGGTCGAGGGCCCGAACCCTCACCCGCACTGGTCCTGGCCTGGCAGAAATTCGTCGGCCGGAAGCTCAGACTCGCCCAGCCTCACCGCCTCAGCGAGCCGGTGATCATGGACGCCACCGTGCCCCAGATCGACGGCTACCGCTTCGTATACCTGCTGCCCCTGGACGAGCGACGGGTCCTCGTCGAGGACACCTACTACGCCGACGGCCCTGCTCTGGACGCCGCCGTCCTGCGCGCCCGGATCGACGCCTACGCCCTATCCCGCGGCTGGCGGGTGGAGGCGGTCGAACAGGAGGAGGAGGGCGTGCTGCCCATCGCGCTGGGCGGGGACATGGCGCGCTTCTGGGCGGGCGCGACCACCGCCCGGTCGGGCCTGCGGGCTGGCCTGTTCCACCCCACCACCGGCTACAGCCTGCCTGACGCGGCCGCCATGGCCGAACGCATCGCGGCCGCCTCCGACTTGTCGACCGACGCCTTGCTGGCGCTCACGCGCGAGCACGCGCTGGCGGCCTGGCGAGCGCGGAGATTCTACCGGCTGCTCAATCGGCTGCTGTTCCGAGCGGCCGACCCGCAGCTCCGCTGGCGGGTGCTGGAGCGATTCTATCGCTTGCCGCAGCCCTTGGTGGAGCGCTTTTACGCCGGGCGCACCACCGCCCGTGACGCCGCGCGCATCCTGGTCGGCAAGCCGCCCGTGCCCGTTCGGCGCGCGCTCGCCTATCTGTGGGAGGGATCGGTGAAGGCGGACGGGTGATGGTGGAGGTGAGCGCCAAGACGGCGGCGGTGATCGGCGCAGGCTTCGGCGGGCTGGCGCTGGCGATCCGACTGCAATCGGCGGGCGTGCGCACCACCGTGTTCGAGGCCCGCGACAAGCCGGGCGGGCGAGCCTATGTCTACCAGGACGAAGGCTTCACCTTCGACGCCGGCCCCACGGTGATCACCGATCCTTCGGCTCTGGAGGAGCTCTGGGCGCTCTCCGGCCGCAAGCTGTCGGACCATGTCGAGCTCCTGCCCGTAAGCCCCTTCTACCGCCTGGAGTGGAGCGACGGCTTCAGCTTCGATTACGTCAACGATCAGGCCGAGCTGGATCGCCAGATAGCCGCGGTCTCGCCGCGCGACGTGGACGGCTACCGCCGTTTCCTCGCCTACTCCGAAGAGCTCCTCCATGAGGGTTATGAGAAGCTGGGAACCACCGCCTTTCTCAGCTTTTCCCAAATGCTCCGCGCCGCGCCCGAGCTGACCAAGCTGCAGGCCTGGCGCTCCGTCCACGACAAGGTGGCGCAGTTCATCAAGGAGCCGCACCTGCGGCAGGCCTTCAGCTTCCACTCTCTCCTGGTGGGCGGCAATCCGTTCGCCACATCCTCGATCTACGCCCTCATCCACGCGCTGGAGAGGCGCTGGGGCGTGTGGTTTCCGCGCGGCGGGACGGGCGCGCTGGTGCGCGGCATGGTGCGCCTGTTCGAGGAGCTGGGTGGCGAGATGCGGCTGAACACGCCGGTGGACCGCATCACCACCGCCGAGGGCCGCATCACCGGCGTGGCGCTCCCCGACGGCTCGGAGCTGACTTTCGATCTGGTGGCCAGCAACGGCGATGTGGTTCATACCTACGACAAGCTGTTGCGCGCCGACCGCCGCGGCCAGGCGGCGGCCAGGGCGGTGAAGCGTAAGCGCTTCTCCATGTCGCTGTTCGTCATCTACTTCGGCCTGAAGCGGAAGCATCCGCAACTGGAGCACCACACGGTCATCTTCGGCCCGCGCTACAAGGAGCTGATCGGCGAGATCTTCAAAGGCCCGGAGCTGGCGCAGGACTTCTCGCTCTACCTGCACGCGCCGACCAGGACCGACCCCTCCCTGGCCCCCGAGGGCTGCGAGGCCTTTTACGTCCTGTCGCCCGTGCCCCACCTGGGCGCCGCTCCGAACATCAACTGGGCGCACGAGGGGCCGCTCTACCGCGACCGCATCTTCGACCACTTGGAGGAACGCTACATCCCGGGTCTCAAGGCCGACCTGGTCACCAGCCGGATCTTCACCCCTTGCGACTTCCGCGACGAACTGGGCGCCCACCTTGGCAGCGCCTTCAGCCTGGAGCCGATCCTGACGCAAAGCGCCTGGTTCCGCACCCACAACCGCGACGACGTGCTGCGCAACCTTTACTTCGTCGGAGCCGGCTCCCATCCCGGGGCGGGGGTGCCGGGCGTGGTGGGCAGCGCCAAGGCCACCGCGGAGCTGATCCTCAAGGACCTCCAGGCGGCATGACGGCGGGGGTGCGGGCCGCGCCCGAGGCCGACCTCGTGGCCATGAGCCGGGCCATGATGGGGGAAGGGTCCAAGTCCTTCGCCCAAGCCGCCGCCCTGTTCGGCCGCGACACGCGGGCGGGCGCCTATCTGCTCTATGCCTGGTGCCGGCACTGCGACGACGTCATCGACGGGCAGGAGCTCGGCCACGGGCGGGAAACGCTCACCCTCGAGGAGCGGCAGCAACGGCTGGAGCGCCTCTACGCCCGCACGCGTTCAGCGCTCGCGGGTGAGCTGCAAACCGATCCCGTGTTCGCCGCCTTTCAGGCCGTGGCGCAGCGTTACCGCATTCCGCCGGAGGCGGCGCTGGCCTTGATCGACGGTTTCGCCATGGACGTGGAGGGGCGGCGATACCGCACCCTCGATGAGCTGCTGCTCTACTGCTGGCGCGTGGCGGGGGTGGTCGGCGTGATGATGGCCCGCGTCATGGGCGTGACCGACGTTGCGACCCTGAAGCGCGCGGGCGACCTGGGGTTGGCGTTCCAGCTGACCAATATCGCCCGCGACGTGGTGGACGACGCGGCGGGCGGGCGCGTCTACCTCCCGCTCGACTGGCTGGCCGAGGCTGGCGTGCCCGAGGACCGGGTGGACGATCCGGCGCTTCGCACGGCGGTGTTCGACGTAGCGCGCCGGCAGCTGGAGGCGGCGGAGCCCTATTACGCCTCCGCCCGGATCGGGGTATCGCGGCTGCCGTTCCGCTCGGCCTGGGCGATCGCCTCGGCGCGCGGCGTTTATCGCCAGATCGGACGCACCCTGATCGCCGGCGGGCCGCAGGCCTGGGATCGGCGGGTGGTCGTGTCCAAGCCCGCCAAGCTCGCTCGCGTGGCCGAGGCCGCCTTCGTCGCCGCCAAGGCGCGGGGCCTGGAGGCGAACCGGCCTGAGCCCGACCGTCACGGCCTCTGGGATCCGCCGGTCTAGCCCCGCCGCGCTTCGGGCAGCCGCCACCAGGGCAGGTGCGGGTGGGTGTGGTGCTCGTAGTGGTACCCGCCGAAATGGAAGCAGGTCAGCAGCGACAGCCACTTCGGCAGGTCGTTGGAGCGCGCCCGGTGGTGGTCGAGCAGGTCGTCCCCGTGCCGGTGCGGCAGCCAGGTGCCGAAGGTGAACAGCTGCAGCGAAGAGAGCAGCGCCGGCCCCGCCCAGAACAGCCAGACGTTCACCAGCGGCGCCCGGAGCAGCAGGATGTAGAGCGCGGAGACCCCCGCCACCCAGGCCAGTTCGCGCCAGCCGAAATACTCGCGGAAGAAGCGAAGGTACCAGCGCCAGAAAACTCCGGGCTTGTCCGGGTGGAAGTCAGGGTCGTCCGCCGTGCCCGGACTGCGGTGGTGGGCGTGGTGCTTGGGCAGGAGCGCGTCGAACCAAAAGCCGGCGTAGATCAAGAGGCAGGCCGCACCGATCACCCGGTTCAGCTGCGGCCGCCCCGGCGCCAGCGCGCCATGCATCGCGTCATGAGCGGTGATGAACAGCCCCACGCTGAGCCAGGTCAGGGCCAACACGATCAGGGGCGCCGCGAGCAGGCCCGCCTGCGTGGGCTGCCAGAAGAACACGCCAAAGACGTGCAGCCCCGTCCAAGCGGCCAGCACGGCCACCGCCAACAACAACCCGGTGGCGGCCTGGCGCGCGCGCGTCACGGTTGCTGCTCGCGCGACTGGAGCTGCGCCTTCAGGCGGCGCACGGGCGGGGCGTAGAGAAAGCCGAAGGACACGGCGCCTTCGCGGCCATGGGTGGCGTGGTGCAGCCGGTGCGCCTGGACCAGCCGTTTGAGGTAGCCGCGCTTGGGAGTCCACTTCAGCGGCACGCGGCGATGAACCAGCACGTCGTGCGCGATGAAATAGACCAGGCCGTAGAGGCTGATCCCGACTCCCACGAAGTACAGCGGGGCGTAGCCGTCCCGCGACGCCGCCCAGATCAGGGCCACGGCCGCCGCGCCGAAAAGGACGGCGTAGAGATCGTTCAGCTCCAGCCAGCCCCAACGCCCCGCGCCGTGCGGCTCGTGATGCGAGCGGTGCCAACCCCAGCCGATCCCGTGCATGACATAGCGGTGCACCGCCCAGGCCACGCCCTCCATGGCGAGAAAGCTCGCGATCAGCAGAACGGCGTTGAGCAGGGCGCGCGGCACCCCTGCAGTATAGGTCCTCTCGCGCCCTGCGGGGAGAGTGGGCGACATATCGAGGCCTATGGCGCGCCCGTCGTGGCTCAGCCGGGGAAACTCCACTGCGCCAGTCGCATCAGGGGGCCGTCCCCGGCGGCGGCTTGGGCGGCGCTGAGCTCGGTCGCCAGCCGCGCGCGGGCGCCCTCGGCCCCGAGCAAGGAGACCACGGTGGGCTTGTCGCCGTCCTGGCCCGCGTCCTTGCCCGTGAGGGCGGCCTCCGCCTCGACGTCGAGCAGGTCGTCCCGGATCTGGAAAGCGGCGCCCAGCCGCTCGCCGAAGCGACGGGCCGCCTCGACCTGGCCGTCCGCTCCAGCCGCCAAGGCCCCGGCCACCGCCGCAAGTTCGAACAACAGGCCGGTCTTCTGCCGATTCAGCAGAGCGAGGTCATCGAGCCCCGTCCCGTTTCGCTGATGCAGGTCGCGCGTCTGCCCGGCGGTCAGCCCCTCGAAACCGACCGCCCCCGCCAGCTCCGCGGACAGCCGCAGCCGCGCTTCGGGCGCGATCGTCGAAGGCCCGCTGAGCACCCCGAAAGCCCGGGCCAGCAACGCCACGGCCGCCAGCACCGCCAGGTCCTCGCCGTAAACGCGATGAACGGTGGCTCGCCCCCGACGCAGGGCGGCGTCGTCCATGGACGGCAGGTCATCCAGGATCAGGGAAGCGGCGTGGACCATCTCCACCGCACAGCCCGCGTCCAGGGCGGCGGACGGATCGCCGCCCCAGTGCTCGGCGGCCGCCATGGCCAGCAAGGGACGAATCCGCTTGCCCGGCGCCAGCAGGGCGTAGCGCGCGGCTTCCGTGAGCCGGGCCGCGGCCCCGGCGGTCTCGGGCACGAGTGTGGCGAGCCGGCGATCCACCGCTTCGCGCCTGCCTTCGGCCGCTCCCTCCTGCATGCTGGCCTTATGTCCGGGCGCACCCGCCGGAGCAAACGGCGTCGCCAGCGGCCCGAATGGCTGTCATATTGCTAAGGCATGAGGCGCGCCCGCCCGCCTGGTCCCATGACGCTTCAGCCGCCCCCTGCCGCACCCTTCCGACGCACCTGGTCGGCCGCCTGGACCGGCGCGGTGGCCATCGCCGTGCTCCTGGCCATGGCCCTCGCCGATCGGGCGGACGGCAGGGCGGTCGCGGCGGCGGTCGCCCTGGTGGCCCTGGCCACGGCCTGGCAGACCGTTCGAGCCGGCCAGGTGCGTGCGTTGGGGCTCCTGCCGCGCGGCGAGTCCGGACCAGAGCGCCCGCCCGATCCGACCGCCTCGTTTGCAGCCGCCTTCGAGCTGCTGCCGGACCCTGCCCTGGTGGTCACGGCGGCCGAGCCGGAGGACATGGCGTCGCGCCGCGTGGAAGCGGCCAACCGGGCTGCCCGCGAACTCCTGCGCATCCCTCGCCAAGGCGCGCTCCTGGTGGCCGCCGTGCGCGATCCGGAGGTGCTGGAGGCGGTGGAGGAAAGCCTCTTCGGCGCGATGGCGCGAACAGCCGTCTGGGAAAGCGGCGGAGTTCAGGAGCGCGTGTGGCGGGTCTGGACCACGCCGCTCGCCTCCGCGCCGGAGCGCCGGGTCCTGGTGGTTCTGCACGAGGAGACCGACGTGCGTCGGGCGGAACGCACGCGCGCCGATTTCCTGGCCAACGCCAGCCATGAGCTGCGGACCCCCTTGGCCTCGTTGTCGGGCTTCGTCGAAACCCTCCGCGGCCATGCCCGGGACGACCCGGCGGTGCGCGAGCGCTTTCTGGGCATCATGGCGGGACAAGCTGAGCGCATGGCGCGACTCGTGGACGACCTGCTGTCGCTCAGCCGTGCGGAGCTCAACGAACACGTGCCGCCCGTCGGGGCCGTGGACCTGCGCTTGGCGGTGGCGGACGTCGTCGACGCCCTGGCCCCCCTGGCCTCCCGGCGGTCGGTGCAGCTGGAGACCGAACTCCCGGCTGAACCCGTGCTCATCTCCGGCGAGCGGGATCAGGTGGTTCAGGTGGTTCAGAACCTCGTGGACAACGGCCTCAACTACTCCGCCCCGGGCGGGCGGGTGTGCATCGAGCTGTCTTCCGGCCTGGACGCAGAGGTCGCCGGGGCCGCCGCCCATCCCGGGGCCGCGCGCCTGTCCCTGCTGACGCCGGACCGGGAACCCGGCCGGCGCTACGCGGCTGTGAGGGTTCGCGACTTCGGCCCTGGCATCGAGCGCGAGCACCTTCCCCGTCTCGCCGAACGCTTCTACCGCGTGGCCGGCCAGAAGAGCGGCGAACGGCCGGGTACGGGCCTGGGGCTGGCGATCGTGCGCCACATCGTCAACCGCCACCGGGGCGGGTTGTCGGTCGACAGCACCCCAGGCGACGGCTCGACCTTCATCGCCTACTTCCCTCAGCCGGATGCCGCGTCCGGCTGAGCGCGCCCACAACGAAACAGCGGCGCCCTGAAACAAAACTGTCACCGCTTTGTCGCATCCGGGCGAAGATTGTCGGGCATGAGTGAACCCTGGGCGGCCCCGCGGACGAGACCGTGGGCGGCGCAGTCCTGAGGCGCACACGACCCCATCCATGTCCACCGGTCTGCTTCTGTTGGCGCTGTTCGCCTTTTCCGCCCTCACCTATGTGCTGGCGCGTCGAAAGGTGCTGGCCGCGGCGGGCGGGGGTCGGCTGAACTCCCTGCCAGGTTACTACGGCAGCTATGTCGCCTTGTGGACGGGCGTGCCCGCGCTGCTCTTGCTGGTGGTGCTGACCTTCGCCGGCGACCAGTTGCCCGGCCGCGCATACCTGCCCGGGCTTGCGCTGGTCCTCGCGGTGGCCGGCGCGCTCTGGGCCTATCCCAAGGTGCAGCCGAGCTTTCGGGCGCGCACGCGGGTGGACGGCTGGGTCCGCGCCGTCCTCATGGCCTGCTCGGGCGTGGCGATCCTGACGACGCTCGGGATCGTGTTGTCCTTGCTCTACGAGAGCCTCCGCTTCTTCGACGCCGTTTCGCCGTTGAGCTTTCTATTCGGCACGCATTGGAGCCCGCAGATCGCGCTCCGCGCCGACCAGGCGGGGGCCTCCGGCGCTTTCGGGGCCGTGCCTCTGTTCGCGGGCACCTTCCTCATCATGCTGATCGCCATGAGCGTGGCCGGACCGGTGGGCCTGTTCTCGGCCATCTATCTCTCGGAGTACGCCGGCCGGACCACCCGGGCCTGGGTCAAGCCCGCCATGGAGATCCTGGCGGGGGTGCCCAGCGTGGTCTACGGCTTCTTCGCCGCGCTGACGGTTGGGCCGGCGCTGCGGGGGACGTTCAACGCCGTCGGCGCGCAACTGGTCGGCGGCCCTCTGAACGGGCTCGGGCTCTACCTGTCCCAGGTGCAGAACCAGATGGCCCTGGTGGCCGGATTGGTGATGGGCATCATGCTGATCCCCTTTGTCAGCTCGCTGTCGGACGACATCATCAATTCGGTGCCCCAGTCGCTGCGCGACGGCAGCTACGCCATGGGCGCGACCAAATCGGAAACGGTGCGCAAGGTCGTCCTGCCCGCCGCGCTTCCGGGCGTGGCCGGCGCCTTTCTGCTGGGCGTGAGCGCCGCGATCGGCGAGACCATGATCGTGACCATGGCCGCGGGGCTTCAGCCCAACCTCACCGCCAATCCGCTCGACACCGTCACCACCGTGACTGTTCAGATCGTCACCCTCCTCACGGGCGACCAGGAGTTCGACAGCCCCAAGACCCTGGCCGCCTTCGGCCTGGGTCTAACCCTGTTCGTGGTGACCCTCATCCTCAACATCATCGCGCTCGCGGTGGTGCAGAAATACCGTGAGCAATATGACTGAGGCCCTGGCCCCCCTTGCGGGCCTGCGGGCCGCCTCGCCCGCCGCGTCGGCCGTGCGGGTCGCCGCCGAACGGCGGCTGAAGCGTCGCTACGCCGCCGAGCAGCGATTCAAATGGTACGGTCGCCTGGCCATCATCCTGGCGCTGAGCTTCCTGGCCGTGCTGCTGACCCGCATCGTGGGCCAGGGCTACACCGCTTTCTGGACGCACTCTGTCACAACGCAGGTGCGCATCGATCCGGCGCGCGTGGACCGCAGCTACATCGAAGGCACCAACTTCGACCAGATGATCGCCGAGGCCGTGCTGGTTCGACTGGGCGGCCGTGACGATCCGGAAGGTTTGGCCTCAGGCCAGATCCGTCGTCTGCTGTCCCCGGACCTCGGACTCAACCTGCTTGTCCGCGTTCGCGAGAACCCAAGCCTGATCGGCCGGACTGTGACGGTCGGCGGGGCGGTGAGCGACGAAGCGGATTTCTACTTCAAGGGCGGGATCACGCGCGAACAGCCCGAAGGCGACCGCCCGCTCAGCAATCAGCAGCTCGACACGCTGGACCGGCTTCAAGCCGAGGGCCTGGTCCGCTCCGGCTTCAACACCACCCTGTTCACCCGCACGGACAGCACCCAGCCTGAGATTGCGGGGTTGTTGGGCGCCGTGATCGGCTCGGCCCTGACCATTCTAGTGGCCGCTCTGCTGGCGGTCCCGGTTGGTGTGCTGGCGGCTTTGTACCTCGAGGAGTTCTCGCCCCGGAACCGGCTGACGCAGTTCATCGAGGTGAACATCAACAATCTCGCGGCGGTGCCCTCCATCGTCTACGGCCTGCTGGGCGTGGCGGTGATCCTGAACACCTTCGGCCTGCCGCGCGCCTCCCCGCTGGCGGGCGGCATGGTCCTGAGCCTGATGGCCATGCCCACGGTGATCATCGCCACCCGCTCCTCGCTGAAGGCGGTGCCGCCGTCGATCCGCGAGGCGGCCCTGGGCGTCGGGGCCTCGCGCACCCAGATGGTGTTTCACCATGTGCTCCCCCTCGCCATGCCGGGCGTGATGACCGGCACCATCATCGCGCTCGCCCACGCCATTGGAGAGACCGCGCCGCTGCTGCTGATCGGCATGGTCTCCTTCGTCCCAGGCGTGCCGACGGATCCCGCCTCAGCGGCGACCGTGCTGCCGGTCCAGATCTTCATCTGGGAGAGCGCGGCCGAGCGCGGGTTCCACGAGCGGACCGCGGCGGCCATCATGGTCCTTCTGTTCTTCATGATCCTGATGAACGCCACCGCCATCACCGACGGCAGGAACAGCGCGAAGGCGAGTGGCTGGGAGACCACCATCGGGACGGCGTGCTGCGCGTCGACGATGGCGGCCGGCTGCAGCGACTCGGCGGGCGTCGCCACTGCGGTCACGGCCATGGTCAGCGGCATCGCGTACGCCAGCATCTGCGCGACGAAGCGAAAGCCGCCGACCACCGCCAGCGGCCGTCCCGCGCCCCACCCGGCCATGAACACGGCCGGCGTCACATACGCGAGCGCGGCTCCGAACACCAGCACGCCGGTCTCGAGGTCGATGCCGCGGAACCCGGGCGCCCACGGGACGGTCGCGAGCGCCGTGACTGCCGCCACCGTGCCGTGCATGCCGGGCATGCCGAGGTGCTGGGAGTGGCTGTCGGGGAAGGCGCCGCGGGCCATCAGCGTCGTGACGACCGGGATGCCGGTGAGCTCGGCCAGGATCCGCAGCTCGGCGGCCGCCCGCGCCTTGAGCACGCCGCCACCGACGTAGAGCACCGGCCGCCGGGCGGTGGAGATCAGCCGGGCCGCCTCCCGGACCTGTTTGGCGTGCGGCTTGGTCGTCGGGCGGTAGCCGGGCAGGTCCAGCACCGGCGGCCAGCGGAAGGCGCCGCTGGCCTGCAGGATGTCCTTGGGCAGGTCGACGAGCACCGGCCCCGGCCGCCCGGTGCCGGCGAGGTGGAACGCCGCGGCCATGGTCTGCGGGATGTCCTCGACGTGCTGCACCAGGAAGTTGTGCTTGGTGATCGGCATCGTGATGCCGACGATGTCGGCCTCCTGGAAGGCGTCCGTGCCGATCGCGGCGCTCGGCACCTGGCCGGTGATCGCCACCAGCGGGACGCTGTCCATGTAGGCGTCGGCGATCGGCGTCACGAGATTTGTCGCGCCCGGACCGCTGGTCGCCATGCACACGCCGACCTTGCCGGTCGCCTGCGCGTAGCCCTCGGCCGCGTGCCCGCCGCCTTGCTCGTGGCGGACGAGGATGTGGCGCACCGTCTTGGAGTC
>JAHWJX010000068.1 GCA_019348195.1 Pseudomonadota bacterium | reverse complement strand
TGTTCCGCCCCTCCCTGGGCGGAACCGAGTGTGGTCGTCGGAACCCGAGTCTGATGGTGATCGTGGGAATCGCGGAGCTACTTGGTGTGCGCCCGCGGAAGAAGATGGGCCGGGGTTGCACCTGCTCGCGGGAGAATTCCTTGCCGAGAAAATCTGAGGTGCGCCTCGGGTCCGGTTTATGACACAGGTGCTTGAAAAGCTGGCAGTCAGCTTTCCAAGCTTTCGTGCGGGTTCGATTCCCGCCGCCCGCTCCAGCCCTCAGCGCCGTCAGTCCCTACATGACCCGCCCGTTGGCCGGAGCCGCCGGACGGGCCTGTTACAAGGGCCGGGCAGAGCGATGACGCCCCGCTCGCGCGGTTGGGAGGTTCAGGCTCGCGCCGCCGGATCGGCGAGAAAGGCCCGCGTCCGCTCCAGCAGGGCCGTGAGGGCGGCCAGCAGGCGCTCCTGGTCGCGCATGGCCTGTTCCACCTCAAGTCTGAAATCGACGGCGACCGGCATGATGTTCTCCTGTCAGGCGAGTAACCACTCTGGCCTTTGTCTGGTTCCCGACTTGGGCGGGCAAACACCCAGGGCCACTGAAGGCTGGCCTGATCAGGGGTGAGCGACTATCTGAGGCCCTCATCCCCTAGCCGTCCGGAGTCTCGTGCGAGCCGACCGTGATCGCGCGCGAGCCGTTTGCCTATGTCCTTCCCTCCGATCAACCACGCCCTGGAACGCGCCCTTGCGGCCCAGGGCTACCTCGAACCCACCCCCGTCCAACAGGCTGTGCTGGAGCAAGGCGGGCCTGACCGCGACCTGCTCGTCTCCGCCCAGACCGGCTCCGGCAAGACGGTGGGCTACGGCCTGGCCTTCGCCGCCACCCTGTTGGGCGAGGCGGAGCGCTTCGGCCCCGCCGGTCCGCCCATGGCCCTGGTTGTTGCGCCCACGCGCGAGCTGGCCATGCAGGTCCATGGCGAACTGGCCTGGCTTTACGCCGAGACGGACGCCCGGCTGGTCGCCTGCGTCGGCGGCATGGACCCCCGTCGCGAACAACGGGCGCTGGCGGCCGGCTCCCATATCGTCGTGGGCACCCCCGGCCGGCTGAAAGACCACCTCGAGCGCGGCAATCTCGACACCTCCGCCCTGCGCGTGGTCGTGCTGGACGAAGCCGACGAGATGCTCGACCTTGGCTTCCGCGAGGACCTGGAATTCATCCTGGACGCCTCGCCGCCCGAGCGGCGGACGCTGCTGTTCTCCGCCACCATCGCCCGCGAGATCGCCACCCTGGCCCGCCGTTATCAGCGCGACGCGGTGCGCATCGACACCATCGCGCGCGACGAGCCCCACGGGGACATCGACTACCGCGCCATGCGGGTCGCGCCCAACGAGCTGGAGAACGCGGTCGTCAATGTGCTGCGCTTCTATGAAGCACGTGGCGCGCTCGTCTTCTGCCACACGCGCGAGGCGGTCCGGCACCTGCACGCCAGCCTCGTCGAGCGCGGCTTCTCCGCCGTGGCCCTTTCCGGCGAGCTGACCCAAAGCGAACGCACCCACGCGCTGCAGGCGCTCCGTGACGGCCGCGCCCGCGTCTGCGTGGCCACCGACGTGGCCGCGCGCGGGCTGGACCTGCCCGACCTGGGTCTGGTGATCCACGCCGAGCTGCCCACCAACCGCGCCGCCTTGCTCCACCGCAGCGGCCGCACCGGCCGCGCAGGCCGCAAGGGCGTGTCCGTGCTGCTCGTGCCGCTGAACCGCCAGCGCAAGGCCGAGCAGCTGATTCACGCGGCGGGCGTGGACGCGACCTGGAGCGGCCCGCCCTCGGCGGAGTCCATCCGCAAGCGCGACCAGGAACGCATGCTGGAGGACCCGATCCTGGCCGGCGAGCCTGCGCCGGAGGATGCGGTTCTCGCGCAGGCCCTGCTGGAAGGCCGCAGCGCCGAACAGATCGCCAGCGCCTTGATCCGCCTATACCGCCAGCGCCTGCCGGAGCCGGAGGAGCTGTTCGACGGCGGGGCCAAGGGCGGCGGCTACGGCGCCCGCGACGGGGCCAAGCCGGAGCGCCGCGAGCGTTCGGCGCGTTCGGAGCAGATCGGGGAGGGCGGCGCCCCGCGCCTGGACGGGGGCGTCTGGTTCCGCCTCGCCCTCGGCCGCGACAAGAACGCCGATCCCAAGTGGCTGATCCCACTGATCTGCCGCCTGGGCCATGTGACCAAGCCCGACATCGGCGCGATCCGAATCTTCGAGCGCGAGACCAAGTTCGAGATCGCGCCGGGGGCGGCGGCCCGATTCGCGGAGGCGTCCCGTGGAGCGGAGGAGAACGGCGTGCGCGTCCAGCCCGCCTCCGGCCCGCCCGGGCCGAAGGATCGCACGGCGCCGCCACGTAAGCCGGGGCCGCGGCCGGCCGGCTTCAAACCCGGAGCGAAGCCAAAGCCCGGCGGGCGTAGCAACGACCAGCCCCGCGGCGGATACGGCAAGCGCCAGGCCTAGGGAGGGTCCTTCGCGCCTTGCCCGCGGAAGGCTGCGCTGTTACATGCCGCGTTTCGGCGATAAGGCTGTCCGCCGGCGGGTGACCGCCTTCCGGCGTCGCGCCCGTTGCTGGAGGAGTGTAGCTCAGTTGGTAGAGCATCGGTCTCCAAAACCGAGGGTCATGGGTTCGAGTCCCCTCACTCCTGCCACTACCTAGTCCGACGCCCGACCGGTTCGCCGGCGCGGGGTCTTGTTTGTTCGTTTCGGAGCCTGCCTTTCACCATGGCCAGATCCCCCACAGCCGGTCGCACCGGCGGCGGCCAGCGCCCCCCGCGCACGCCCGGGCGAGGTCCCGCGACCCCCGCGGCGCCCGTGCGCGGCGCGGCGCGCGAGGTCGACCCGCCCAAGGCCAAGGTTTCTCCGGCCCAGTTCGCGCGCGAAGTCCGCGCCGAGGGCCGCAAGATCACCTGGCCGTCGCGCAAGGAGACCTGGATCACCTCCGTCATGGTCGGCATCATGGTGGTGATCTCCGCGATCTTCTTCTCCGTCGTGGACGGAACGCTCAGCTTCCTGCTCCAGCAGGCCTTGGAGCTCGTCAGCGCATGACCGACGTCGCAACCGATCGCCCGGCCGCCAATACCGACCGGCACAAGTGGTACATCGTCCACGCCTATTCCAACTTCGAGAAGAAGGTGGCCGAGGCCATTCGCGATCAGGCCAGGACCCAAGGGCTTGAGGACCGCTTCAGCGAGATTCTGGTCCCCACCGAGGACGTGGTCGAGATCCGCCGCGGCAAGAAGGTCAACTCCGAGCGCAAGTTCTTCCCGGGCTATGTCCTGGTGAAGATGGAGCTCACGGACGAGGCCTTCCACCTGATCAAGAACACGCCCAAGGTCACGGGCTTCCTGGGATCGGGCAGCAAGCCCATTCCCGTCTCGGAGAAGGAGGTCCAGCGGATCATCGGCTCCATCGAGGAAGGCGCCGAGACCCGGGCCAAGCCCACCATCCGCTTCGACATCGGCGAGGGCGTTCGCGTCATCGACGGTCCCTTCGCCAGCTTCAACGGCACGGTGGAGCAGGTGGACGAGGATCGGGCGCGCCTGTCCGTCACCGTCTCCATCTTCGGCCGGGCCACCCCGGTGGAGCTGGAATACGCGCAGGTCGAAAAGGTGACCTGAGGGCTTATTGGTGACGGGTGGAAAGGTGAGGGGCCGGCGAAGCTCCTGACTTGCTCACCATTCAGAAGTTCACCACCCGCCAAGCCACCACCCAAAACCCGTGGAAGGGGCGCCACCCCGCACCACGGCTCACCCGGCCGGCGAACGCCCGGCCATAGGAGACTGCCATGGCGAAGAAGATACTGGGTTACATCAAGCTGCAGGTGAAGGCCGGCAGCGCCACCCCTTCCCCCCCGATCGGGCCCGCCCTGGGCCAGCGCGGCGTCAACATCATGGGCTTCTGCAAGGAGTTCAACGCCCGCACCTCCGAGATGGAGAAGGGCACGCCGCTCCCGACGGTGATCACCGTCTATCAGGACAAGAGCTTCACCTTCGTCACCAAGACCCCGCCCGCGACCCACTACCTCAAGCAGGCGATGAACCTGAAGTCCGGCTCCAAGCAGACCGGCAAGGAGACGATCGGCACCATCACGCGACAGCAACTGCGCGACATCGCCGAAAAGAAGATGAAGGACCTCAACGCCAACGACCTCGAGTCGGCGTCGCGGATCATCGAAGGCTCGGCCAAGGCCATGGGCCTGGCCGTTGTGGAGGCCTGAGCACCATGCCCAAGCAAAGCAAGCGCGAACAAGCCTGGTCCGTGGACCGCAACCGCGACTACGGCCTGGATGAAGCCATCCGCGCCGTGAAGGACAACGCCAAGGCCAAGTTCGACGAGTCGGTCGAGATCTCGGTCAATCTCGGCGTCGATCCGCGCCACGCCGACCAGCAGGTCCGCGGCGTGGTCAATCTGCCGAGCGGCACCGGCCGCGACGTCCGCGTCGCCGTCTTCGCTCGCGCGGGCAAGGCCGACGAGGCCACGGCCGCCGGCGCCGATGTGGTGGGCGCGGAGGATCTGGTCGAGCGCGTCCAGGGCGGCTTCATGGACTTCGACCGGGTGATCGCCACGCCGGACATGATGGCCCTGGTCGGCCGTCTGGGTAAGGTGCTGGGCCCTCGCGGCCTGATGCCCAACCCCAAGGTCGGCACCGTCACGCCCAACGTCGCTCAGGCCGTCAAGGACGCCAAGGGCGGGGCGGTCGAGTTCCGCGTCGAAAAGGCGGGCATCGTTCACGCGGGCATCGGCAAGGTGTCCTTCACCGAGGACGCCCTGGCGCTCAATGTCCGCGCCATGGTGGACGCGCTCAACCGCGCAAAGCCGACCGGCGCCAAGGGCACCTATGTGAAGAAGATCTCGCTCAGCTCCACCATGGGACCGGGCGTCAAGATCGACGTCTCCAGCCTGCAGGCCTGAAGCTAGATCCGCGCTCGCCCGCTTGGGCGGGCGCGGACCTTCTGCATGCAGACGCCCGCGCCAGACATCGTCCACACCACGCAAGCCGGCCTCTGGGCGATGGACCGGGAATATCCGAGTCAGGCGCGGGTCCTGTTCGAACAGGTCGTCGGCGACTCCATCGAGCACGAGGCCTGGAACGACAGCGCGCGAACCCGGGTCGTGCTGACCTTTGACATCTGGCGTCCGGAACCGACGGGAGAGGAGAGGGGGCAGATCAAGGCGCTCTTCTCGGCCATCAACGCCTTCACCGCCTCTCCCCAGCCCGCACCGTGAGCCTGAGCCGACGGTGGCCAAGGCGCCGCGCTTCGCGGCCCCGTCCTGCAACCCGCGCATACGCCCTGGCTCTGCTCGTGGCGCTCAGCGCGTCCGCCTGTCGGGAGCCGGAGCCTGCGCGTTCACGAGCGGCGCCCGCAGCTGCGCCGGCGCCGCTCGCCCAACTCGGTCCATGGCTGGAAGGGGAGGCGGCCGCCGATCGGTTCAGCGGCGCCGTGATCGTGGCCCGGGGCGACGCCGTGCTGTTCCGTGCCGCCTTCGGCCCGGCGGATAGGGGCACGGGCGCCCCGCTCACGCCCGAGCACCGGTTTCGCCTGGCGTCGCTGTCCAAGCAATTCACCGCCGCCGCCGTTCTTCGTCTGCAGGACCGGGGCCTGCTCTCGGTCGACGATCCCCTGTGCCGCTGGGTCCAGCCCTGCCCGGAAGCGTGGCGGCCCATCACGCTGCACCACCTCCTGACACACCAGTCGGGGGTGCCGGACCTGATGAGCCGGCGCGATTGGCCCAAGCTGCGCTGGCGGGAGTGGACCCTGGCGGAACTGGCCGCCGACTCGGCCGCGCAGCCGCTCGACTTCCCGCCCGGCACGGACGTCCGCTACAGCAACGCCGCCTACAACCTCTTGGGATCGGTCGTTGAGCGGGCTTCCGGCCGCCCCTTCGCCCAACAGGTTCGCGCCGACCTGATTGACCCGCTCGGCTTGAAGAACACCGGCTGGGACGATGACCGCGTGGCGCTGGCCACCGGCTATGCCGAAACCGCCGAGGGATTGGGCCCGCGCCGTCGGTCGGGAGCGAGCGTGGTGTTCGCCTCCGGCGCGCTTTATTCCACGGTGGACGACATGCTGGCCTGGAGCCGCGCCCTGCATGGCGGTCGGGTGCTGTCCGCCCGCAGCTACGCCCAGATGACGGCGGCCGACCCTGCGCGCCACCCCCTCCGCGCGCGCTGGGGGACGCCCCAGCGGTTCGGCTACGGACTGTTCGCCGGCGCGCCCGGTCTGCGGGTGCTGCCGCCCTTCGCCGACGGGCAGCTCTTCCACAGCGGCAGCTGGTCGGGCTTCCGCGCCCACATGGCCCATAAACCCGAGGCCGACGTTCATCTGATCGTGCTCTCCAACAACTATGACGGCGAGACGCCGCTGGGTTTTGTGTCTTCACGCGCCATGGCCGAGGCGCTGGGCCGCCCCGTGCCGACCGGCCGCTTGTCGCCCGACCGGCCTCCGCTGGCGCCCGTGCCCGTCCCGCCGGCGTCGGCTGCGCCGGCAAGTTGAACCGCAGGGCTTCGACGGCCTGATCGCCGCCGACGAGGCGGCGATGCGCTGGACGACGCCGTTCGTCACACCGAGGTCGAGCGTTTTCGACGGAAATAACCGCGGCCCCGCGCGCTGAACCCCGCCGCCGGGCGTTGCCCACCGGCAGGAGCGAGGGGGCCCGCAAAGGGGCGCCTTGTTTCGCTCTGAGGAACTCGAACCATGAACGAGAATGAGGCCGCAGACCTGGTCATTCCCCTGGTCGAGGAGACCGCGCGGATCGACAAGGTCACCCGGGAGACCGGCCGCGTCCTGGTCAGCACTGAGGTCACCGAGCAGTTGCAGCGTGTGGAGGCCGATCTGGTGCACGAGACCTTCGAGGTCGAACGCATACCCCGCAACGAGGAGGTCAGCGCCGTGCCGCCTGTGCGCCAGGAAGACGGAGTGCTGATCTATCCCGTGGTGGAGGAGGTGCTGGTCGGGGAGAAGCGCCTGATCCTGCGCGAAGAGGTCCGCGTGGTGCGGCGCCGACGCACCGAACACGTCCAGCAGGACGTCCCCGTTCGCCGCATGCAGCCGGTCATCGAGCGCACGCCCGCCAAGGGCTGAGGGGCAGGCGATCCGCGCGCCTGCGCCCGCAGCCCCCGCCGACCAAGCCCGCTCACAGCGTCACTCCGAAACGGCTGAGCACGAGGGTGGTGAGCAGGTAAAGCGCGGCGGTCAGGCCGACGCCGGCCGCCAGCGCCAGCGGGAAGGGGGCGCCGGCTCGCAGCAGGGCCGGGACCAGCAGAAACATCGGCAGGCTCGGCAGCACGTACCAGAAGGTCGCCTCCGAATGGGCGGCCAGCCGCACGGGATCGCGCGTGTCCCGCCATAGCCAGATCATGCCCAAGACCGAAACAAGCGGGAGCGAGGCCACCAGCGCGCCAAGGGCGGGGCTCCGCTTGGCGATCTCCGAGACGGCCGCCACGATCAGCGCCGACACAACCACCTTGATGACGAGATACATGCGCGCGCTCCGGCCCGTGGGCTCCCCGTAGTTCTCCCGTAGTTCTCAACGTGCGGCCGCCAGGCGGGATGCCGGCCGGCCGGTTGCAAGCCCGGCCGCCGTCGGCTAAGAGGCGCGCCTTCCGGCGGTTCAGGCCTCAAGCCTCGGCCGCCGATCCTGTCCGAGAACCGCGCCTCCCCCGGGAGTTAAACGTCGCGGGGAGACGGGGAAGCAGCCGTCCTTCAGCCCTTCGAGGGCGGAGGCCGCTCATCCTCGGGACAGTTCTGGTTTTCTCAGCGTCCGCTCGCGGGCGCGTCGTCGTTCGGAGTTCGCATGGATCGCGCAGGCAAGGCCCAGGCCATCGACACGCTCAGGGGCGTCTTCGACAATGCGGGCGCGGTGGTGGTGACCCACTACCTGGGCCTCACCGTCAAGGAGCTGGAGGACCTTCGCGGTCGCCTCCGCGCCGAGGGCGCCAAGCTCCAGGTCGTCAAGAACACCCTGGCGCAGAAGGCTCTGGAAGGTCGGGCGGGGGAGGGCGGCGACGCCCTGTTCACCGGCCCCGTCGCCATCGCCTATGCGCCCGACCCGGTCAGCGCCGCCAAGGTGGCCACCGACTTCGCCAAGACGAATGACAAGTTCACGGTCGTGGGCGGCGTCATGGGAAGCACTGTGCTGGACACGGCGGGGATCAGCGCCCTGGCCACCCTGCCGTCGCTGGACCAGCTCCGCGCCCAACTCGTGGGCCTGATCGCGGCTCCGGCGACCCGCCTGGCCACCGTGCTCAGCCAGCCCGGCGCGGGTCTCGCCCGCGTGGTCAACGCCTACGCCACCAAGGACTCGGCCGACGCTCCGGCCGAAGCCGCCTGAACTCCGTAACCTCAACCACCGCCCCACTCTCCCGCCCAACTTTCCCAAGGAACCCAACCCATGGCCGACCTGTCCCGCATCGTTGACGACCTGTCCTCCCTGACCGTGCTCGAAGCCGCCGAGCTGACCAAGCTGCTGGAAGAGCGCTGGGGCGTGTCCGCCGCCGCTCCGATGGCGATGGCCATGCCCGCCGGCGGCGGCGGCGCGGCCGCTCCGGCCGAAGCGGTTGAAGAGCAGACCGAATTCACCGTCGTGCTGACCGCCGGCGGCGACAAGAAGATCAACGTCATCAAGGAAGTCCGCGCCATCCGCTCCGACCTGGGCCTCAAGGAGGCCAAGGACCTGGTCGAAGGCGCTCCCCAGAACATCAAGGAGAACGTCTCCCGCCAAGAGGCCGACGACATCGCCAAGCGCCTCACCGACGCGGGCGCCACCGTCCAGGTCAAGTGAGCGATGGGGGCTTCGCCCCCACGACCCACCCCGGCGCAGGCCGGGATCCATGTTCCCGCTTCACCCAAGGCCGGGGCCGGTTCGCCGCCCCGGTCTTTTCTTGTTCAGCGAGCATACAGTTCGATCCGGTTATCTGGCCGGCATGGTTCGGACCACCAGATCTCTGTTCAGTCTCCTCGCAGCCTTGCCCGTGGTCGCGTGCGGCGCCGCGGGCGGACCAGCCAAGCCCGAGGCGCCGGGTTTTGTAGCCTCGGGGCCCGTGCACTTCCTCCAGGAAACTCAACGGGAGGACACGAGCAAGTCGGCCCTGAACCAGGGCGTGCTTACTCTGGACGCCGCCGGCTGTCTGCGGGTGGGGCGGGGCGGTCCCTTGCTGGTATGGCCTGCCCACGCCGCCTTGGACTTGACGCAGGCGGGGAAGGTCCGGGTCTTCGATCGTCGGACGGGAGAGGCTGTTCGCGTGGGGGAAGCCGTGGCGCTAGCCGGCGGCGAGCTTTCCGCCGCCGGGCCCGCTTCGCTCAACCGGCCGCTCGGTCCTTGTCAGGGCAAGCTCTGGAACGTCGACAGCTTTCAGCCGTTGACCGCCTTCAAGGCGCGATATCCGCAAGGCGCCGATGCGCCGCAGGCCGTCCGGACGCCGCCCTCAGCCTGACTCGCCAAAAGAATGTCGGCCGGCCTTCACAAGCAGGTCCGGATCGCTTAAGTCGGCGGTTCACACACGAATCGTCGTGCGGAGTCGCGTGCCCGAATGCACGTTCCGCTCACAGCCTCGAGGCTGGCCCGCCGTCCTGGGCCTAGCGAGGGGGCGTCCCCCATGCGGGACACGCGTGTAAGCGTCCGGCGAACCTTTCGGGTTCCCGGAGGACGGGCGCAGCCAGCCATTCCCGCGGGAGCAATCCCGCAGCAGGTTTGCGCGCCCGCCCCTTGGGGTCGGGGCCGCGCTGAGGAGCGAGCATGACGACCTACACCGGTCAGGACTCCAACGCCCAGTCCCTCATGGACCCCCACGGCACCGGCATCGTGACCTCCGAGGCCGAAGCCCAGTCGGTGCCCGCCCTTCACAAGGCGACGGACCGCAACGGCCACGGCAACCAGCCCCTGACCTTCACGGGCAGGAAGCGCATCCGCAAGTCCTTCGGCCGCATCCCCGAGGCGGTCAGCATGCCCAACCTGATCGAGGTGCAGCGCTCCTCCTATGAGCAGTTCCTCCAGCGCGAGGTCCGCCCGGCGAACCGCCGCGACGAAGGCATCGAGGCCGTGTTCAAGTCCGTCTTCCCGATCAAGGACTTCAACGACCGCTCAACGCTGGAATACGTGTCCTATGAGTTCGAGGACCCGAAGTTCGACGTCGAGGAGTGCATCCAGCGCGACATGACCTATGCCGCGCCGCTCAAGGTCAAGCTGCGCCTCATCGTCTTTGAAAGCGACGAGGAAACCGGCGCCCGCTCCGTCAAGGACATCAAGGAGCAGGACGTCTACATGGGCGACATCCCGCTCATGACCGACAAGGGCACCTTCATCGTCAACGGGACCGAGCGCGTCATCGTCTCCCAAATGCACCGCTCGCCCGGCGTCTTCTTCGACCACGACAAGGGCAAGACCCACGCCTCGGGCAAGCTGCTGTTCGCCGCCCGGGTGATCCCCTACCGCGGCTCCTGGCTCGACTTCGAGTTCGACGCCAAGGACATCGTCTATGTCCGTATCGACCGCCGTCGGAAGCTGCCGGCCTCGACCTTCCTTTACGCGCTCGGCATGGACGGCGAGAGCATCCTGCGCACCTTCTACGATGTCGTCCCCTATGCGAAGCGCGAAGCCGGCTGGGCTACGCCCTACAAGCCCGAGCGCTGGCGCGGGGTGAAACCCGACTTCGACCTGATCAACGCCGAGACCGGCGAGGTCATCGCCAAGGCCGGAGAGAAGATCAGCGCGCGCGCGGCCAACAAGCTGGCGCAGGGGGGCTTGAAGGAGCTTCTGCTGCCGCCCGAGGCCCTGACCGGCCGCTACCTCGCCGCCGACGCCGTCAACATGGAGACGGGCGAGATCTACGCCGAAGCCGGCGACGAGCTGGACGTGCCCGCCATCGAGATGCTGGGCGGCTTGGGCTTTGAAACCATCGAGGTGCTCGACATCGACCACGTCACCGTGGGCGCCTACATGCGCAACACCCTGCGCATCGACAAGAACAGCGCCCGCGAGGACGCGCTGTTCGACATCTACCGCGTGATGCGTCCGGGCGAGCCGCCCACCGTGGAAGCGGCCGAGACCATGTTCCGCAACCTCTTCTTCGACAGCGAGCGCTACGACCTGTCCTCCGTGGGCCGCGTCAAGATGAACATGCGCCTGGAAACCCCTGAGGTTTCCGACGAAATCCGCGTGCTCCGCCAGGAGGACGTGCTGAACGTGCTCAGGACCCTGGTGGGCCTGCGCGACGGCCGCGGCGAGATCGACGACATCGACAACCTCGGTAACCGCCGCGTGAGGTCCGTCGGCGAACTGCTTGAAAACCAGTACCGCGTGGGCCTGCTCCGCATGGAGCGCGCGATCAAGGAGCGCATGAGCTCGGTCGATATCGACACCGTCATGCCGCACGACCTGATCAACGCCAAGCCGGCGGCGGCCGCCGTTCGCGAATTCTTCGGCTCCTCGCAGCTGTCGCAGTTCATGGACCAGACGAACCCGCTGTCGGAAATCACGCACAAGCGCCGTCTTTCGGCGCTTGGCCCCG
>JAHWJX010000067.1 GCA_019348195.1 Pseudomonadota bacterium | reverse complement strand
CGTCTCCCCCCACGGCGGAGCCGATGAACTCGAGCCCAAACGAACCCAGGAGCGTGAAAAGGTAGAACAACCAGTATTCTTTACGCCGCGAACGGCCCTGGAACTCGGCGTACCGCTTGAGTGGCATGATCATGTATTCCAAGGCGTCTTCCCCAAACCGAATGGATGAGCTCGCCCCGAAGCTTGGCCGTTTTGCAATCGCCGGCTCAGGGCAGGCCGAAGAGCAACAGCAGCACGGGAATGGTCACCACGCTGGCCAGGGTGGTGAAAGCCACGATGCCGGCCATCAGCGGCGCGTCCCCGCCCATCTGCCGCGCTAGCACGTAGGAGGCCGCCGCGCCCGGAGCCGAACCGCAGGCGAGCGCCACGCCCTGACTGAGCGGATCGCCCCCGAACAGGCGGCACAGGCTCCACATCAGCACCGGCATGGCCACCAGCTTCACCGCGCAGACGGTCGCGATGGTGACCGGACGCGCCGCGGCCGCCGCGAAGTTCAGCCCCGCGCCGGCCACCAGCAGGCCCAGTGGCAGGGCTCCGTCGCCCAGCAAGTCCAGAGCCTCGTCCACGGGTCCTGGCGGGACACGCAACACGTTCAGCAACAGGCCGATGCCGCAGGACCACAAGATCGGATTGCGCGCCAGCGCCTGACCGGCGGCGCGCCAGCCCCCGCCCTGGCCCTCGCCCCAGCGCGCCAGCACGAGGACCGCCATGATGTTGATTACCGGCACCAAGGCTCCGATCACGATCGCGGCGCGCGACAGGCCGCCTTCCCCGAACACCGCGAACACGATCGGTAGGAAGACGAAGCTGTTCCAGCGTGTCAGGCCTTGGAACACGCTGGTGAACGCCGGGTCGGACAAGCCCGTCAGCGGTTTGGCCGCCACCGCCAGTCCGCCGATCAGGAACACCGCCGCGACGCTGGCCGCGCCCAGCGGCGCGGAGGACAGCCCTTCGAACTGAGCGGCCCAGATCGTGGGAATGAGGAAGCCGGGGTAGAAGACGAAGTAGGTGATCCGCTCGATCGGGCCCCAGGTCTCGGCGGGGATGAAGCGGCTGGCCTTCAAACCCCAGCCCAGGGCGATCAGGGCGAATACGGGAACGACGCCGGCGAGGATGGCGCTCATGCCGAGTGGAGCCGATCGAGCGCGCCCTGCAGGATCCAGGCGGCGGCGTTCTGGTCGACGACCTCGGCGCGGCGGGCCCGGCTCATGTCCAGCGTCCCGATGAGTTGGCGTTCCACGGCGGCGGTGGACAGGCGCTCGTCCCAAAAGGCGATCGGCAGGTCGCGCAGGCGGAGCAGGTTGCGGGCGAAGGCCCGGCTGGACTGGGCGCGCGGGCCTTCGGAGCCGTCCATGTTCAGCGGCAGGCCGATCACGATCGCCGCCGTGCCCCGCTGGGCCATGAGGGTGAACAGGGCCTCAGCGTCTGCCGTGAACTTGGTCTTGCGCACCAAGCCCACGGGAGTGGCGATCACCCGCGATACGTCGGAGGAAGCCACGCCGATGGTTTTCTCGCCCAGGTCGAGGCCCAGCAAGGGGCCGGGCGGCAGGTCGGAGAGGGGCAGGACGGGCACGGGCCGCGTGTTAGCGGGCCGGTGGACGCTTGTCGAAGGCGGGCGCGGCGGCTAACCCGCGCCGGTTGGAGGAAGCCATGGCCGTCGACGCCGAAACCGTCCGCCGGGTCGCCCGGCTGGCCCGCATCGCCGAACCGGAGGCGCGGCTGGACCCGCTCGCCCGCGAGATCAGCGGCATTCTGGGCTGGATCGAGCAGCTGAACGAGGTGGATGTCGAGGGGGTGGAGCCCATGGCCACCGCCGTGCACGCCACCCAGCCGCTGCGCGAAGACGTGGTGGCGGACGGCGGCGATCCGGCGCGGGTGCTGGGCAATGCGCCCAGGTCCGACGACGGCTTCTTCGTCGTGCCCAAGGTGGTCGAATGACCGAACTGACCGCACTCACCCTGACCGACGCCGTTGAGGGTCTTCGAACCAAGCGCTTCTCGGCCGAGGAGATCACGCGCGCGCACCTGGAGGCGATGGAGGGGGCGCGGACCCTGAACGCCTTTACGGTGGAGACCCCCGACCGGGCGCTGGAGATGGCGCGGGCCTCCGACGCGCGTATCGCGCGGGGCGAGGGCGGGCCGCTGGAAGGCGCCCCCTTGGGCGTCAAGGACCTGTTCTCCACCGAGGGTGTGGAGACCACGGCCGGCTCCAGGATCCTGCAGGGATTCAAGCCGCCCTATGAGAGCACGGTCACCGCCAATCTGTGGCGGGACGGCGCGGTGATGCTTGGCAAGCTGAACATGGACGAGTTCGCCATGGGCTCGTCTAACGAGACCAGCGCCTGGGGGCCGGTGGCCAATCCCTGGAGGTCGCGGGGCTCCAACGCGAGCTTGACGCCGGGAGGGTCGTCGGGCGGCTCGGCCAGCGCGGTTGCGGCCGACCTCTGCCTGGGCGCCACGGCCTCCGACACGGGCGGCTCCATCCGCCAGCCCGCCGCCTTCACCGGCACGGTCGGCATCAAGCCCACCTACGGCCGCTGCTCCCGCTGGGGCATGGTGGCGTTCGCCTCCTCGCTGGATCAGGCGGGGCCGATCACGCGCTCGGTTTCGGACGCCGCGCTGATGCTGCGCAGCATGAGCGGGCACGACCCGAAGGACTCGACCAGCCTGCCCGTGGAGACGCCGGACTTCACCCAGTTCGTGGGCCGCGACGTGCGAGGCCTGCGCGTGGGCGTGCCCCGCGAATACCGCGTGGACGGCATGCCCGCCGAGATCGAGCAGCTGTGGGAGCAGGGTGTCGCCTGGCTCCGCGACGCCGGGTGCGAGATCGTGGAAGTCTCGCTCCCCCACACCCGATACGCGCTGCCGGCCTATTACATCGTGGCTCCGGCGGAAGCCTCGTCCAACCTGGCCCGCTACGACGGGATGCGCTTCGGCTACCGCGCCGGAGGTGGAACTCTGACCGAGGTGTATGAGAACACCCGGGCCGAAGGCTTCGGCGACGAGGTCAAGCGCCGCATCCTGATCGGCACCTATGTGCTGAGCGCAGGCTTCTACGACGCCTACTACCTGCGCGCCTTGAAGGTGCGCCGCCGCATCGCCGACGACTTCGACCGGGCCTGGGAGACCTGCGACGCCCTGCTGACGCCGTCCACGCCCACCGCCGCCTTCGCCCTGGGCGACAAGGACGCCGACCCGGTCACCATGTACCTGAACGACGTCTTCACCGTTCCGGCCAACCTGGCGGGCCTGCCGGGGATCAGCGTTCCGGCAGGCTTGGACGCTAACGGCCTGCCCTTGGGGCTCCAGCTCGTCGGCCGGGCCTTGGACGAAGGAACCCTGTTCTCACTGGCCGGGGCGCTGGAGCAGGCCGCGGCCTTCCGCGCGAAGCCGGAGCGTTGGTGGTCGTGACGCGGACTAAGGACATCTCACTGACTCCCCCCGAGCATGGGAGAGGAGAAGAAGGCGACGATTCATGACTGACACGCTGATCCAGGGCCGCACAGGCCCTTGGGAGATCGTCCTGGGCCTTGAGGTCCACGCCCAGGTGGCCTCGCGGGCCAAACTCTTCTCCGGCGCCGCCGTGGGTTTCGGCGCGGGGCCGAACGCGCAGGTCTCCACGGTGGACGCGGGCTTTCCGGGCATGCTGCCCGTGCTGAACCGGTTCTGCGTGGAGCAGGCGGTCAAGACGGGGCTGGGGCTGAACGCCCAGATTCATCGAACCAGCCGGTTCGACCGCAAGAACTACTTCTACCCCGACCTGCCGCAGGGCTATCAGATCAGCCAGCTGTATCATCCCATCGTGGGCGAGGGTGCGCTGGAGGTGGAGCGCGACGACGGCTCGACCTTCACCGTTGGCATCGAGCGGCTGCACCTGGAGCAGGACGCCGGCAAGTCGATCCACGACATGGATCCCCACTCCACCTACGTCGACCTGAACCGCTCGGGCACGGCGCTGATGGAGATCGTCTCCCGGCCCGACATGCGCTCGGCCGAGGACGCCGCCGCCTATGTGCGGACGCTGCGCACCCTGCTCCGCGCGCTGGGCACCTGCGACGGGGACATGGAGAAGGGCAACCTTCGCGCCGACGTGAACGTCTCGGTCCGCCGCCCCGGGGAGGGCCTGGGCACGCGCTGCGAGATCAAGAACGTGAACTCCTTCCGCTTCATCATGCAGGCCATCGAGTACGAGGCGCGCCGCCAGGTCGAGATCCTCGAGGACGGGGGCAAGATCACTCAGGAGACGCGTTTGTTCGACCCCGGCCGTGGCGAAACGCGCTCCATGCGCTCCAAGGAGGAGGCCCACGACTACCGCTACTTCCCCGATCCCGACCTGCTGCCTCTGGTGCTGGAGGAGGCCTGGATCGAGGAGATCCGGGCCTCGCTGCCCGAGCTCCCCGCCGCACGCCGCAGGCGCTTCGCCGAGCAGTACGGGCTGACGGCCTATGACGCGGGGGTTCTGACGGCGGAGGACGAACGCGCCGCCTATTTCGAGCGGGCCGCTGGGGGGCGCAACGCCAAGCTCGTCGCGAACTGGACGGTGAACGACCTGCTGGGCCGGCTCTCGGCCGAGGATCGCGGGATCGCCGAGAGCCCCATCCCGCCGGAAACCCTTGGCGAGTTGGTCGGCCTGATCGAGGAAGGGACCATCTCCTCCAAGATCGCCAAGACGGTGTTCGAAAAGCTTTGGGCCGGGGAGGGGAGCGCGCGCGAGGTCGTCGAGCGCGAAGGCCTGGTCCAGGTCAGCGACACGGGCGCTCTGGAGGCCGCGGTCGACAAGCTGATCGCCGCCAATCCCGACAAGGCCGAGGCGGTGAAGTCCAAGCCTCAGGCCATCGGCTGGTTCGTGGGCCAGGTGATGAAGGAGACCGGCGGCAAGGCCAATCCGGCAGTGGTCAACGCCCTGCTGAGGGCCAGGCTCGGCATCGACTAGACGCAAGAAAGGGGAGCGGCGTGGACGCCGCTCCCATCGACCTCGCCTGGGCTCAAAAGGCGTTCGCGAACACCGACAGGATCAGACCGGTGGCGATGGCCGCCAGGATGATCTCACCGGTATTGGTTCGGTAGTACTGATACCCGTGAGGCGGCGGACCGTAGCCGTAGCGGTGGTAATCGTGGATCACGACCCCGCGGTATTCCGGAGGCAGATACTGCCCGCGCACCCAGCGGCGGGACGGATGATAGCCGTAGCCGCTCCCATAACCGTAGTCGCTGTACCCGTACCCGTAGGGCTGGCTGTAGTAGGGTTGGCTGTAGCCGTAGTACGGCTGTCTGTAGTAGGGCTGGTTGTAGCCATAGAAGGGCTGGCTATAGCCATAGTTGAAGCCGAAGCTCGGCTGGCTGTAATAGTAGTTCCGCGGCTGGACGTAGACGTAGCGACTGCGATCGCCGCGACGGAACTCGCGCCGAGCCTCGCGCAGATCCTCCCGGAGCTCCCGACGGTCTTCCCGGAACTCCCGACGGTCTTCGTGGAACTCGCGTCGATCCTCCCGGCGGTCGCCGCCACCGAAGGCTCCGGACAGCCGCTCGCCGATGGCGCGGTTGGCCTCCCGAAGTTGCTCCCGTTGCTCGTGCCGCTCGGCGCGTTGATCGCTTCCATCCTGCGCCTGGACCTCGGCCGCCAGCGGCGCGAGCGCCGCAAAGGCGAGGGTTGCGGCCAATGCCTTCTTCATGGTGGGGCTCCCTTGTTCATGCCGGCCGGTCAGTAGCCGCCGCCGAGAAAGGCGTTCAGGATCAGCCCGGTCGCGATCTGAGTGAGATAGGTGTTCTGGCCGACCTGCACATAACGGCACCCCCGCGGCGGCGGCGGGAAGCCGTAACGGTCGTAATCGTCGATCACATGGGAGCGGTAGTGAGGCGGCAGGTAGTCGCCCCGGTCAAAGCGGGGATAGCCGTCATGGCGCCCGGGCTCATAGTAGTCGCCGCGGGCCTCCCGGCGTCCATCGCGCAGACCCTGGTGGTAGGCGCGGCGCTCATCATAGCGGTCGTCCCGGTCGTCGTAGTTGAAGTGCTGGCGGCCCCGGCCTCGGCCATGGCCTTTGCCGCGGTGTTTTCCCTTGTGATCCACCTTGATCAGCGGCGCTGGGTCCGTGGTCAGCAGGCTGGTGCGAACCACAGATGCCGAGGCTGCGGCCGGGGCCGCGAGGCCCAAGGCCAGAAGGGCGGGCAGGACCAGCTTCAACCTATTCTCCTTTTTGCACGTTCGAAGTGGTTAAGGTCTCGTTAAGGCCGAGGTTGGATCCGCCACCCTGAACCAAGGCTGAACCGGCTCGTCAGCCGGCTTGGCGCGCCCCTTGCTGGCGTGCATCGTCGAAGAAAAGCGCGGGAAGGGATTCGTGCAGCCGATCCAGCTCCACTACTGGCCTACCCCGAACGGTTGGAAGGTGACCATCGCCCTGGAGGAGATGGAGCTGCCCTACGAGGTCCACCCGGTCGACATCGGCGCGGGCGAGCAGTTCGCGCCCGAGTTCCTGGCGATCAGCCCCAACAACCGGATGCCGGCGATCGTGGATCCGGAGTCCACCGACGGGGCCCCGATCTCGGTGTTCGAGTCCGGCGCCATCCTGCGGTATCTCGCGCGCAAGTCCGGCCGGTTCTTCGGAGCCGACGAGCGGTCCCGCGTCGAAGTCGGCCAGTGGCTGTTCTGGCAAATGGGAGGGCTGGGACCCATGTGCGGTCAGGCCCACCACTTCCGGGCCTACGCCCCCTCGATCGTCAGCGACCAACGCATGCTGGCCTATGGCGTGGCCCGCTACACCAACGAAGTAGCCCGGCTCTACGACGTGCTGGATCGCAGGCTCGGCGACCGGGACTTCGTGGCGGGCGAGTACAGCATCGCGGACATGGCCATCTGGCCCTGGATCGTACCGCACCGCATGCAGGGCATGGACCTGGACCGCTTCCCCAGCCTCAAGGCGTGGTTCGAACGCGTCGGCGCGCGCGAGGCCGTGCAGCGCGGCCACAAGGTGGGCGAGGAGCTCCGTCGCCCCCTGGCGGGCCGTGGCCCGGAGGCCGACAAAGCCCGCAAGCTGCTCTTCGGAAGCGGGCAACGGCGGTGACCTTGACGCGCCGATTCAGGGTGATTCGCCGTTAACTCTATCTCAAGCGGGCAGGGCGCTTCCTGCCCCTCTGATCGGGCTCGCGGACAGAAGGTCCGTCGATCCGAAGGGGACAGGGTCGTTCGATGCTGATGGAAATGGGAGACACGGGCGGGCTGCCGCTGCCGGGGCCGGAAGCGACCGGCGACGAGTTGTTCCGGATGGGGCTGCTCTATTCGACGGGCCAGGGCGGAGCGCCGCTAGACCTGATCTCGGCGCACATGCTGTTCAATCTCGCCGCCATGCGCGGGTCGGAGGAGGCCAAGACCTACCGCCGCGAGCTCAGCGCCGAGATGGACCGCGACGACATCGCCGAGGCGCAGCGCGCCGCGCGCCGTTGGATCGACGCCGCCTAGGGGCTCAGCCCTTGGCGGCGGCGAGAATTGCGCCGGTGGTCCCGGACTGGACCAGGACCGCCGTGCGGAGGCCCGCTTGTGTCGCCTTGGGCAAGGCGTAACGGTTGGCCGCGCCGGTCCAGTCGCCGACCTTGACGAGCTCGCGCACCACATTGCGGTGGGGCAGGGTCTTGCCCCCGTTTTCCCCACGCCGGATCGGCACGGGAAGGGTGCGCGGGTCGTAGCGCACCATCCAAACCTCGGCCCGGCCGGCGCCCGCGCCCACCGAGACCGTTCCGTCGTCCAGAGCGACACTAGGCCCACCGCGGCGGTCGTTCTCCCGTACCAACCTGTCCAGCAAGGGCCGGCTGTTGCCGACGCTGTGCACGCGGCCGTTGACCACCACCTGGGGCGTATAGACCTGGTCGCGCTTGAAGCGACGGGCGTAGGCCCATTGCCGTTCGGTGAAGGCGGGATGGCCGAAGGTGTCCGTCCAGCCGAGCTGGTCCCAGTAGGTCACCCCGAAACTGAGCGCCAGCACGTCCGGCCGGTCGGCGATGGAGGCTACGGCGGCGTTGGCCGGCGGGCAGGAAGAGCAGCCCTGGCTGGTGAACAGCTCCACCACTGCGGGCTGGGCCGGGCTGGCCGAGGACGCCGGACCGGAGAGAAGCGGGGCGGCGAGGAGGGTGACGAGAGCGAGGGCTGGACGGCGCATGGGCTGGACATAAGCACTCGGCGTCTGGATGGCTCGCCTGCGGCGAAAAGCGCCTTGGCCTGCGTAGCGGCGGGCCCATGGGTCTTGGCCCCGGACGACCTGGATCCTGTGCAGGCCCAGGCCCCAGCCGCAACCGCGAGACAAACGGGCTCGCGTCAGCTAGGCCGCTTGGCCGGAGAGGCCAAGGTCGGAGGCGCCATGCGGATCACGCTCAGGGACTTGGCGGCCATGAAGGCCGCGGGGGAGCGCATCCCCATGCTGACCGCCTATGACGCACCCTCGGCCCGGATGGCGGAACGGGCGGGCGTGCCTTTGCTGCTGGTGGGCGACAGCCTGGGCATGGTGGTGTTGGGTCACGAGACGACCTTGGCGGTGACGCTGGACGATGCGGTTCGCCACGCCGCGGCCGTGGTGCGGGGCAGCCAACGGGCCTTGGTGATCGGCGACCTCCCGTTCCTCACCTATGCGGACGAGTCGACCGCCTTGCATTCGGCCGGCCGGCTGCTGCGAGAGGCGGGCGTCCAAGCGGTGAAGCTGGAAGGCGCCGGTCCCATGGTGGCCGTGATCGAGGCGCTGGTGACCCGAGGCGTTCCCGTTATGGGGCACCTGGGCTTCACGCCCCAATCCTCCCACCAGATCGGCGTACGCGTGCAGGCGCGGGACGCGGCCGCCGCCCGCCGACTGGTCGAGGACGCCTTGGCCGTGGAGAGGGCAGGGGCCTTCGCCCTGGTGCTGGAGCTGGTGCCCGCGCCCCTGGCCGCGGCCGTGCGCGATCGGCTGCGCATCCCGATTATCGGGATCGGGGCCGGGGCGGGCTGCGACGGGCAGGTGCAGGTCTGGCACGACATCCTGGGGCTGGGCGAGGACAAGCCGCCGCGGCATGCGCGGGTCTTCGGCGAAATCGGCGCGGCGATCACGGCGGCCTTGACCGACTACACGGCGCAGGTGCGCTCGGGCGCGTTTCCGACCGAGGCGCAGAGTTCCAAAATGGACGACGCCGTGCTTCGCGAAGCCCTGGTCGGGCTTTGACGCGCCGCCTGCTCACGCCGGCGGAGGTGCGGGCCTGGCGGGCCCAAAACGTCGGGCCGGTGGGGTTCGTGCCCACCATGGGCTTTCTGCACGAGGGACACCTCGCCTTGATGCGGCAGGCCAAGTCCGAATGCGGGACGGCCGTGGCCAGCCTGTTCGTCAATCCGCTGCAGTTCGGGCCGGATGAGGATTTCGGCCGCTATCCTCGGGCCCTGGAAGCCGACCTGGCGAAGCTGGAAAGCGCGGGCGTGGACGCGGTGTTCACCCCGGGGGTCGCCGATCTCTACCCCGCAGGGTTCGACACCCGGGTCGAGGTGGGCGCCGCAGCCTCCCCGCTGGAGGGCGCGGTGCGCCCGGGGCATTTCGCAGGCGTGGCCACCGTGGTGCTGAAGCTGTTGAACATCGTCCAGCCCCGCCGCGCCTATTTCGGCCAGAAGGACGCGCAGCAATGCGTGGTCATTCGGCAGGTGGTCAGGGACCTGGATGTGCCGCTCGAGGTGGTCGTGGCGCCCACCGTGCGCGAGGCGGACGGCTTGGCCATGAGCAGCCGTAACAGCTACCTGGGCCCGGAGGAGCGGACGGCCGCCACCGTGCTGTTCCGCGCCCTGTCCGCGGCCGAGCGGACGTTCCGGGGCGGCGCACGGGACGGAGAAGGACTGTGTCGCCGCATGGCGGAGGTGCTGTCGGCCGAGCCGCTGGCCCGCCCCGATTACGTCAGCGTCGCCCATCCGGACACCTTGGCCGAGATCAGCGGCGAGGCGGGGGAGGGGGCCCTGGCCTCGCTGGCCGTTCGGATCGGGAGCACGCGGCTGATTGACAATCTCGTGCTTAGAAGTGGCTGAGATGGCCGCCGTCCACGGGCAGGGTGACGCCTGTGATGAAGCTGGCCGCGTCTGAGGCGAGGAAGACCACCGCCCCGGCGATCTCCTCCGGGCGTCCCCAGCGGCCCAGCGAGGTTCGCCCGGCCAGCCAGGCTGCAACACCCGGATCGGCCATCGCCTCCGCATTGGCTTCGGTGGCGAAGTAGCCGGGCGCCAGCGCATTCACCGTGACGCCCGAAGGCCCGAGTTCCGCAGCCAGCGCGCGGGTGAGCGCCTCCAGTCCGCCCTTGGCCGCCGTGTAGGCCGCATCGCCACCTCGGGCGATCGGGCCGGCGATGGAGGTCAGGTTGATGATCCGGCCCCAACCGCGCCCGCTCATCTCGGGGGCCGCGGCGCGGCAGAGCGCGAAGGCGCCCAGGAGATTGGTCTCCAGCATGGCCCGGACCCTGCTTGGGTCCAGGTCGGCCAGCGGCGCCCGGTCACGAAGACCAGCGGCGTTGACCAGGATGTCGATGGGGCCCTGCTGCCTGAGTTGCTCCGCCGCCTCCGGAGCCGTGATGTCGAAGGCGGCGACACGCGCCGTCCCCAGTTCCGCCGCCAGGGCGTCCAAAGGGGCGGCGTTGCGACCGTTCAGCACCACGCGAGCGCCCGCAGCCGCTAGGGCGCGCGCGATCTCACGGCCAAGCCCGCCACCCGCTCCAGTCACCAGGGCGGTGCGTCCGACCAGGGAGAAGGGGTGTGGGGCCGCCCGCCCGGTCATGCCGAAGCTATGGGGTGGACTGAGCTGGTCACCGTTCGAGGCTCAGGCTGGATCCAGCATTCTTCTGATGCGCCCGACAACCTCGTCGGCGTTCCAGGGCTTGGGAAGGAATTGACCCTCCGCGGGCAGTTCCTCCTGGGTTGGGCGCACCTGGCCCGAGGCGATCAGGAGGCGGATGTCAGGCCGACGCTCATGAATGACTTGCGCGAGCTCCAGCCCGTTCAATTCACCGGGCATGTTGACGTCGGTGAACACCAAGCGGACCTCGGGATGGGCGCGGAGCTTTTCCAGCGCCTCGGCCGCGTTCCCGGCCTCCACAACGGTGAAGCCCGCATCCTCGAGCACGTCCACCCCGAGCATGCGAACCAGGGGCTCGTCATCCACGACCAGGACGACTATGGGCCGGATCGGTGTGCTCTGCTGCATCCTTTATCAACGGGAACCGCATCGCCGGGTTTCGTTCGCCGCCGCAGGCCGGAGCGGAAGCAGCGGGGCGTTGCGCCGGCGCCGCAGGTCGGAGGTCCGCCAGACCAGGATCGACCTAAGACCCTGCCGTCGGTCCGCCAGGCGGATGGTCCCACGACGGCTTCGATGGGAATCCGAGCCGCAAGTTGGGCGCCCCCGACGATGTGCCCGGCCCCGCCCGAACCCCGCCGGAGAACCAGGCGCTCTGCCGCCAGCCGAACCCGCATGCGGGAACACGGCTCCGGGCTGGATGGACATCCCTTGCGCCAGCTCAGGGGCGTCATGCTGGGAGGGGGCTCAAGTA
>JAHWJX010000066.1 GCA_019348195.1 Pseudomonadota bacterium | reverse complement strand
AGAACCCGAGCAGGTCCACGGACAACACGTTTCTCGCGCGTTTCCTCCCGGGTTGGCGTGCTGGAGCTAGCGCATCCGGGCGCCGGGTGAGGTCGGCTTTCGCCGGGAGAGCGGTTGCTGGAGAGCTGAGAAGGCCTAGGCGGCGCCCTGACGGAGCCACTGACCCCACGCTACGAAAGGCTGGGCGCCGGTCGGCTCCAACGCGCTGGCCCCTCCGTCCCGCTTTCCCCGGCGCAAGCCCGGGTTCAGCTGCTGGCTTGAGGTGTACCTCCGGGTCCCCATGAGGCGAGGTGGGCCCCGGCTTTCGCCGGGGAGAGCGGCTGTCGTGGGAGCCTGACCGCCGGGACGGCGCCATGACGGAGCTGGACGCCCAGGAAGGCGGATCGCGATCACCCTGGCGGCGTCAACGGCCGTCAGAAGGACGTTCGGCGTGAAGGCCACCGAAAGCCGGCGGCGACGTTGAGGCAGACCGGGCCGGCCGAAAAGCCTGGCGGTCGCCCGTCAACCCTGTAGCTGTGCCACGTGAAGATCGGCCCCGTCATTCTCGCCTGGATCGCCCGGAACGCCTTTGCGCTCCTTCTCATCGTGCTGATTCTGCTGGTGGCCAGACATGTCGCGGGCCCGACGGCCGAGTGGCTCGGAGCGCAATCCCGTGCTTTGCGGACCGTGCCTGCGCAGCAGGCGGCCTATGCCCAGGCTTTGCGCGGCTACGACGCCTATGCGGCGAGACGCGGAGCGGAGGCGGACCGGGCGGCCGAAGCGCTCGCCCGCAGCACCGAAGCGCAACTGCGCGCACGGCGCGAGGCGCTTGGCCCCATCATCGCTCGCCAAGAGGCGGCGCAGTTGAGCGGGGCTCAACTCGCTCTCGCCGCTGCACGCGGGAATGGGGAGGCCGTCCTCGAACACAATCGCGCCCAGGCGGAGGTCGCGCTCCTTCAGCAGGAGCGCCGCGGGATCAACGCCCTGCTGGACGCAAGGACGGTCCAGCGCGAAAGCTTGCGCCTGCAGGCGCAGCGGCGAGCCGCTGTGGAGCAGCTCCGAACCAGCCACCAGGACTGGCTGGCCGCGCGCCGCCGGGCCGAGCAGTTGCAAAGCCGTTTTCTGGCGGGTCCTCGGAACAGCTTCTGTCGCCGGTCTCCCCTCGAGCTCGGCTGTGACAACTACCGCGCCCTCGTGGTCGCACGCCGCGAGATGGAGGCCGCGGCGGCCCGAAACACCCAAGCCCGCGCCCGCCTCGCGGCGATCACCCAGGCCGAGCGGGGGTTGGTCAGGACGGAAGCCGCAATCGACAACGCCGGAGCCCTCCTGGATCAGCAGCGAGCCGCGTTGTCGGGACAGATCGAGCGATTGGACCAGACCGCGCGGAGCAACCGGCTCATCACGGCATGGCGGGCGGTCGCGGATGTGCTGCCGGCGGCGCTGCTGATTCTTGTGGGGACCTTTTTCGCTCCGCTGCTGATCAAGGCCCTTCTGTTCTTCGGCGTCGCCCCGCTGGCTGTACGCCGCCCGCCGATCCGGTTGCTGCAGACGGACCGGGGGCAGGTGTCCGTGCTGGCGAGTTCCGCCGTTTCGCAGAGGATCACCCTTGACCCGGGAGAAGAGCTTCTCGTCCTCCCGGAGGCGGTGCAAAGCACGCCGCACCACGCGGCCAAGCGGACCCGGTGGCTGCTCAGCTGGGCCATGCCGCTGAGCAGCATCGCTTCGGGCATGGTCGCACTCACCCGCGTTCGGGTGGAGCGTCCGGACACGGTCCTGGTGTCGGCTACCGGCGGCCCGTTGGCGGAGATCGCGCTGGTGCGGCTGGAGCGCGGGTCGGCGCTGGTGCTGCGGCCGCGGGCCTTGCGGGGGCTGCTGCAGATCTCCTCCGAGCCGGTCGGAATCACACAACGCTGGCGGTTCGGCCTGTCCGCGTGGCTCACCCTTCAGTTCCGTTATCTGATCTTTCATGGACCCTGCACCCTCATCGTGGAGGGTGCGCGCGGCGTGCGCCTCGAGCACGCCGGACCGGGACGCGGCATCAATCAGGCCGCCACCATCGGGTTCAGCGCAGGCCTGGCCTACGCCGTCTCCCGCTCGGAGACCTTCGGGGCCTATCTGCTGGGCAAGCAGGCGCTGTTCAACGACAGCTTCCAGAGCGCCGCGGGCTTCTACCTTCAGGAGGAGATGCCGATGGAGATGCGGAAAGGCGGCATGTTGACAGGGGGACTCCGCGGGTTGGGAGACGCCGCTCTGAAGATCGTGGGCCTGTGAGCTTGGAGGCAAGGGGCGCCGCGCGGGGGCCGCTTCTCGCCGCCTCGGGCGTCCTTCTCCAGAACAGCCGGGCGGGCTTCGTGCTTCAAGACGACCGGATCAGAGCTGCACTGGACCCGGCGGGCTCTCATCGGCCAGTCCATCCACCTCTCTGCTCGCGATCCGCAGCCACATGGCCGGATCGCGCCGGTGGGCCGAGCCCTTTCCCGACAAGGCGGAGGTTGGGGAGGCTCGCGCCCAGCAATGGCGGTCCGTCGGGAGGGTGCGCCTTTCGGTTGCAAGGCGCCTATGCCTTGCCCAATCAACGGCCAGGCAAGGGGCGCAGACGGTCATGAACCTCAGCCGAACTGAGCTCGGACCCAGACGAGCCGGGGTCTAGGCCGGCTGGAAGGCGGCTGGCGAATGGACGAGGCGGCGGCGGAGCTTGGATCTGTGAACGGAGGGGCTCGCGGGGCGGCCTTCCGGTTCATCTTCGCGAGCGCGCTGATGAGCGCGATCTCCTTCAGCATCGTCATTCCGATCATCCCGAATCTGGTGCGCCGATTCACGGGCGGGGACATCGCGGATGCGGCCGAATGGATGATGCTGTTCGCCTCGACCTGGGGTCTGGCCCAGTTCATCTGCGCCCCGGTCCTGGGCGCTCTTTCCGATCGCTTCGGTCGCCGGCCGGTGCTGCTGATCTCGATCTTCGGCCTGGGCGTCGATTTCCTCTTCATGGCCCTGGCGCCCACCCTGGCGCTCCTGCTGGTCGGGCGGATGATCAGCGGCGCCACCGCCGCGAGCTTCGCAACCGCCCACGCCTATGTGGCCGACATCACCGCCAAGGACGCCCGGGCGGAAGCCTTCGGCCGCCTCGCGTCGTCCATCAGCATCGGCTTTCTGGTCGGCCCGGCGTTCGGCGGCTGGCTGGGAGAGATCGACCTCAGGCTGCCCTTCGTCGCAGCTGCGGCCGTCACCCTGGCCAATGGGCTGTACGGCGTGTTCGTGCTTCCGGAGTCGCTGCCGCTCGATCGCCGCTCCGCCCGTCTCGAGTTGCGGCCCCTGGTCGACGCCGGCGGCCTTCATCTCCTGTGGTCACGTCCGGACCTGGCGCGACTTGCGGGCGTCAGCTTCCTGAACACCCTGGCCAATATGATCTGGGGCAGCGTGTGGGTGCTGTTCTGCGCCCATCGTTTCGGCTGGTCGCCGGCCGAGATGGGACTGGCGATCTTCGCGTCAGGGCTGGCCGGCGTGGGCGTTCAGGCTTGGGGCGTGGGCCGGGTGGTCAAGGCGGTCGGCCAGCGCAGGACCCTGCTGATCGGGGCGGCGGTAAGCGCCCTGGGGCTCGTCTACGCCGCCCTGTCCCCCAACGGCTGGTGGTACCTGGCCAGCATCCCCGCGGCCGCCTTCGGCCTGCTGCTGGGCCCAGGGCTTCAGGGCCTGCTCAGCGCGGGCGTGGGCGGCGCCGAGCAGGGGCGGATGCAGGGCGGGGTTCAGGGGCTGAACGGCATCGCCACCGTGATAGGCCCGCCCATTTACGGGGCCGCCTTCGCTTGGTCGCTGCGCCAGTCCTCCGGCGTGGATCTGTCCGGCCTGGCCCTGCTGGTGTCGGCGGGTTTCATGGCCGGGGCCTTCTTGCTGGCCCTCGGGGTGGCCGAGCGGGCCCCTGAGCCCGGGGCGGCGAGCACGGTTCGATGAGCCGCGCTGACCGACGGGCGCCAACTGCTCGGCCCGGAGCGCAGCCCAGGCGGCTTCGGGATCCCTGGGCGATCCGCCCGCTGGTGGCTCTGACGGCGGAGGACAAGTCGGGTCCAGAGAAGGCCCTGCGCCCTCCCGAACCCCACCGTTGCGGAAGGCCTGGGCGTGCAGCGCACCGTCCCAGGATCCTCGCACCGGATCCAGGTGGAGAGGCCGGAGGCGTTGATCGCCCCTATTGGCGAGCTGGTGGCCCAAGTGCGGGCCGGGGCGCGCGCGAAGACCCCTCCGCCGATCAGGTGGGCGGAAGGCCTCGAACAGCGGCGGCGACCACGGGCGCGAGGCCGCGGGCGATGATGCGGGCTCCTTCGGCGTTGGGGTGGATGCCGTCCTGCTGGTTGTAGCGCTCCAACAGCGCCACGCCCTCCAGCAGGAAGGGATAGAAATGAAGCCTGTGCTCCTCGGCCAGGGAGGTGAACACGGCGTCGAAGGCCTGGGTGTAGGCGCCGAACTGGGGCGGCCCGCGCATGCCGGCCAGCACCACTGTCATCCCGCGGGCCTTCAGCTTGCCGATGATGCCGTCGAGGTTGGCGCGCATCCGGGCGGGCTCGACGCCTTGCAGCAGGTCGTTGCCGCCAAGCGCGACCACGCACACGTCCGTGTCGGCCTGGACGCTGAAGTCCACGCGGGCCAAGCCGCCCGCGGTGGTGTCGCCCGACACGCCCGCGGCCCGCACGCGCACGGGCGTGCCGAGCCTGGCCAGGGCGGACTCCAGCTGCGCGGGAAGCGATTGGGCTGCGGACAGCCCGAGGCCGGCGGTGATGGAGTCGCCCAGCACCGTCACGACCGGCAGGTCGCCCGTCTCGCTATTGGAGGCGGGAGCTGCTGACGCGCTTGGGATGGGCGCGGTCTGCCCCTCCGGCGAGGCGCTCGCGCCCTCGCGCGGGCGGCGATCGCAGGCGGCGGCGCCCAGCGCCAAGGCGCAGGTCAGAAGGCCACGGCGGTTAAGCGTGCGTGCGTAGTGCATGATCTCCGCCCTATCTAGGGCCGGCCCGGCGTCCCCGCACGCGTCGCCCCGGCTGGAGTTCGACATGACCGCAGCACCACCGCCCTTGAAGCTGGAAGGCGTGACCTTGACGCTTCCTTCGACGGCGGGACCGGTGAACATCCTCAGGGGCGTCGATCTTACGGTCGAGCCCGGGCAGACTGTCGCGGTGGCGGGCCCCTCCGGCTCGGGCAAGTCCTCCTTGATCTCCGTCGCGGCCGGGCTGGAGCGACCCACCTCCGGCGAGGTGCGGCTGTTCGGCCAGGACCTCGGGCGTCTCGACGAAGACGGGCGCGCCACCTTGCGGCGGGGTCGGGTGTCGCTGGTGTTTCAGAACTTCCATCTCCTGCCCAACATGACGGCCGAGGAGAATGTTGCGACGCCCCTGGAGCTTGCCCGGCGGGGCGGCGCGACCGAAACCGCGCGCGACTGGCTGGGCCGCGTCGGTCTGGCGGAGCGACGGACGCACTATCCGCATCAGCTGTCCGGCGGAGAGCAGCAACGGGTGGCCCTGGCCCGGGCGCTGGCGGCGCCGACCAGGCTCCTGCTGCTCGACGAGCCCACGGGCAATCTGGACGCCGCCAACGGTGCGCTGGTCGCCCGGCTGATGTTCGAACTGGTGCGGGAAACGGGGGCGGCCCTGGTCTTGGTCACCCACGACCCCGCGCTGGCGGCCCAGGCCGGGCGCACCTTGCAGATGCGTGACGGGCGACTGGGCGCCCAGGCTCTGGCGGACACCCCGGCGTGAGCCTGTCGGTCCGGTTCGCGTGGCGGGAGCTGAGGTCGGGCGTCGCTGGCTTCCGCATCTTCCTGGCCTGCTTGGCGCTCGGCGTGGCGGCGATCGCGGCCGCGGGCTCCACGGCCGAGGCCTTCCGGCAGGGGCTGGCCTCGCAGGCGCGCGATATCATGGGCGGCGACGTGTCCTTCACCGTGGAGCAGCGCCGTTTCACGCCGGCCGAGCGGGCCGCCTTCGCGCGGCTCGGTCTGGTCGGCTACGTCGCCCGGGTGAACGCCATGGCGGAGGCGCCCTCGGGCCTGCGGCGCCTTGTGGCGGTGCGCGGCGTGGACGCGCGTTACCCCCTGGTCGGGACGGTGAGGCTGACCGGCGCGCCGGACCTGCAGACTGCGCTGCAGAGCCGGAGCGGCGCCTACGGCGCCGTGGTCGAGAAGGCCTTGCTGGACCGGCTGGGTCTGGAGCTCGGCGACCGGTTCTTGATCGGCACGACGCCCTATGTGGCGACCGGCGTCCTGGTGTCCGAGCCCGACCGGCTGGCGCGCGGCTTTGCGCTGGGCCCGCGCGTCCTGACCAGCCTTCAAGCCGTGGAACGGTCCAACTTCCTGGCGGTGGGCGGGCTGTTCGGCGAGACGGCGCGCATCGTGCTGCCGCCCTCGGCCAACCCGAAAGCGGTGGTGCGAACCACCTTGAAGGCCTTTCCGGAGGCCAGCCTCGAGGCTCGGGAGCGGACGGAGGCGGCGCCCGGCGCAGGCGAGCTGATCGACGAGCTGGAGTACTTCCTGGGCTTCATCGGGCTGGCTTCTCTGGTGGCGGGCGGCCTGGGCGTCTGGGGCGCGGTGGCGGCCTATCTGGAAGGGCGCAAGCCCTCCATCGCCGCGCTCAAGGCGCTGGGCGCGAACGGGGCGCTGATCCGCAACATCTACCTGCTCCAGATCGGCGTCCTGGCGCTTCTGGGCGTGGTGATCGGCCTGGCTGTCGGGGCTGGGGCGCCCCTGATCATCGGCGCCGTCGCGGGCGACCGCCTGCCCGTGCCCGCCCTGTTCGGCCTCTACCCCGGGCCGCTGCTGGAGGCGGGGGCGTTCGGCCTGCTTGCGGCTGCGGCCTTTTCCTTGGCCCCGCTGGCGCGAGCCCGGGGGACGCCGCCCGCCGCCCTGTTCCGGCGCGAGTTGAGCGGGCGCCTCGGCTGGGGGCCGGAGCTGGTCGCAGCCCTGCTGGCCGGCGCCGGGCTGGCGAGCCTGGCGGTCGCCACCGCGCCCACCAAGCTCGCCGCAGGGGGCCTGATTGCAGGCACGGCTGTGGCCTTTGCTCTGCTCTGGGCGCTCGGCCTCGGTGCGGCGGCCCTGGCCGGGCGCGCGCGGCAAGGCGCGCGGGGCTCGGTCCGGCTGGGGCTGGCCAATCTGGCGGGGCCGCGATCGTCGGCACGAACCGCCTCTCCGGCCATCGGACTGGGTGTGGCGCTCTTGGCCGCGGTGGTCTTGATCCAGTCCAGCCTGCTAGCGCAGGTGACCGATGTGGCCCCGCGCACCGCGCCGTCCCTGGTCTTCACCGAGATCGACGGCGCCCGCACGGCCGAGTTCGACCGGGTGGTCGCCGGCGCCCTGGGCCGCTTGAGTCCGGACCGCTACCGCCGCGAGCCCATCGCCACGGGTCGCATCGCCCGGCTGAACGGCGCCCCGGTGGACATCGACCGGATCGCCGAAGAGGAGCGTTGGGCTTTCGACAACGACATCGTCATCTCCGCGATCGACAAGGAGCCGGAGGATGCGGGCGTGACCGCCGGGCGGTGGTGGCCGGCCGGCTATCGCGGCCCTCCGCTGGTCGCCATGGAGCGGGACGCGGCGCGCGGAGCCGGGTTGGAGCTCGGCGACACGGTCACCCTGAACCTGCTGGGTCGCGAGATCGACGCGCGCATCTCGGCCCTGCGCGAGATCGAGTGGGGCGGGTTCGGCGCCAACTTCGCGGTGATTCTGACGCCGGCGGCGCTGGAAGGCGCCAACCTCCGCCACGTGGCCATCGCCAAAGCGAGTAAGGGGCAGGAGGCGCGGATCACGGCCGACCTTGGCCGCGACTTCCCCGAGGTGAATGTGATCAGCGTGCGCGAACAGCTGGAGGCGGCGGCCGACCTGTTCTCCAGGCTGGCGCTTGCCATCCGGGGCGCTGCCGCCGTCGCCGGCTTGGCCGGGCTGCTGGTGCTGGCGGGGGCCATAGCCGCGGGCGCCCGAGCGCGGGCGCGCGAAGCGGCCACCCTCAAGGTGCTGGGGGGCTCCAGGGCGCAGATCCTGGGCGCCTATCTCGTCGAGTACGGGCTGGTGGGTCTGGTGGCGGGCCTGGCCGGCGTGGCCCTGGGCGCGGCCGCCGCCTGGCCGGTGGTCACCGGCGTCTTCGAAGCCGAGTTCACGGTCGACTGGGGCGGAGTGCTGCTGCTCACGCTGGGGGCCACGGGCCTTGCGGCCGGGGGCGGGGCGCTGGCGGCCTGGCAGGCCCTGGCCCAGCGGCCCGCGCCGGTTCTTCGGTGACGTTTCGTCAGCGCGGCCTCCGCCGGCTTGGACCGGCTCGCCGGGTTGCATCGGCCCGCCGTTACTTGAGCAGGACTCCGTCCGTCCGCGGCCGGCCTCAGGACCTGAGGTGCCGTCCCCGATCTCCTCTCAAGAGGAGGAGACCCGATGCGCTCATCAAGCCGATCAGCGCGGGCGCAAGGATGTCGACGCGCCCAAGTCCTGGGATGTAGCCCGCGTAAGCGGCTGGAACGGCTACAAGCTCCGCGACGGCCAGCGCCAGCAGCACGAGGCCGGCGTTGTAGCGTTTCGGCCACCAGTCGATGGTGGATGCAGCAAGAGCGGCTGCAGGCGGAGCGGCGAGGATTCCACCGATGAAGCGGGCGAGGCCGCGCGGGAGGACCACATCGAGGGCAAGTCCCAGGACGGCGGCCAGGAGCGTCGCGGCTGTTGCGAAAACCAGGAGAAAGAGCAAGATGGCGGCGCTGTTCCCCGGCCAAGTCCTCCGCCCGTCCATGACCTGGGACCGCCTCCGCACGCAGGCGGGCTAAGCGCCGGCGCGCAACCGGTCAAGAACCTGGAGCGGGCGGCTGGCTGAGAGCCGGATCGAACCGCCCCCGCAAGAGGTTCAGGCGGCGCTCAACCGAAGCGGCTTGCGACGACATAGACCAACCCGGCCAAGGCGGCGCCGACAGGAATGGTCAGGAGCCAGGATGCAAGGATGCCGGATATGACCTGCCGGTTGGCCGTGCGGTTGACGAGGCCCACCCCTGCGATCGCGCCCACCGACACATGGGTCGTGGACACCGGCAGGCCGAGCCGGCTGGCGCTGATGACGAGCACCGCGGTCACCAGATTGGCGGTGAAAGCCTGTCCATCATTCATGCGGGAGATTTTCCGGCCCATGGTCTGGGCCACCTTGCGTGCGTTCAACAGGCCTCCGACGGCCATGACCACAGCCACCGCGACGACGCCCAGGGGAACTTCGATGGCCCGGACCACCAGCAGCAGGCCCACCATCTTGGGCGTGTCGTTCAGCCCCCGAGCGAAGCTCACGGCCGCCGCCGTCGTGAAGTGGCCGGCGTCGATGACTCTTTGCAGCCGAAGGCCGAAGAAGCGGCCGCCGTACTTCTCTACGCAGACCTGGGCGTCGGCCACGACGAGGCCGCCGGCCGCCGTGCGGTAGGTCGGAGCGGCGCAGCCTTCGCCCCCCACAGGCTCCAGCGTGCTCAAGGGTACGAGATCCCCCCCGTCCAGACAGACGCAGGTTTCACGGGTGAGCTTGAAACGCTGGCCGAGACGGTGGGCCGCGCCGTAGAGCACGACGGTCAAGCCGACCGAGAGCACCGGGCTCAGCAGAAGGGGCGCCGCGAACGAACGACCGAGCACGGCGAGGTTCAGGTTTGCGGCCGTCGCGATCGCGCCGGCGCCGAGGATGCCGCCGATGAGGGCATGGGTTGTGGAGATGGGCAGGCCCACACGGGTCGCCAGGAAGACGGCTCCGGCCGCCCCTGTCGCAACGGCGAGCAGGAACTCGGGCGAGGCCGCCACTGCGGCGGGGACCACTCCTGAGCCTGAGAAGGCCTTGATCAGGCCCGTCGCCAGGAACAATGAACAGATCCCGCCCAGGAAGGTGGCGATCGTGCCCAGGCCCAGCGCCGTTCGATAGCTGGCGCTATGGCTGCCATAGAGGGTCGCCACGCCCTTGAAGTTATCGTTGGCGCCGTTGGCGTAGGCCAGGAACAGTGTGGCCGCGACCAGCGCGATCAGGATCAGCACGGGGACATCGCTCGCGGGTCCCTGCCTTTAGCAACATGGCGCCGCGGCCGAGGCCGCTGCGCTCGCGAAAGGCGTGGCCGTGCCGCAACCCTCGAACACGCCGTAATGGGTCGAGAAGTCGCCCACGAAGTCGAAGAAGGGCGCGAAGCGGCTTTCCTTCAGCATGCGCCAGGTGTTGCCGCAAACGGGGAAGATGCGGCCGCGCTCGATCCTGTGGTGAGCATCCAGCACGAACAGGTCCGGGGAAAAGGGCGCCCCGCCCCGGTAGACCACCGCCTGGCCGTAGTCTTCGCAAACCGTCTCCAGGCCCTCGACCTTGAACAGGCGGTAGGTGGCCGACCAGAAGCGCGCCTGACCCAGCCTGCGGGCCAACTCCGGGTCTTCGACGGTGAGCGTCCGATCCTCCACCAACCGCGGATCGGCGAAGCCGGCCGCCTTGGCCAGATCCAGGAAGTCGTGCCAGTAAAGCGCGCCTCCAAGGCATTCGCCCAGCAGCACCGGATCGCTCCGGACCGCTTCGGGCAGACGACGATCTGCGTAGACGTCCGAGAAGTAGAACTCCCCGCCGGGTTTGAGCAGCCGGAAGGCGCCCTCGAGCACCGCCCGCTTGTCTCCGGCCAGGTTCACCACGCAGTTGGACACGATCACGTCGAACGACGCCGGCTCCAGATCCAGCCGCTGAAGGGCTTCGATGTCGCCCTCCAGGAAACGGACGTTCGAGCGGGCGTGCCCGAACCGCTCGCGATGCCAGGCCTGATGCGCGCGGGCCACGGTGAGTTGCGCCTCCGTGAAGTCCACGCCGACCACCTGCCCCTCGGGACCGACGAGCTGGGCCAGCGCGTAGACGTCGCGGCCCGATCCGCAGCCGAGGTCGAGCACGCGCGCGCCGTCCAGCTTCTCCGGGGCGATCAGCCCGCAGCCGTAGTACCGGGCCAGCACCTCCTCGTGGACGTTGGAGAGCAGGGCCTTGACGTGGGCCGGCATGTCGTCGGGCGTGCAGCAGGCGCTGGTCTTGAGGTCCTGCGACCCCTGCAGCACGCGTCCGTAATAGTCCTGGATCACCGGGGCGTTCATCGCAGGGCTCCTTGCCAGGAGCTCGCCGGGTGGGGAGGCTCCAAGGACGATCAGTTGGCCGAATGCTTCACGCCCGCGCACGACACAAAGCTCGGCGCAATGTGAAGGGTACAGAGCCACTCGACGAACGCCCGTTCTAGGGCGGGAGCGCGGTCAAATCCAGCGACGTAGGGAAGCAGGGCGCGGGGCGCCGAACGTTTGAACGCCCCGGCGCTGACCCGACCCGCCGTAAGCCGTACCCGCGTTGTCGACGGGATCCGCCGGAAGCGGTCATCGACCAACCGTCCAAAGCAGGCTCCCGCGAGTGGGAGAGCGAGCGCCAAGCCGAGGTGCGTGGGCGGACAACCAGCCCGTCCACGCATGGCCAGGCATCATGAGCTCGCCCGTAAAGCGGTTCGCCTCTCTCCAGAAATTGGACGACTATCCTGCTCAGGACAAGTCATGAGTAAGCGGTTCGTGAAGAACGATTAAGCTTGAAAGGAAAGTAACCCAGCTTCTTTCGGGATTGTTATTGTCGCTGGCGTTTGATGCGATCGATCCTGACTTCAGGGGGGTAGTCGGCCGGCGCCTAGAGAGCTGCCTGCCGACTCACGCAATCCGACCGGAACTGCTGTTGAGCAGTTTCGCCCGCTATCAAAGGACTGACCATGGCCGATCCGACTCCGACTCCGACTCCGACTCCGACGCCCACTCCGACGCCCACTCCGACGCCGACTCCCACTCCGACCCCGACAACGACTACCCCCGTTCCTGCTCCCGCTCCTACCGACCCTGTCAGACTGCGTGGCGGCGCCGGCA
>JAHWJX010000065.1 GCA_019348195.1 Pseudomonadota bacterium | reverse complement strand
GGCGCCGCGCTCCGCGGCCCCAGAGCGTCCAGGTCGATGCGGCCGACGGAGGTGCGATCGGTCACCGATCCGCCGTCGCGATTGGCGGCGTGCAGCAGGGTCAGGCTGAGGCAGAGCACGAAGAACAGCCCGCCGGCGATGGAGGTGGTGCGCGTGAGCAGGTCCGAGGCGCCTCGCGCGGTCACCAGGCCGCCGCCCCCACCGCCGCCCATGCCCAGCGCGCCGCCTTCCGACCGCTGAAGCAGGATCACGCCGGTCAGCACCAGGGCCACCAGGACTTCGACAACGAGCAGCAGGTTCAGCAGGAATTGCATGGGGAGCGATGTGGGGAGGGCCGGCGACGGCGGAAAGTGGGCCCTGTATCAGCCCCCGCTCCGCTTCGCCACCTGCCCCGCTACAGGATCAGGCCCAGCCCGCCTCGACGATGGGCAGAAAGTCGGTCGCGCGCAGCGAGGCCCCGCCCACCAGCGCTCCGTCCACGTCCGGCAAGGCCAGGATCTCGCGCGCATTGGCCGCCTTCACCGAGCCGCCATACAGGATGGGGATGGTCTGTCCATGCGCTCCGAAGCGCCCGGTGAGCGCCGTCCGGATCGCAGCGTGCACCTCGGCGATCTGCTCGGACGTGGGCGTGCGCCCCGTGCCGATCGCCCACACGGGCTCATAGGCCAAGGCGAACGCCCGCCCGTTCAGCGCGTCGGGCAGCGACGTCGCCAGCTGCCGGCCCACCACCGCCAGGGCCTGGCCGTCCTCGCGCTCGTCCAGCGTCTCTCCCACGCAGACGATCGGCTCCAGCTCCGCCCGCAGCGCCCCCTCCACCTTGGCCGCCACCGCAGGATCGCTCTCGCGATAGCTGGCCCGCCGCTCCGAATGCCCCAGGATCACCAAGCTCGCTCCAGCGTCGCGCAGCATCTCGGCCGACACGTCCCCGGTGCACGCGCCTTGCGGCTCTGCGTGCGCGTCCTGCCCGCCCACCAGCACGCCCGTGCCAGCCAGGGCCTCCGCCAGCCTGTGCACAAGCGTGGCCGGCGGGCAGATCGCCACCCGGGGCGGCGGCTCCGCTCCGTCCGCCTGCCGGCGCGCCACCGCGGCCGCCACGGCCCGGGCTTCGCTCAGCGCCGTGGCCGTGCCGTGCATCTTCCAATTGCCCGCGATCAAGCGCCGCCCACCCTCCACCATCGTCCATCCTTGCTTCGTTCCGGAGCGGTCTTCTATACCGCACCCGGCTCCCCGCCACCCCCGACGCCAGACCCGCCCCCAAGACCCGCCCCCAAGACCCGCCCCAAGCCCAGGACAGCCTCACCCCATGCTCGCCCGCATCCGCGCTTTCGCGAAGTCCTGGGTCGCCGTCCTGCTGCTCGGACTCCTGATCATCAGCTTCGCCATCTTCGGCATCACCGACGTGTTCCAGCCCGCCCGGGGCGACTGGGTGGTCCAGGCCGGCTCCCGGACGGTCAGCGCGACCGAATTCAAGTCGGTTTTCGACAACTACCGCGAGCAGGCCGCCCAACAAGCCGGACGCCCCATCCCCGTCGATGCGGCGGTCGAGCAGGGCCTGCATACTCGGATCCTGGACGAGCTCGCCTCCGGCCAGGCCTTCGGCGAACTGCTCAAACGTATGGGCCTGCGCCCGGCCGACCAGCTGGTCACCCAGCAGCTGCGCCAGTACCAGGGCTTCTTCAGCCCCGTCACCGGGCAGTTCGACCGCGAGACCTACATCGGCGAACTGGCCCGAAACGGCCTCACCCCCGAGCGTTTCGAGTCGGAGCTGCGGGACGGTGTGGCCCAGCAGCATTTCGTCTCCGGCGTCGTCGCCGGCCTGCAGGCGCCGCGGGCCTTCGGAGCGGCCGCCGCGGCTTACGAGAGCGAACTTCGCGACGTGTCCCTGGCCCTGATCCACCCGGGCCTGGTGGAGCGCCCCGCCCCGCCCACCGAGGCCCAGCTGAACGCCTTCCTGCGCGAGAACGCGGCGGCCCTGCGCCGCCCCGAGCTGCGCGCGCTTACCGTGGTGCGTTTCAATGCCGCGGACTTCGCGCGCACCGCTGTGGTGGACCCGGCCGAGGTGCAGCGTCAGTTCGAGTTCCGCCGCGAAACTCTGTCTCAGCCCGAACGCCGCAGCTTCGTTCAGGTCCCCGCGCCGGACCAGGCCGCAGCCGCCCAGGTCGCCGCCCGGCTTCGCGCCGGCGAGGACCCCGCCGCCGTGGCCCGCTCCATCCAGCGCGACCCCGTGCCCTTCAACAACACGCCCCGGACGGCCGTGACCGATCCGGGCCTGGCCCAGGCCGCCTTCAGCCTCCCCGTTGGCGGCGTCAGCGCCCCCGTTCAGGGCCGACTGGGATGGTCGGTGGTCAAGGTCCTGGGGGTCACGCCCGCGGTTCCCGCCGTCCTGGAGGCGGTGCGCCCGCAGATCGAGGCCGAACTACGCGCCGCGGCGGCCGAAGAGCAGGTCGACGCCGCCGTTCAACGTTACGAAGCGGCCCACTCGGCCGGCGCCAATCTGGTCGAGGCCGCGCGTCAGGCGGGCGTACCCACCCTGTCCCTCGCGCCCTTGAGCCAGGACGGGCGGGGCGCCGCCGGTCCCCAGGTCGCGCTGGAGCCCGCCCTGCTTCAACTCGCGTTCGAAACCGCCCAGGGCGCGGAGACCGACATCCAGGAGCTCGGCCCAGGCCAGTACGCCGCCCTGCGCGTGGACCGCGTAATCCCGCCGGCCCTGCCCACGCTTCAGGAGGTGCGCGAGCCCCTCACCAACGCCTGGCTGGCGCGCGAGCTGCGCAACCGTGTCCAGGCCCGCGCCCAGGCGCTGGCCGGAACCGTGCGTGGAGGCGGTACGCTGGAGGCCGCCGCCCGGGCTATCGAGGCGCCCTTCACCCGACTGGCCGGCGTGTCGCGCAGCGCCGACACCCAGACCCCGCCCGAGGTCGCGGGCCGGACCTTCGCCAGCAAGCCCGGCGAGGTGTTCGTGACCGAGTTCATCAACACGCCCAACGGTCCCTTGGGCGTGGGCGTGGGCCGTGTGGACGCCGTCCGCTTCCCGCCCGCCCCCCAGATGGCCGCCACCATCGCGCCTCGACGCCAGGGGCTGTCGCAGGAGTTGCTGCAGGATATCGGCGAAATGGTCCGGGCCGCCGCCCGCCAAGCAGTGAAGGTGCGCACCAACCCGGAGCGGGCCCTGGCCGCCCTTGGCGTCGACCCCGCGACTGTGCAGGACCCCAGCGGTCGAGCGGGCGCGCCGGCGCGGGGCGGACCCCCCGCCCGGTGAACCTGGAGCCCGGCTTCGAGTCCTTCGCCGCGGTCCATGCGGGGGGACAGTCGCAGGTTGTCTGGACCCGGCTGATCGACGATCTCGAGACGCCGGTCTCCGCCTTCCTCAAGCTCGCGGCGGACCGACCCTACGCCTGTCTCCTGGAGTCGGTGGAAGGGGGCGCCTTCCGGGGCCGCTACTCCATCCTGACGCTGGAGCCGGACCTCGTGTGGCGTTGCCGCGGGCGCCGCGCCGAGATCAGCCGCGGCGCGGACTTGGAGTCGGGTCGCTTCCAGCCCGAGCCCGAGTGCGCGCTGCAATCGCTCAAGCGCCTGGAGCGCGAGTCGCGCATCGCCCTGCCCGCAGGGCTTCCGCCCATGGCCGCGGGTCTTTTCGGCGCGGTCGGCTATGACATGGCGGGGCTGGTGGAGCGCCTCCCGGAACCCAAGGCCGACCCGCTGGACCTGCCCGACGCCGTCCTGACTCGCCCCGGCGTGGTGGCGATCTTTGATGCGCTGAAGCAGGAGATCGTGCTGGTGGCGCCCGTGCGCCCGGCTGGTGAAACCGCCCAGGCCGCCTGGGCCGGCGCCGAAGCCCGGATCCTCGCCGTCCGCGACGCCCTGGCGACCGGCTCGGTCCCGCGCAGGGAGGGCCAGCCTCTGCCCGTCGTCTTCGAAAGCAACACCTCGCGCCCAGCCTTCATCGCCGTCGTCGAGCGGGCCAAGCGCTATATCGAGGCCGGCGACGCCTTTCAGGTGGTTCCCAGCCAGCGGTTCAGCGCACCCCTGGCCTGGCCTTCCCACGCCTTTTACCGCGCGCTGCGCCGCCTGAACCCCTCGCCCTACCTCTTCCATCTGGACCTGGGCGGGTTTCAGCTGGCCGGCTCCAGCCCGGAGATCCTGGTTCGCCTGCGCGACGGCCGCGTCGCCATCCGCCCTCTGGCCGGAACCCGCCGTCGCGGCGCGACGCCGGAGGAGGATGTCGCGCTGGAGCACGAACTCCTGGCCGACCCCAAGGAACGCGCCGAACACCTCATGCTGGTCGACCTCGGGCGAAACGACGTGGGCCGGTTCGCCAAACCCGGCTCCGTCCGCGTGACCCAGAGCTTCTCCGTGGAGCGCTACAGCCACGTGATGCACATCGTCAGCCATGTGGAGGGCGAAGCGCTCGAGCAGGTGGACCCCATCGACCTGCTCCTGGGTGCGCTCCCCGCCGGGACCCTGTCCGGCGCCCCCAAGATCCGCGCCATGGAGATCATCCACGAACTGGAGCCCGCCAAGCGCGGCCTCGCCTACGCCGGCGCCGCAGGCTGGATCTCCTGCGAGGGCCAGGTGGACATGTGCATCCTGCTCCGCACCGCCCTCATCAAGGACGGCCTCATGCACGTGCAGGCCGGCGCCGGGGTGGTGGCCGACAGCGACCCACAGGCGGAGTTCGAGGAAACCCTGCACAAGTCGAACGCCCTACGCCGCGCCGCCGAGGAGGCTTGGCGTTTCGCTTGAGGTGCGGGTTGCCTCCGGCGGCCGCCTCGGTCATTCGCCCAGGCGGCTCCCCGCCCTTCGCCGCTGACATTTCGCGGTCGGGTGGAGAAAACCGGAACCCAACCCACATGGCTGGGCTCGGGTCTATGATTAGCGCGGCTGGTGGAGAGGAGTTCAGCTTGAGCGACGCGACGCCGACCACCACCAGTCCCCTCGACGCCCCGCGGCCCCCGACGGCGCAGGGCCGCCTGTCCGCTCGGACCCACGGCTCCTCGAACGCGCCCGTCCTGCTGATCGACAACTATGACAGCTTCACCTGGAACCTCGTCCACCACCTGGCCGAGCTCGGGGTGGATAGCGAGGTGGTGCGCAACGACGCCCTGACCGTGGATGAAGCCCTGGCCCGCCATCCCGCCGCGGTGGTCATCTCCCCAGGCCCGTGCGCGCCCGATCAGGCCGGAGTCTGCCTTGAACTCCTAGCGCGCGCGCCCGACGATCTTCCCATTCTGGGCGTTTGCCTGGGCCACCAGGCCATGGGCCAGGCTTTCGGAGGCCGCGTGGTTCGCGCCAAGACGCTGATGCATGGCAAGATCAGCCCGATCCAACACCAAGGCGCGTCCGTCTTCGCCGGCCTTCCGGACGGCTTCCCCGCCACGCGCTATCACAGCCTGGCCGTCGATCGGGAGACGCTTCCGGAGGAACTGGAGGTCACCGCCTGGACGGAGGACGGCGAGATCATGGGTCTCCGCCACCGTCACCGCCCTCTTCACGGCGTTCAATTCCACCCCGAGTCCATCGCCACCCCGGACGGGCTCAAGCTCCTCGCCAACTTCCTGGATCTGGCCGGAGTGCAGCGGAGGGCGAGCGCAACGTGAGCGCGGCGGTTCCGCTGACCCTCGTCCAGCCACGGCGTGAGGCTGCTCAGGCCCGAGGCGGAACCCGGGCGCCAAGCTTTGGCGCCTGCGCGCGGGAGGGCCGCATCCCCGCTGCTGCGGAGACCGGCCGTCCGAGGCGCAACGGGCGATGAGCGCCGCCTTCAAACCGCTGCTGGCCCAGCTCGCCGAGGGCCAGCCCCTGTCCGACGCCGAGGCGGCCGTCTTCTTCACCGCCTGCCTTCGCGGCGAGGCCACTCCTGCCCAGATCGGCGCGGCCGTGACCGCCATGCGCATGCGCGGCGAAACCGTGGGCGAGATCGCCGCGTGCGCTCGCGCGCTCCGCGCCGAGGCGTTGACCCTCGACCATCCTTACGAGGTGGTCGACACCTGCGGCACGGGCGGCGACGGCCTGCACACGCTCAACATCTCCACCGCGGCGGCCCTGGTGGCGGCCGGAGCCGGCGCAAAGGTCGCCAAACACGGCAATCGCGCCATCAGCTCCCGTTCCGGCTCCTCCGACGTCCTGGCCGCGTTGGGCGTCAACCTCGCGGCCAGTCCGGAACAGTGCCGTCGCGCGCTCGACACGGCCGGCGTGTGCTTCCTCTTCGCTCCAGCCCACCACCGCGCCATGGCCCACGTCACGCCGGTCCGAGCTGAGCTCGGCTTCCGCACCGTGTTCAACCTCCTGGGTCCGCTGTCCAATCCGGCGGGCGCGCGCCGTCAGGTGTTAGGAGTCTACGATCCACGCCTGCTGGATCCCCTCGCCCGGGTGCTGGGCCTGCTGGGCGCAGAACGCGCCTGGGTCGTTCACGGCGAGGGGCTGGACGAGATGACGGTCAGCGGCCCCACGGAGGTGGTGGAATGGCGCAACGGCGGCGTGCGCCGCTTCACCGTCACCCCCGAAGCCGTGGGCCTGCCCCGCTCGCCCACGGACGCCTTGCGCGGCGGCTCGCCTGAGGAGAACGCCTTGGCCCTTCGCGCCCTTCTGGAAGGCCGGCGCGGCGCCTATCGCGACGTGGTCGTCCTGAACGCCGCCGCCGCCCTGCTCCTGGCGGAGGTGGTGGAGACCTTGGGCGAAGGGGTTGAGCGCGCTGCGGCCGCCATCGACCAGGGCCGCGCCCGCGCCGCGCTGGATGGGCTCGTGGGGGCCACCGGTGGCTGACGTCCTCGCCCGCATCGCCGCCTACAAGCGTGAGGAGGTCGAGGCCCGCAAGCGGGTTTCTCCCCAGCCCGCCATCCAATCCCGGGCGCGGGACGTGGCTCCGCCGCGCGGCTTCGCCGCCGCCCTGGCCGCGGGCGCCGGCGCGGGTCCTGCGCTGATCGCCGAGATCAAGAAGGCCAGTCCCTCGAAAGGCGTGATCCGCCCCGACTTCGACCCGCAGGGGCTCGCTCGAAGCTATGCGGCCGGCGGCGCGACCTGTTTGTCGATCCTGACCGACAGCCCCAGCTTTCAGGGCGACGACGCCTACCTTGCGACCGCCCGAAACGCCGTTCCCCTCCCCTGCCTGCGCAAGGACTTCCTGGTCGACCCCTGGCAGGTCGACGAGTCGCGGGTCCTCGGCGCCGACGCCATTCTGGTGATCCTGGCCATGGTCGACGACGCCCTGGCCGGCGAGCTTCTGGCTCAAGCGGCGGACTGGGGCATGGACGCCCTGGTCGAGGTTCACGACGAAGCGGAGATGGAACGCGCGGTCGCATTGGGCGCGACCCTGGTTGGGATCAACAACCGCGACCTCCGCAGTTTCCAGGTTGATCTGGCGGTCACCGAACGTCTGGCCCCCGCCGCGCCTCCCGAGGCCTTGCTGGTGTCCGAGAGCGGCGTCTTCACACCCGCTGACGTCGCCCGGGTCGCCCGCGCCGGCGCTTCCGCCATCCTGGTGGGCGAGAGCCTCATGCGCCAGGCCGATGTGGAACAGGCCACTCGCACCCTGCTCGGCGCCGGTGGAGAGCCCGTGTAAGACCTCGCTCCAGATCCTCGGCCATAGCGGCTGCAGGTGAGCTTGGCGCCAAGTCCGACAACGAGCCCCCCTTCCTCACGGCGAGCAGCCGACCTTTCGCTGGACGGCTCGGACCTGGCGTCAGCGCTCGATCACAACCGTGAGCAGCTTGGCCTCGGCCGCCCATGCACGACCATGGCCATCGAGCGCTCGCCCGGATCGAAAGCGGCCGGACGCGTCGCCGGGCTGTCAAGAAAGCGTAGCCGCGGGGTCATCCAACCGCGCTCCACCCGTCATGGACGCCAGCTAGACCCGACGTCGGCGAGGGTTTCCGGGCGGCGACAGGGGGTCGGCCGCCTGATCGCCGGACTGGGGAGAACGACATGGCGGAACGGATCAAGACTCCTCGGCTGAGCATGCCCGGCGGGTGGCTGCTGGCCGCGGTGGCGGCGGGCAGCATGGGGCTGGCGGCCTGCGACGGCGGCGCCGCCCAGGTTGCGTCGCCCGGCGAAGGGGGCTTTCCGCCCACGCCGCCAGCTCCCCCCAGCCCCCCTGCCCCGCCGGCTCCGGGCGCCACGGTGGCGGGGCCCGCCGGCAGCTGCGTGGCCGGGACCCTGGACGTCGGGCTGGTGAACGTGCCCGGCGGGCAGCAGCGCGTGTGTCAGCTGTCCGGGACCATCACCGGCGCCTTGCAGCTGCCCAACACGGCCGGCGTGGTCTATTCGCTGAGCGGCCGGGTGAGCGTGGGCGCGGACGTCGGCGGCGACGGCGCCCGGCCGGGCGGCGCCTCCGCCCAGTTGGTGGTGGCGCCCGGCGTGCGCATCTTCGGTTCGTCCGGGGCCGACTTCCTGGTGGTGCAGCGGGGCTCGACGATCAGCGCCATCGGCAGCGTGAGCTCGCCCATCGTCTTCACCAGCCGGCAGGACATCGAGGGGACGGATACGCCTCAGTCGATCGGCCAGTTCGGCGGACTGGTGTTGTTGGGCCGAGCGCCGATCAACAGCTGTCCGGCGGCCACGCCGGGCGGCACGGTCAACTGCGAAGCGCAGGTCGAGGGCGCCAACGCCTTTTACGGCGGGGCGACCGCCAATGATTCGAGCGGTTCGCTCGTCTATGTCCAGGTCAAGTACGCGGGCTTCGAGGTGGCGCCCAACAATGAGCTGAACGGCATCACCCTGGCGGGGGTGGGCTCGGGCACCCGGGTGGAGAACATCCAGGTCCATAACGGCTCCGACGACGGGGTGGAGTTGTTCGGCGGCACGGTGAACCTGCGCAACGTCGCGGTCACGGGCGCCGACGACGACAGCATCGACTGGGACACCGGCTACGCCGGCGGCATCCAGTTCCTCCTGGTGGTGCAGCGTCCGGAAGGCGGCGACCATGCCCTGGAGCTCAGCAGCGGGGCGTCCAACAACGACCGCGAGCCCCGCTCGCGCGGAACGATCGCCAACTTCACCCTGGTGACGCGCAACAACGCCGGCGCCCAGGCCTGGGTCATGAACCAGGGCACGGACGGCGCCTTCGTCAACGGGATCGTGACGGGCAAGCCGGTCTGCCTGGACATCGACAACAACGCCACGGTGGCGGCTGCGCCGACGTTCAACTCCCTGTTCTTCAGCTGCGCGACCGCCTTCCGCGACCTTCCCGACGGGACGGACACGGTCACCGCGGCTCAGATCGCCGGGCTGTTCAACGCGGGCGCGAACAACGCCTTCAACGGGGTCAACAGTCTGCAGAACCTGTTCATCAACGGGAACAACGAAAGCGGCCGCCCCGCCTCGGACGCCGCGAGGATATCCGGAAACCCCTTCTTCCAGAGCGTCAACTTCATCGGCGCGGTGCCGGACGCGGCGGACGCCCGCTTCCGGGGGTGGACGTGCAGCCTCTACGCCGGCGGGCCCGCCTGCTGAGCCGAAGGGCTCAGCACGGCGAACGCTCCCGCCTCCTCCTTCCCACCTGACCTGCCAACCTCCGACCCCAGGCTGAACTGATGCGAACGCTGTCAATGACGCTGGGCGGGGTCCTGCTCGCCACCATGGCGTTGATCACCCCGGGCGCGGCTTGGGGTCAGACGACCGGGGGTCCCGCGGGACAAGACGGCTTTCCCGCGAGCCCGCCTGCCGGAGCCGGCGCCCAGACGGCCGCGCCCACGCCGGTGGGCGGCGATCCCTCGACGCAACAGGACGCGGCGGAGGCGGAGCTGCCCGGTGCGGACGATCCCGGTGAGGAGGGGGTCGAGGTCGAGGCGGTGGTGGTCACCGGCAATCTGCCGCTGGTGATCCGGGAGACCACGGAGGTGGCCTCCGTGCTGACCGCCGACGACCTGGCCCGCCAAGGCGACGACACGGCCGCCGACGCCCTCACCCGGGTCACGGGCCTGAGCCTGGTCGGCGGACGGTTCGTCTATGTTCGGGGCTTGGGAGAGCGCTACTCCTCCGCGCTTCTGAACGGCTCCCCCCTGCCCAGCCCCGAGCCGCTGCAACGGGTGGTGCCGCTGGACCTGTTTCCCAGCAGCATCCTGGCCAACGTCCTGGTCCAGAAGACCTATTCGCCCCAGTTCTCGGGCGAGTTCGGCGGAGGCGTCATCGCGCTCACCACCACCTCCGTGCCGACCCGGCCCTTCCTGTCGATGGGAGTCAGCATCGGCGGGAACACGGAGACCACGGGCAAGGAAGGGCTGGGCTACTATGGCGGCGATTACGACTGGACGGGGTTCGACGACGGCACGCGCGACCAGCCCGACGAGCTGAAGCTGGCCCAGCGCACCGGCCAGCGGATCAACAGCTCGAATTTCAGCAGCGCCGAGCTCGCCACCATCGGCCGCAGCTTCGTCAATGCGCCTTTGAACCTGCTGCAGAAGATCAAGGTCGATCCGAACCTGGGCTTCGACCTCTCGGCTGGAACAAGCGCGGACCTGGGATGGGGTCGGGCGGGCGTGGTCGCCGTTCTGGGGTATGACAACGGCTGGCAGACGCGACGGGGCGTTCAGCAGGAGGGGACCCTGGACCAGGGCCGGTTGCTGCCGATCACCGACTACGACTTCACCTCCACCCAGAACAATGTGGACGTGAACGCGCTTCTGGGCTTCGGGCTGGAGTGGGGCGAGCACGAACTGCGCTTCACCAACCTGTTCGTGAGGAGCACTCAGAAGGAAGCGCGGATCCGCCAAGGCGTGGACAGCCGCTTCAGCTCCGATGTGATCCGCGACGACTTCACCGAATGGTTCGCGCGCACCCTGGTCAACCATCAGCTCACGGGCGAGCATCGCCTGGGCGAGCTGGATCTCGGATGGCGCGCCGCCTACGCCAAGGCCTCACGCGACAGCCCGTACGAGAAGCGCATCCGCTTCGAGCTGGATCCGTCCGACAATCGCTTCCGCACCGATGCGCGCCGGCAGCAGAACCGGACCCGGTTCAGCGAGATCGAAGACCAGGTGCTGAGCGCGGGCCTCGATGCGAGCTACCCGCTGGAGTTCGCCGGCGATCGCGAAGTCACCCTGTCGACCGGTTACGCCTATCTCGACAACGACCGGAACTTCGAGCTCCGTGACTTCCGCTTCGAGGCCCCGACCGGCTTGACCCGCAATCAACAGCTGCAGCGGCCGGACTTCTTCTTCTCCGATTTCAACCTGGGCCCGAACGGGCTCCAGCTGGTTGAGACCACGGGCTCGGAAGGCGCGGCCGCCTATGACGCCGAGTTGGAGGTCCACGCCGTTTACGGCGCCGCCGAGATCGAGCTCGGCGAAGCTCTAAGGGGGTCCGTCGGGCTGCGCCTTGAAGACGGGCGGCAGTCGGTGCGGCCGTTCGACCTGTTCGGCGGCGGCCAGGGCGGCCAGCAGAGCGTCTCGACCGGCTCGGGCTTCGTGGTCGACGACCAGGGGTTCATCCTCACCAACGCCCACGTCGTGTCCTCCTCGACCGACGTGCGCGTGTCGTTCTCCGACAAGCGCACCCGCGAGGCGCGGATCGTCGGCAAGGACGAGAGCACCGACCTCGCCCTGCTCAAGGTCGACCCCGCCGGGCTCGACCTCCAGCCGCTCGAGCTCGGCGACTCGCGCACGGTGCAGGTCGGCGACCCGACGGTGGCCATCGGCAATCCCTTCGGGGTCGGCCAGACGGTGACGCAGGGCATCGTCTCGGCGCTCGCGCGCACGCAGGTGGGCGTCTCGGACTACCAGTTCTTCGTCCAGACCGACGCCGCCATCAACCCGGGCAACTCCGGCGGCGCCCTCGTCGACATGGAGGGGCGGCTGGTGGGCATCAACACGGCGATCTTCTCCCGCTCCGGCGGCAGCCACGGCATCGGCTTCGCGATCCCCTCGACCATGGGCCGAGCCGTGATCGAGTCCGCCAGGGGCGGCA
>JAHWJX010000064.1 GCA_019348195.1 Pseudomonadota bacterium | reverse complement strand
GCCCCCTTGTGGCGAGCTTATCCTTCGCTCACCATCATCCGCCGGAGCTTGCTCATCCCGCGCAGCCAGCGGTCGTAGTCGGCGGCTTTTTGCGCCATGTAGGTCCGCACCTGCGGATGCGGCAGGATCAGGAAGGTCTCCGCCTCCAGGCCCGCGACGGCGGCGTCGGCGACCTGCTCGGGCGTGAGCACGCCGTCCAGCACCGCCGGGCTGCGGCCCGTCGCCGACCGCAGCATGGCGGTCTGGACCCCCTGGGGGCAGAGTACGGCGACGCGGACTCCGTGGTCCCGGTGGGTGATGGCCAGGCTTTCCGCCCAGCCGATCGCGGCGTGCTTGGTGGTGGCGTAGACCGCCGTGCCGGGCTGGTTCAGCAGGCCCGCGGCCGAGACGGTGTTCAGGAACCAGCCCTCCCCGCGCGCCAGGTAGCGCGGCAGCAGCGCGCGGGCGGCGTAGACATGGGCCATGACGTTGACGGCCCAGCTCCGCATCCAGGCGGCGTCAGGCGGCGAGGCGGCGTTGTTCGGGTCGGGGTCGACCTCGAGGATGCCTGCGTTCGAGCAGAACAGCCCGATCGGACCCAGCGTCCGCTCCGTTTCCTCCACCAGGTGACGCAGGTCGCCTTCGTTGGCCACGTCGCAGCCGAACGACAGTCCGCCCACCGCGGCCTCGGCCGCCCCGGCCGCGTCCAGGTCGGCGGCGACCACGGCGCGCGCTCCCTCCCGTGCGAAGCGGTCGCAGAGCGCCCGGCCAATGCCCTGGGCCGCGCCCGTGACCACCACCACCCTGCCTTCGACCCTCATGCTTCGGCTCCGGCCTTGATCGCGAAGCTCCAGGCGGCCTCGGCCAGCAGCGGCGCACGCGAGGCCATCTGGATCGCCTGGGCGCTGGAGGCCGTTCCGTCCCGCACCCGCCCGGCGATGCCCTGGAGGATCGCCGCCAGCCGGAACAGATTGTAGCTGAAGAACCAGTCGAGTTCGGGCAGGCCGTCCCGGTCCGTGAGACGGCAGTACTGCGCCACAGCCTCGCCCAGGGTCGGGATGCCCAGGGCGGGGAGGTCGATGCCGGCCAGGCCGCTCCGCCCGTCGGCCGGCATCACCCAGTTCATCAGGAGGTAGCTGAAGTCGGCCAGGGGATCGCCCAAGGTGGACAGCTCCCAGTCGAGAACGGCGGCGACCCGCGGCTCCGAGGGGTGCATCATGATGTTGTCCAGCCGGTAGTCGCCATGGACCACAGAAACGCGGGACTGCACGGGCGTGGTCTCGGGAAGCCAGTCCATGAGTCGGTTCATGGCCGGGATCGGATCGGTCTCGGACGCGCGGTACTGCCTAGTCCAGCGGTCCACCTGCCGGCTGAAATAGTTGCCGGGCTTGCCGTAGTCGCCCAGGCCGATGGCCGCCGGATCCAGCTGGTGCAGCTGGGCCAGGGTCGCGATCTCGGCCTGGTAGAGCGCGCGACGTTCGGCCGGCGAGCTGTCCGGCAGGGCGCCGTCCCAGAACACCCGCCCCTCGACCGCGGACATGACGTAGAAAATGGCCCCGATGACCTCGGGGTCGGTGCAGAGCGCGTAAGGCCGGGCCACCGGGAAGCCCGCGCGATGCAGGCCCGAGATGACGGTGAACTCGCGGTCAACCGCATGGGCGGAGGGCAGGAGCGGCCCGAAAGGCTTTCGCCGCAGCACATAGGCGCGCGCCGGCGTGTCCAGCCGATAGGTCGGGTTCGACTGGCCGCCCTTGAACTGGCTGACGCTCAGCGGTCCTTCAAAGCCGTCGAGGTTGGCGCGGAGCCAGCCTTCCAGCGCAGCTTCGTCGAAACGGTGGCGCTCCTCGACGGGCTTGACGCCGGTGAAGGCGTCCTCCGAGCCGGTGGGCATCACACCCTCGCATTGGTGTAGCGGCCGTATTCCAACCGGGCGATGGACCGGTTGTGGACCTCGTCCGGCCCGTCCGCCAGCCGCAGGGTCCGGATGGAGGCGTAGGCGCGCGCCAGACCGAAGTCCTCCGACACGCCGCCGCCGCCGTGCGCCTGGATGGCGTCGTCCAGGATCTTCAGCGCCATTCGCGGCGCGGCCACCTTGATCATAGCGATCTCGAGGGCCGCGGCCTTGTTGCCCACCTTGTCCATCATGTCCGCGGCCTTGAGGCACAGCAGCCGGGTCATCTCGATGTCGATCCGGGCCTCGGCGACCCGCTGCTCCCAGACCGAATGGCTGGCTACGGGCTTGCCGAAGGCGACGCGACCCAGCAGGCGGCGCGCCATCTTCTCCAGCCCGACTTCCGCCGCGCCAATGGTGCGCATGCAGTGATGGATGCGGCCGGGCCCGAGCCGTCCCTGGGCGATTTCGAACCCCCGCCCTTCGCCTAGAACCAAGTTCCCGGCGGGCACGCGCACGTCCGTGAGCTGCACCTCCGCGTGGCCGTGCGGGGCGTCGTCATAGCCGAAGACGGGCAGCATGCGCAGGATCTCGATCCCGGGCGCGTCCAGCGGGACCAGGATCTGGGATTGCTGGCGATGGCGGTCGGCCGAGGGATCCGTCTTGCCCATGACGATGGCGACCTTGCAGCGGGGGTCGCCCACGCCGGACGACCACCATTTGCGGCCGTTGACGACATAGTGGTCGCCGTCTCGGACGATGGAGGTCTCGATATTGGTGGCGTCCGACGAGGCCACCTGCGGCTCGGTCATCAGAAAGGCGGAGCGGATCTCGCCGTTCAGCAGGGGCCGGAGCCATTGCGCCTTCTGCTCGGGGGTGCCGTAGCGGTGCAGCACCTCCATGTTGCCCGTGTCCGGGGCGGAGCAGTTGAACACCTCCGAGGCCCAGCCGACCCTCCCCATTTCCTCGGCGCAGAGCGCATATTCGAGGTTGCTGAGACCGGCGCCGCGGTAGTCGCCTTCGTCGTGCGGGGACGGCGGCATGGCCAGGTTCCAGAGACCCGCCTCCCGCGCCCGCAGCTTCAACTCTTCGACGATGGGGACGACCTGCCAGCGGTTCGTCCCGAAGGCCCTCATCTGGGCGTCGAAGGTCTCGAGGTTGGGCTGGACGTGCGCCTCCATGAAGCCGCGGACGCGGTCGCGCCATTCGGTCTGACGGGGTGACAGGGAGAAATCCATGGGTGACCTCCTGGGGGCGTCAGCCCCGGGATGAGTGTGAGCCTGGGGGCGGGCGGGTGGGCGCGAGGGCGGAGCGGTCGAGGTCGCGGATCCGGCTGTGTCCTGAGAGCGCCAGGGTGAGCTCCAGCTCAGCTTCGAAACTGCTCATCACGCTCTCCACCCCGGACTGGCCGTCCAGCGCCAGACCAAAGGCGTAGGGCCGGCCCACGCAGACCGCGGTCGCGCCCAGCGCCAGCGCCTTGAAGGCGTCTGCGCCGCTCCGCAGCCCGCTGTCGAACAGCAGGGGGATGCGTCCCTCCACCCGGTCGGCGCACAAGGGAAGCTGATGCAGGGCGCCTACGGCGCCGTCGACCTGCCGGCCGCCGTGGTTGGACACTACGACCCCGTCGAAGCCGTGCTCCACGGCCAAGGCCGCGTCCTCCGGGCTCTGCACGCCCTTGACCAGGATGGGCAGGTCCACCGCTTGGCGGAGCCGCTTCATCTTCTCCCACGTGAGGCTGGGGTCGCTGTAGACCTGGGTGAACAGCAGGGCGGCCGCCAGCGGGTTCTCCTCCGGCGGCTGCGGCAGCAGGGCGCGGAACACGGGGTCGGAGGTGTATTGGGCGATCCCCTGCCCCGCCAGGAACGGCAGATGGCCGAGCTGGAGATCGCGCACGCGCCACCCTAGCAGGGTGGTGTCCAGGGTGACCACGATGGCCTCGCAGCCGCAGGCCTTCGCCCGGCGCGCCAGCGACAACACCAGCTCGTCCGACCGCCCCCAGTAGAGCTGGAACCAGCGCGATCCGTCGCCGGCCGCCTCGGCGATCGCCTCCATGGGTCGGGAGGCCTGGTTGGAGATGATGGTGGTCCAGCCGTGGGCCGCGGACGCTTGCGCGACGGCCAGGTCGGCTTCCGGGTGGCACAGGGACAGCACGCCGATGGGCGCGGTCAGGAAGGGATGCGGCAGGGTCCGTCCAAACAGCTCCACCGAGAGATCCCGCGCCGAGACGTCGCGCGCCATCCGGGGCACGATGCGGTGCGCCTCGAAGGCGGCGCGGTTCGCCGCCACGGTGGATTCGCGGCCCGCTCCGCCGGCGACATAGGCGAAGGCTTCCGGACTCATCGTCGCCTCGGCCCGGACTTCGAGCGCGTCGGCGTCGAGCGGCAAGCCGGGCCGGGCGCCGCCCATACCGGCCCGGTAGATCTGGAACTGGCGGGCCAGCCCCGCGGCGATCGCGGTCATTGCTCCGGCCGTGACCACAGGCCGAAGAACAGGGGCCGGGCGAAGAGTTCGGAAGCGGTCCCCTCGTCCGCCTCCGGCGCCCAGCGCTTCAGTTCGGCGGCCGCATTGATCATGCCGTTGATGAGCTGGGCGGCGACCATGGGGTCGATCGGCCGGATCGAGCCGTCGGCGATCCCGTCCACGATCAGGCCTGCGAAGCGTTCGGAGAGGCGCTGCATGGCGGCGAACAGATCCGGCCTGATCGTTTCCGGCACGGCGGCGAGAGCCGTGTAGCGAAGCAGCGGTCCGTGCTCCGACAACTGGTGGCGGACCAGAGTGTGGGCGGCGCTCGTGATCCGGTCCCAGCCCCCGACGTCTTCGGTCGCGGTTGCGGACCGCAACGCTCCGCGTATGACGTCGAAGCTGCGTTCGAAGCAGTCGGCCACCAGGTCGTGCTTGGTTTCGTTGTGGTGGTAGAAGGACCCCTTGGTCACGCTCAGCCGAGCGGAAATCTTCTCCACCGAGGCGCCGTGGTAGCCCTGCTCGTTGACGAGCTCAGTGGCCGCGCGGAGGAAAGCCTCTCCGGGGCGCTCGACGGCCGGCGCCCCCGAGGTCAGGTCCAGAGGCGCCCATTGCGCGCCCGGTGCGCCGATGCCCCGGATCAGGATGTCCGTCATCCAGCGCGCGGCGCGGGGATAGTCGTCCGGCTCGTAGCGCCGCACCCAGGCGCGCGACCAGGTCACCAGAGCGAAAACAAGGTGCGCTCGCGCGTTCTGCTCCGTCCGGGTGAACACGGCGTCGCCCTCGGCCCGGAACAGATGCCGGAAGCGGCGGAATAGATCGTTGAAGGCGTCGAACACGGAGTCCACGTGCCGTCCGGTGAGCGCCAGGACGTCGTAGAAGTTGATCAGCTCGGCGCGCTCGCCTTCGGCGATCTCGGCCAGCATGGCGAAATACAGCTGCAGGAAGTCGGCGAGCCGTTGTTCGGGCGTGCCGGCCGTCTCCGCCTCGTCCACCAGGGCGTCGATCGCCGCCAGGGTGCGCAGCAGGCAGGCGGCCGCGAGATCCTCCTTCCTGCGGTAGTAGTAGGTGACGCTGGTGGTGATCAGGCCCACGCTCTGAGCCACGTCGGACAGGGTGGCGCCCTTGAGGCCCTTTTGGTTGAACAAGCGCGCCGCGGCGTCGAGGATAGCCTCCCGCTTGCGTTCGTAGCGTATCGTTTGCGCCTTGGCGGCGGCGGCTTCGGCCATGCGCTCCCCCCGTTCCAGATCGTGTGTAGCACGGAGCGCCGGGGCCGAAAGCGCGATCCTTGCGCGTGGTCGCTCTTGATTTCGAACACACCGTATGGCGCTAATGGCGCGGTTTCGGCCGTTCTGGTCGAGGCGGTGCGTGTGGGTTTCGAGGGTCCCGGATGGCGGAAGGCGATCGCGTGCTGTTTGAACCGTACGGGAACGTGGCGGTGCTGCGCGTCCGCAACCCCCCGGTGAATGCGCTCTCGGCGGAGGTGCGGGTCGGCCTTGCCGAGGGCGTGCGCCGGGCCGAGGCTGAGCCGGGCCTCAGGGCGGTGGTGATCGTGTGCGATGGGCGCACCTTCTTCGCCGGCGCCGACATCACCGAATTCGGCAAGCCCCCGCGGGAGCCCAGCCTCCCCGTGGTGTGCGACCTGATCGAGAAGGCGGCCAAACCGGTGATCGCCGCCATGCATGGGACGGCCCTGGGCGGCGGTCTCGAGGTGGCGCTGGCCTGCCACGGCCGCGTGGCCGTTCCGTCCGCCAAGTTGGGCCTGCCGGAGGTTAACCTGGGCCTGCTTCCCGGTGCCGGCGGCACTCAGCGGCTTCCGCGGCTGGCCGGGGTGGAGCGTGCGCTCGAGATGATCACCTCCGGGAAGCCCATCGGCGCGCGCGAGGCCCTGGAGGCGGGGATCATCGACGCCTTGGTGGAGGAGGATGGTCTGCTGGAGGGCGCGCTGGCCCATGCGCGGGAGAGGGTGGGCGTTCCGCTTCGGCGTGTGCGCGACCTCGACGACGCGCTCGCCGCCGCTCGAGGTCGGCCGGAGGCGTTCAGCGATTTCCGGCAGGCAAACGGCCGGAAGTTCAGAGGTTTTCGGGCGCCGGAGGCCTGCATCCAGGCCGTGGAGGCGGCCGTCAATCTCTCCTTCGAGGAGGGGCTGGCGGTTGAGCGCCGGCTGTTCCTCGAGCTCCTCGCCAGCCCGGAGTCTGCGGCCCAGCGCTACGCCTTTTTCGCCGAGCGGCAGGCGGCCAAGGTCCCGGACTTGCCCGAGGACACGCCCACCCTCCCGATCGAGCGCGTCGGGGTGCTTGGGGCGGGCACCATGGGCGGCGGCATCGCCATGACCTTCCTCAACGCCGGCCTGCCCGTGACGCTGGTGGAGACCTCTCAGGCGGCGCTGGACCGCGGCGTGGCGGCCATCCGCAGGAACTATGAAGAGAGCGCGCGCAAAGGGCGGGTGACCGCCGAGGCGGCGGAGCAGCGCATGGGCCTGCTCGCCCCCACCCTCGACCGATCGGCGCTTGCCGACCGCGACTTGGTGATCGAGGCGGTGTTCGAGGACATGGCGATCAAGTTGGAGGTCTTCGCCCAGCTGGACGCGGTCGTGAAGCCCGGAGCGATCCTGGCCACCAACACTTCCTATCTAGACGTGAACGCGATCGCGGCCGCCACCAGCCGGCCCGAGTCGGTGATCGGGCTTCACTTCTTCTCGCCCGCCAATGTGATGCGACTGCTGGAGGTGGTCCGGGGAGACAGGACGGCCAAGCCCGTGATCGCCACGGCCATGCAGCTGGCCAAACGGATCGGCAAGACGGCCGTGCTGGTCGGCGTCTGTCACGGCTTCGTGGGCAATCGCATGCTGGCCGCCCGGCAGCGCGAGGCCACCCAACTGATCCTGGAAGGCGCCCTGCCCTGGGACGTGGACCGCGTGCTCTATGACTTCGGTCTGCCCATGGGACCGTTCGCCATGGCCGACTTGGCCGGGCTGGACATCGGCTGGTCGCGGGAGACCTCCACAGGCTCAACCGTGCGCGAGGTGCTCTGCGAGATGGATCGCCGCGGTCAGAAGACGGGCGCCGGGTTCTACGACTATGACGAGGCGCGGAGGGCCACTCCCTCGCCCGTCGTCGAACAGGTGATCCTGGCCTTCTCCGAGGAGCGCGGGTTCGAGCGTCGGGCGGTGTCGGACCACGAAATCCTGCAACGCTGCATTCATCCCATGATCAACGAAGGCGCCAGGATCCTCGAGGAAGGCATCGCCAGTCGCGCTTCCGACATCGATGTGGTCTGGATCAACGGCTACGGCTGGCCGGCCTATCGCGGGGGACCGATGTTCTACGCCGACCAGATCGGGCCCGCCCGGGTCCTGGAAAGCCTGCAAGCGCTGCAGGCTGCGCACGGGGAGCAGTTCAAGCCCGCCCCGTTGCTGACCCGCCTCGCATCGGAGGGGCGCCGCTTTCAGGACCTTTGAACCCGATGGTGCACCGCCCTCGCCCTGTCACCGCAACGCCGAGAAGCGGCCGGCGATGAGGGAGTCCGCCGCCCCCGCCTGGCCGGCCATGTCCCTGGCCCAGGCGCACGCCCTGCTCACCCAACCCGGATCCCCGTTCGAGATGGAGGAGATCGCCATCCGGGGCCGGCCCACGCGGGTGTGGAGATTCGGACCGCCCACGCTCAGGGAGACCTTTCTGGCCGGCCGGGCGTACGGGCCCCGAACCTTCTTTGTTTATGAGGACGAGCGCGCCACCTACGACGCCTTCGCCCGCGCGGCGCTCACCCTGGCCCAGGCGCTCATGGCGGACGGGGTGAAGGCAGGGGATCGCGTGGCTCTCGTCATGCGCAACCTGCCGGAATGGCCGGTGGCCTTCTTCGCCGCCGCCCTGATCGGGGCCGTGGTCACCCCGCTGAACGCCTGGTGGACCGGGGCGGAGCTGGAGTATGCGCTCCGCGATTGCGGGGCCAAGGCAGCGGTGGTCGATGGGGAGCGGCTGGAGCGCTTGTTGGAGCACCTGCCGTCCTGCCCGAACCTCGAGCGGGTCTACGCGTCTCGGGTGGAGGGCGCGCCGGCGGACCCGCGTATCGGTCGCCTGGAGGATGTGATCGGCCGGACGGAAGATTGGGCGGCCCTGCCCGAAGCCCCCCTGCCCGACGTCCCGCTCGATCCGGAGCAAGACGCGACCATTTTCTACACCTCCGGTACGACCGGGAAGCCTAAAGGCGCGGTGGGCACCCACCGCAACGCCGGTACGAGCCTGATGGCCGGCCTGTTCTCCCTGGCCCGCTCTTACCTCCGCCGGGGCGAGGCGCCGCCGGCGCCCGATCCCCGCGCTCCTCAGAAGGTTGCTCTGGTCTCGATCCCCTTCTTCCACACCACCGGCTGCAACGCCGTCCTGATTCCGGCGGTGGTGAACGGCGGCCGGCTGGTGACCATGCGCAAGTGGGATCCGGAGCGCGCCATGCAGCTGATCGAGCGAGAGGGCGTCACCTCCGCGGGCGGCGTGCCCACGATCGCCTGGCAGCTTATCGAGCATCCCGCGCGGGCCCGGTACGACCTGTCATCGCTGGAGTTGGTGACCTACGGCGGCGCGCCCGCGGCGGGGGAGTTGGTGCGGCGGATCAAGTCAGCCTTTCCCCACGCCGCTCCAGGTAGCGGCTGGGGCATGACGGAGACTTCGGCCACCCACACCCACCACCTCGGCGAAGACTATGAGCACCGCCCCGACAGCTGCGGCCCGGCCCTGCCCGTGTCCGAACTCAAGGTGATGGGCGCGGACGGCGAAACGCTCCCGCCCGGCGAGGTGGGGGAGCTCTGGGCGGCGGGCCCCAATATCGTCAAAGGCTATTGGCGCCACCCCGAAGCCACCGCGGAGACCTTTGTCGGGGGCTGGGTGCGGACCGGCGACCTGGCCCGCCTCGACGAGGAAGGCTTCTGCTACATCGTGGACCGGGCCAAGGACATGCTGATCCGCGGCGGCGAAAACATCTACTGCGTCGAGGTGGAGAACACCCTGTTCGAACACCCGGCGGTGATGGACGCGGCCCTGGTCTCGATCCCCCACCCCAGCCTTGGCGAACAGCCGGGCGCCGTGGTGACGCTGAAGCCCGGCGCTTCCGCCGACGAGGCCGAGCTCCGCCGGTTCGTCGCGGATCGGCTGGCGGCCTTCAAGGTCCCAATCGCCGTTCGGTTCTGGCCGGAGACCCTGCCCCGCAATCCAACGGGCAAGATCCTGAAGACCGAGCTGAAGAAGCTGTTCCAACCCACGGAGACCACAGGATGAACCTGGATTTCTCGGCGGAGGAACTGGCGTTTCGGGAAGAAGTGCGCACCTTCATCACGGCCAACTATCCCGAGCAGCTTCGCCGAAAGCAGGAGAACGGGGAGGAGCTGGGCAAGCAGGACTTCCTGGCCTGGCACCGGGTGCTCGCGCGCCAAGGGTGGGTCGCGCCCGCCTGGCCGGCCGAGTACGGCGGGCCGGGCTGGAGCGCGGTGCAGCGCTACATCTTCTCCGAGGAGTTGGCTCGGGCGGACGCCGTGCCCATCCTGCCGTTCGGCATCGCCATGGTCGGACCGGTGATCTACACCTTCGGCACGCCCGAGCAGAAGGCGCGGTTCCTGCCGCCCACCCTGTCCGGCGACATCTGGTGGTGCCAGGGCTATTCGGAGCCGGGTGCAGGCTCGGACCTCGCCTCCCTGAGCACCCGGGCCGAGCGCGACGGCGACTACTACGTCGTCAATGGACAGAAGACCTGGACCACCCTGGCCCAGCACGCCGACTGGGGCTTTTTCCTGGTTCGCACGGACTCGACGGCCAAGCCGCAAGAAGCCATCAGCTTTCTCTTGATCGACATGAAGTCGCCGGGCGTGACCGTGCGCCCGATCATCACCCTGGACGGGGCGCATGAGGTCAATGAGGTCTGGCTGGAGAACGTCCGCGTTCCGGCGGACCAGCGCGTCTTCGGAGAAAACAAGGGCTGGACCTGCGCCAAGTTCCTGCTGGCCCACGAACGGGCCGGGATCGCCGGAGTGGCGCGGTCTAAGCGGGGCGTGGAGCGGGTTCGCAGCATCGCCGCCAGCGAGCTCAGGGACGGGCGGCCGCTGATCGAGGACCCTGTGTTCGGGCGCAAAATCGCCCAGCTCGAGATCGACCTGCTGTCGCTCGAATACACCGAGCTCCGCACTCTGGCGCGGGAGAACGCTGGCCAGGGCCCCGGCCCGGAGTCCTCCGCGCTCAAGATCAAGGGGACGGAGATCCAGCAGCGCATCACCGAGCTCGCCCTGGAGGCGGTGGACCTCTATGGGGAGCCCTACTTCCGCGGCCTGCCGCCCCCAGGCGGCAATCAGCCGCCGGTCGGACCCGACTACGCTCGCCGAGCGGCTCCGACCTACTTCAATATCCGCAAGACCTCGATCTACGGCGGCTCCAACGAGATTCAGCGCAACATCATCGCCAAGATGGTGCTGGGCCTGTGATGCCTGGACCTACGCCTCGGGGCTCTGACCTCCTCTTCCGTGACCCCTGCTGACGGACTCCGATGGATTTCAGCTTCACCGAAGAACAGACCCTGCTGCGAGACTCGCTCGCGGCCTATCTGCGCGCCCGCTACAACTTGGAGGCGCGGCGGGCGGCCACGGCTTCGGACACGGGATGGCGGCCGGAGGTGTGGAGCGCCTTCGCCACGGAACTCGGCATCCTGGGCGCATCTCTTCCCGAGGAGGTCGGCGGCCTCGGCGGCGGTCCGATCGAGAGCATGATCGTGATGGAGGAGCTCGGCCGCGCCCTGGTTCTCGAGCCCTTCGTGGAATCGGTGGTGATCGGGGCGGGCCTGCTGAAACACCTCGGCCCCGCAGCGGTCCCTTTGACCGAGGCGGTGATCGCGGGCGAGGCCGTGCTGGCCCTGGCACATTCGGAGCCCGGAGGCGGGCGCAACCCCGCCCGCCTCCAGACGGCGGCGCGCCGGGAAGGTTCCAACTGGGTGTTGAACGGCCACAAGGCCGTGGTCGCAGCGGCGCCCTGGGCCACCCACCTCCTGGTCACCGCCCGGACCCCGGGGCCGGCTGCGGACGAGAACCCGGTCTCCCTGTTCCTGGTCGAAAAGGGCGCTCCGGGGCTCTCCACCCAGGACTATCCCACGGTGGACGGGCGGCGGGCGTCGGAGGTCAGCCTGGACGAGGCCGTCCTCCCCGGGGACGCGCTGCTTGGCGACGAGGGCGAGGCCGGCCCGCTGGTGGATCGGGTTCTGGACGAGGCGACCGCAGCGGTGTGCGCCGAGGCCCTGGGCGTGATGCGCCGGCTGCACGAGGACACCCTGGCCTATGCGCGTCAGCGCCGGCAGTTCGACCGGCCGATCGCCGATTTCCAGGTGCTGCAGCACAAGATGGTCGACATGTTCATCGCGCTCGAACAGTCGGTCTCCGCGACCTACATGGCCACGCTCAAGCTGGATGCGCCCGCGCCCGAACGGATGAAGGCGGTCTCCGCGGCCAAGGTGCAGGTCGCTCAGGCCTGTCGCTTCATCGGGCAGAACGCGGTTCAGATCCACGGCGGGATCGGCATGACGGACGAACTGGCGCTGAGCCACTACTTCAAGCGGGCCACCGTAATCGAGGGTCAGTTCGGCTCGGCCGACCACCATCTGGACCGCTACCGGCGTCTGTCCCT
>JAHWJX010000063.1 GCA_019348195.1 Pseudomonadota bacterium | reverse complement strand
CCCATGAGTAGATGCCCTCACTCACCGCCGACCGGGGTGAGCAACACGCCAACAAGGGGGCACATTCATGCAGATCAACCGACGCTCAGAGGCTCAGCACGACGAGCGTGAGCTGCGGTGGCTTCAGGAGAACGACCTGGTCCGTCCGTACCGCTCGTTCCTGCTGACGACACGTACGCAGCGACACTCGTACGTGCAGCGCCTCGACGCGGAGGTGGTGCTGGTCGACGCGGCCTAAGGAAGGAAGACGGCGCCGGCGTAGGACAAGCCGGCACCGAACATCGAATATGGCGCAAGCGCCAGCAGAGCCGCCCCGTGAACAGGACGCGCAAACGCCACAGTCGGCTTGCAACGCTTCATCAACCACGATCGTGGACCCTGCCCCGGTTCAAAGGACCGCGACCATGCTACGCCCCCTGCTCGCCGCCTCCGCCCTGCTGCTGGCCGCACCCGCCCTGTCGGGTTGCCTCGCGTTCACGGTGGCCGACGCCGCCGCCTCCGCGGCGGTCGGCACAGTCAAGACCGGCGCCAAGGTCACCGGCGCGGTTGTGGGGGGCGCCGCCGACGCCGTCACCACCAGCGACGTCGAACGCTGCCTCAAGGACGCCCGCCGGGAGAAGTTCGACCGTAAGATCTGCTACGAAGGCCGCCGCTGAATGGAACCCCTCCCGCAAGCGGGAGGGGACCGGCCGCGCAAGCGGCCTGGGGCGGGCCTAAGCCGCCCCCGGCTCTGCTTCGGCTAGGCCGAAGCTGTCTCCTCCCGCAAGCGGAAGGAGAGCGTTCGTCAGGTCAGCCGGAGCGCGCAGCGCTCCCCGATGGTGGGGCGGCCCACCGCCACCCGTGACAATCCGGGGAACTCCGGCCGGAGCCGCTCGGCGAACCAGAGGCACAGGTTCTCCAGCGTGGGGCTCTCCAGCCCCGGATGATCGTTCAGCAGCCCGTGATCCAGCGCCTGCGCCGCCCGGTCCAAAGCGGCCTGCAAGGCGTTCAGATCCGCCACCCAGCCCACTGCTCCCTGCCGCACGCCCCTCACAGAGGCCTCCACACGGAAGGAGTGCCCATGAAGCCGCACGTGCCCTCGCTCGGCGTTCCCATCCGGCAGGCTGTGCGCGGCGTCGAAGTGCGCCGTCTTGGTGATCTCGAACTCTGGCTCGGACATCAGGCGATGCCCAGATACTTGTGGGTCTGCACGCTCAGCCGCCACAGGGGCCGCTCCAGGCAATAGCGGATCGCCGCCCGGGTGTTCTCCGCCTGCGCCGGCCCGTCCATCGGCTGCAGGTAGAACCGCTCAAACCCGAGGCCTTCGAAGGCCTGCGGGTCCACCCCCTCCTGCGGGAACACCAGCTTGAGTTCCTGGCCAGCCGTCTGCGCCAGGGTGGTCCCGGCCTTTGGGCTTACGCAGATCCAGTCCAATTCCTCTGGCGCGGGCAGGGTGCCGTTGGTTTCCACCGCAGTCTCCCACCCCGAAGCCCGGAAGGCGGCCACCAGCGCGTCATCCAGCTGCAGCGTGGGCTCCCCGCCCGTGAACACCACCAGTTTCGGCTGCCCCTCCGGCCCCGTCCAGCGCGCCTGCGCCGCCGCAACGAGTGCGCCCGCCTCGTAGCGTCCGCCGCCCGGTCCGTTCATGCCCACGAAATCCGTGTCGCAGAACCGGCACACGGCCTCCGCGCGGTCGACCTCCCGTCCGCTCCACAGGTTGCACCCGGCGAAGCGGCAGAACACCGCCGCCCGCCCCGCCTGCCCGCCCTCGCCCTGCACGGTCAGGTACAGCTCCTTGACCGCGTAGCTCACGCGGCCGCCCGCCACTCGTCCCAGCCCCGAGCCCGCAGCTCGCAAGCGGGGCAGGCTCCGCAGCCACGACCCCAGGCGTGCAGCGCCCCCCGCTCGCCCAGGTAGCAGGTGTGGCTCTCCTCCAAGATCAGCCGCACCAGGGCCCGGCCGCCCAACTGATCCGCCAAGCCCCAGGTCTCCGCCTTGGTAAGCTTCATCAACGGCGTCTCGACCCGGAAGTCCCGGTCCATCCCCAGGTTCAACGCCCGCTCCATGGCGTCCAGCGTCTCCCGCCGACAGTCCGGGTAGCCGCTGAAGTCCGTCTCGCACATGCCGCCCACCAGCCGGTCCAGTCCCCGCCGATCGGCCAGCGCCGCCGCATAGGAGAGGAACACCAGGTTGCGTCCAGGCACGAAGCTGGTCGGCAGCCCCCGCGCGTCCATCTCGAGGGTCCGTTCGCTGGTCAAGGCGCTCTCCCCCACCGCTCCGAACCCCCGCAGGTCGAGCAGGTGGTCCGCCCCCAGCCGCTCCGCCCAGGCGGGAAACGCTCGCCGGAGCCCATCGAGCACCGTCAGCCGCGCGTCCAACTCCACCCGGTGGCGCTGGCCGTAGTCGAACCCCACCGTCTCGACGCGCCCGTAGCGCTCCAGCGCCCAGGCGAGGCAGGTGGTCGAGTCCTGCCCGCCGGAGAACAGGACCAGTGCGGCCGCGGAATAGGTCATGACGGCCGCCTACTTAGGCCATCGCACCCGGATTGCGATGCTCCGTCCCGCCTCGAGGTCTTAACGCCCCCTCAACTCCGGCTGGCCGAAGGTGGAACGGTATCGGAGCGCCTCCAGCCCTTATGCCCCCCTCGGGTCCGCCGCACAGTTCCGCGCCGGCCGTCGGTCCTCCCTCCCCGGGGGCCGAGGCGGCTGCGCGCCCAGCCCAAGGCCTGCCGCACGCCGATGGCCAGGGCCAGGCCGCCGCGCCGAACACGACGAATCTGCTGAGCGCGCTCTGCGCCGAGGTGGGCGCCGGCCTCAAGGGCGTCCTGGCCGTGACCGAACTGCTGGAACGACAGCCCGACGGCCCCGACAACGCCGCCTACATCCGCACCGTCGCCGATTGCGGCCGCACCCTCCTACGCCTCCTCGACGATGCCGCGGAGCTGTCCCGCACCCAGGAGGGCGCCGTGACCCTCGCGCCCGAGCCCGTCGACCTCCGCGACCTGCTGGACAGCGTTCAGATGGACTGGGCTCTTCGGGCGGCGGAGGACGGGGTAGGCCTGGGCGCCGTTTTCACCGGCGAGGCCGGGGTGGCCGCCGAGCTCGACCCTGTTCGCCTGCGTCAGATCTACGACCTGCTCATCGGCCATGCTCTGAGGCTCACCCGTCGGGGCGGGGTGGAGGTCAGCTTGCAGGCTGAGCGGCGGGAGAACCGGGTTTTCCTCAGCGGCCATGTGCGCGACACGGGCCCCGGCGTGAATCCCGCCAAGCTGCCCGCCTTTTTCGAACCGTTCGGCCCGGCCGGCCGCCCTGCCTACGGAACGGGCCTGGACCTGGCGCTCGCGCGCGGCGTGGTGGAGTCCATGGGCGGCCGCATCTGGGCGCAAAACAACGCCGGCGCCGGCGCCACGGTCTTTTTCCAGATCGAAGGGCCGAGCTGCCGCGGCGGAAAGGGCCACGCGTCCGGAACCGACGAACCTGACGCGGCGCCCACCCTGACCGGCCGGGTGCTCATCGTGGACGACAACGCCACCAACCGCACGGTGGCTCGCACCTTGGTCGAGCTGTTCGGCTGCACGGTGGAGACCGCCGACGACGGGGTCGAAGCGGTGCGATCCGTCAGCCATGGCCGTTTCGACGCCGTGTTGATGGACATCAACATGCCCGGCATGAACGGGCTCGCAGCCGCCCGCGCCATCCGCGACCTCCCCTCGCCCATGAGCCGCGTTCCCATCATCGCGCTCACCGCCAACGCCGATCCCGAGGACGCCCGCACCTATCGCGCCGCGGGGATGGCCGGTCTGGTGGAGAAGCCGATCAAGACCGAGCGCCTGCTGGTCGCGCTCCGCGAAGCCCTCGCCGCCGGCCCCAGGCGACCGGCCCAGGCTGCGGCCTAAGAGCACGGTCGTGGCAAGCGGAGCGGTTTGGTCTATCTTGTCCGCTCGGCGGGAAACTTGTTGCTTTCGGGCGACTCTGTCCACAGGGTCCGGACGGGCGACTTCGGCCATCGGGGGGCCGCACTCTTGAGCTTGGAAACGAACGAAGACGGGTCGAGCGGAACGGGCGCCAAGCCCGTGGTCCTGGTGGTGGAGGACGAGGTGCTCGTCCAGATGCTGGTGCTTGAGGTCCTCGACGAACTGGGCGTGGATGCGCTGGAGGCCAATGACGGCCCGTCGGCGCTCGAGATCATCCGGGCCGACCAACGCATTCAGCTGCTCGTCACCGACGTGGGGCTCCCCGGCATGAACGGCCGTCAACTGGCCGAAGCCGCCCGCGCGCTCCGTCCCGAGCTGAAGATCCTGTTCGTGACCGGCTATGCCGACAAGGCCGCAGCCGGCGAATTCGACGGGAACGGAATGGACATGATCACCAAGCCCTTCGCGCTGGAGGCGCTCTCCGGCAAGGTCACGGAGATGCTGGGCTGATGCCTACGGGGCTCCCGCCCCACCATGCGGCGGGACGTGGCGGTCGGCCCTCGTCCTGGACCGAGTTCCTGGAACGGGGTCGTGCACCTTTTAGGGATTTTTGGCGATCTCCCGCCTGGAAGCGCAGGGCCTCAGGGACGGGCCTCCAGGAAGAGAGCTGCTCCTGAGGAGAGTGGTAGCTGGAGGCGGACTTGAACCGCCGACCTGTGGGTTATGAATCCACCGCTCTAACCAGCTGAGCTATCCAGCCATGCTTGCCCGATAGGGCCGCCACCTCAGGAGCAGGCCGGGGTGTATAGGCCCGGGCTCGTCGCGCTTCAAGCGGTGGACATCCACTGCGCTTCGGGGTCGAAGAAGCCGCGATGTCCGTGCTCCACCTGCTCGGCTCGGCCGAGGACGGCGGAGCCGAAACCTATTTCACCGAGCTCACCACGGCCCTGGCCCGCGCGGGCGTGGTCCAGGCGGCGGCTGTCCGCGCCCACGCCGGACGCGAGGCCGCCCTGGCCGAAGCGCGCATGCCCACGGCCGTGCTGGGCTTCGGCGGCCCGCTGGACTGGCGCACCCCGCGCCGCGCCGCGCGGTTCGCCAAGGCGCAGGATGCGCGCGTGCTCCTGGCCTGGATGAACCGGGCCGCGCGCCACAGCCCACAGGGATCCTGGAAACGCATCGGACGGCTGGGCGGCTACTATGACCTGAAGTACTACAAGGACTTCGATGCCCTGGTCGCCAATACGGAGCACATCCGGGACTGGATCGTCGGCCAGGGTTGGCCGGCCGACCGCGCCCACCACATCCCGAATTTCGCCCGCCCGGGCGAGGGCGCCCCGCTGGACCGGGCCCTGTTCAACACGCCGGACGGTGCGCCCCTGCTGCTGGGCATGGGCCGGCTGCATTCATCCAAGGCGCACGACGTTAGCCTGCGCGCGCTGCAGCGCCTCCCGGACGCCTGGCTCTGGATCGCGGGATCCGGCCCTCTGGAGGCGGAGTTGAAGCGGCTGGCGGTGGAGCTGGGGGTGGCCGAGCGGGTACGGTGGCTTGGCTGGCGCACCGACGCTCCCGCCTTGTATCGGACCGCCGACGTGTGCGTCTTTCCCTCCCGCTTCGAGCCGCTCGGCAATGTGGTCATCCAGGCCTGGGCTCACGGCCTGCCCGTCGTGGCGGCCGCCAGCCTCGGCCCCGCCGCCCTGATTCACGACGGGGCGGACGGCCGCCTGGCGCCGGTGGACGACCCCGTCGCCCTGGCCGAAGCGGTGGCGGAGCTCCTGAGCGACCGCGCGCTTCGCTACTGCCTGGCCGAACGCGGACGCGCGCGGGTGGCTTCGCGCTTTTCGGAGCGGGTGGTGGTGAGCGCCTGGCGGGAGCTCTTCGCCATCCACGGGGCCATCCACGGCGGACGCCCCGCAGGAGATCGCTGATGTGCGGCATCGCCGGCGTGCTGGGCGGGACTGAGCCCGTCGGACCGCTGATCGACACGCTGCAGCACCGCGGTCCTGACGGGGTCCGGATCGAGCAGGTCGCCGGCGGCGCCCTGGCCCACGCCCGGCTGTCCATCATCGATCTGGACTGCGGATGGCAGCCCTTGCACGCGGCGGGCTCCACCGTGATCGGCAATGGCGAAATCTACAACTACAAGGAGCTGATCGAGGAGTTCGGGCTAGAGCCCGAAACCGGCTCGGATTTCGAACCCCTCCTCCACCTGTACGCGCGCGAGGGCCGGGCGGCCTTCGACCGACTGCGCGGCATGTACGCCTTTTGCCTGGTCGGCGGCGACGGCCGGACCTGGCTCGTCCGAGACCCCTTCGGCATCAAGCCGCTCTACCTTCACGAAGCCGACGGAGAGCTCCGCTTCGCGTCCGAACCCCGCGCCCTGCCCCGCGGTCCCCTGATCCCCGGCCGGGTGCATGAGCTTCTGGCCCTCAACTACGCCCAGACCGACACGCCCTACGCGGGTCTCCGCCGCCTTCTGCCTGGCGAGGTCCGGGAGGTGACCCCAGCCCCGGACAGCGCAACGCCGGCGGAGCTCCGCGCCCCGGAGCGGGCGATCCCTTCGGCCTTTCCGCAACCCGGGTCCGGCCCGGACTTCCTCCGCCCGGCCGTGGAGACGGCCGGTGACGAGGATCAGGTGTTGGCTCGGCTCGACCCCGTTCTCGAGGACTCCGTACGGGTGCATCAGCGGTCCGACGTTCCCTACGGCCTGTTCCTCTCAGGCGGGGTCGACAGCGCCGTGATCGCCACCCTGATGACCCGGCTGAACGAACGCCCGGTCACGGCCTATACCTGCGGCTTCGAGGCCCATGGCGCGCGCGACGAGCGGGCCGCCGCCGAACGGATCGCCCGCGCCTTGGACCTGGACTGGCGCGAGACGGCCTTCACCGAGGCTGACTTCTGGCGGATCCTGCCGGAAGCAGCCTGGGCGCTGGACGACCCCACCACCGACTACGCCACCCTGCCCACCTACAAGCTGGCCGAGGCCGCCCGGGGCTCCTTGACCGTGGTCCTGACCGGGGAAGGCGGTGACGAGCTGTTCGGCGGCTACGGGCGCTACCGCCGCGCCCTGCGGCCCAAGCTGCTGGGCGGCCGCCCCGCCGCGCCCCAGGTGGACGCGCCCTTTCTCAAGGACGGGGGCGAAGTGGCGCTGCAGCACTGGCGTGAAACGGCGCGCACGCCGGACGGGCTTACCAAGCTGCAGCGCGCCCAATGGCGCGACATCGCCACCTGGCTGCCCAACGATCTCCTCCTGAAGCTTGACCGTTGCCTCATGGCCCATGGCCTGGAGGGCCGCACCCCTTTCCTCGATCGCGAGGTGGCCGCCTTCGCCTTTTCGCTGCCGGACAGCCTCAAGGTCCGGGGCCGGTACGGCAAATGGATCCTGCGTCGCTGGCTGGAGCGGCATTGTCCCGCAGCGGAGCCCTGGTCGAAGAAGCAGGGCTTCACCGTCCCGGTCGCCAGCTGGATCGCCCCCCGCGCGGCCGATCTCGCCCGCACCCTGCCCAAGCACGAAGGGGTGGCCCAGGCCTGCGACACCGAGGCGGTGCGCGCCGCGTTCACCGACGAGGCCCTGGCCCAGCATCGTTGGCCCTTGCTCTTCTACGCCGTGTGGTGGTCCATTCATGTGGGACAGGTGGAGCGGCGAGACGTGCTGCCGTCCCTTCTTGGAACCCTGTAACAGCACCCTCGCTTACAACGACGACCAACCGGAGTTTCGCCATGCGCACCCTGCTGACGACAGCCGCCCTTTTCGCCATCTCGCTCGGCGCCTGTGAGCAGGCCGTGGGGCAGAGCAACCAGAACGGGGCCAACAGCGGCAACCGGGCGCCCGGCGCCGCGGCCGGCAGCCAGCCTTCGATCCCCCGGACGGGTGCGGCTCCGCAGGGAGCTCCGGTTGAAACCGGCAAACCCAACGTACCGGAGTTCCGGCCGGCGTTTGCGGGACAGACGCGCGCGCCGGCCGTTCAGACCCGCACGCCCATTCAGGTAACGGAGATCGCGGGCGGGCTCGACGCGCCTTGGGCGCTGGCCTTCATGCCGGACGGGCGCATGCTGGTAACCGAAAAACCGGGCGCCCTCCGCATCTTAACCGCCCAGGGCGCCAAGTCAGAGCCGGTGGCGGGGATGCCGCGGGTGGATGCACGCGGCCAGGGCGGGCTGCTGGACGTGGAGCTTGGCCCGAACTTCAACCGGGACCGGATGATCTATTGGACCTATTCGGAGCCGCGCCAAGGCGGCAACGGCCTGGCCGTCGCTCGCGGGCGGCTCGTCGAAGGCGCCCAGCCCCGGGTGGAGAACGTCCAGGTCATCTTCCGCATGCAGCCCACCATCGAGAGCACCATGCACTCGGGCGGGCGGCTGGTCTGGGCGCGCGACGGCAAGCTGTTCGTGACCCTGGGCGAGCGCTCGATCCTGCCCGGCCGGATGCAGGCGCAGAATCTGAACAGCCACTTCGGCAAGATCGTGCGCATCAACGCCGACGGCTCCGTACCCCGGGACAATCCCTTCGCGCGGCGCCCGGGCGCCCGGCCGGAGATCTGGTCCAGCGGCCACCGCAATGTGCTGTCCGCGGCGCTGGACGGGAAGGGTCGGCTCTGGGAGGTCGAAATGGGCCCCCGCGGCGGCGACGAACTGAACCGGCCCGAGCCCGGGAAGGATTACGGCTGGCCCACCATCGGCTACGGTGAGGAGTACAGCGGCGCGCGCATCCACCAGACCACCCAACAGGCCGGCCTGGAGCAGCCCATCTACTACTGGGACCCTGCGATCTCGCCTTCGGGCATGGCCATCTACTCCGGCCGGCTGTTTCCCGAGTGGCGCGGCAACGTCTTCATCGGCGGCCTGTCCTCCAAGGGCCTTGTCCGGCTGGTGATGAACGGTGACCGGGTGGTGGGCGAGGAGCGCCTGCTCACCGAGCGGGGCGAGCGGATCCGGGAAGTGGTGCAGGGCCCGGACGGCGCGCTTTACGTGCTGACGGACCGCGCCAACGGCAAGCTGCTGCGCATCGCGCCCCGCGCTTGAGCGGTTAAGGTCGTCTTAACCCCAAGCGCGCCCTATCGCCCCGTGCTGGACGAAGATCTTCTTTCCTTCATCCAGGGTTCGATCCGCTCGGTGTGGGCCTTGGAGCTTCTGCTCCTGCTTCGCCGCGAGCCGGACCGGACCTGGACGGCGGAGGACGCCGCGCGCGAGCTGCGCGCCAATGCGCGGCTGGTCTCCGATCAGTTCGCCGGGCTCCAGACGGCCGGCCTGATCGCCTGCGAGGCGGGCTGCCGCTATGCGCCGGCGGGGCCGATGCTGGACGCCTTGTGCGCCCGGCTGGAAACGGCCTACCGGGAGCGCTCGGGACAGGTGATCAAGGCCATCATGGCCGGACCAAACGACAAGCTGCAGATCTTCGCGGACGCCTTCCGCCTGCGTGGAGACGACCGTTGATCGCGACCCTGCTCTACGTCCTGTGCCTGCTCACCAGCCTGCTGTGCGCGGGCCTGCTCTGGCGCGCTTACCGTCGCACCCGCGCCTCGCTGCTGGCCTGGAGCGCGGCCTGTTTCGCCTTTCTGGCGCTGAACAACCTGTTTGTTGCGGCGGACATGCTGGTCTTCGAGAGCGTCGACCTGACGCTCTGGCGTCAGACCGCCTCCTTGGCCGCAGTCGGGGTGCTGCTCTACGGTTTCATCTGGGAGGCGGAGTGAGCACCACCGAAGCCTTCTTCACCGGCGCGCTCGCCATGGGCTTCCTGGTGGCCAGCGTCTTCTTCGCCCGGTTCTGGCGGCGCACGGGGGACGGCCTGTTCGCCGCCTTCGCCGCCGCTTTCGTGCTGATGGCGCTCAATCAGGCCCTGGTGGGTCTGCTGGAGATCCCCCGGGAGGAGCGGAGCCCCATCTTCGCCCTGCGCCTGCTGGCCTTTCTGCTGATCATCGGCGCCGTTCTCTGGAAGAACATGGGCGGTCGCCGCTCCTAGACCCGGCCCATGACCGGCAGCAGGGCGCCCGTCACCGCCCGGGCCTCCCGCGAGGCCAGGAACAGCATCACGGCCGCGAGATCCGCCGGCGAGACCCACTTGGCGGGGTCGGCCTCGGGCATGTCCGCGCGGTTCTGGGGCGTGTCGATGACGGATGGGAGGACGGCGTTGACGGTCACGCCCTTGTCCTTGAGCTCCTCGGCGAGCGCTTCGGTGAAGCGCATCACTCCCGCCTTGGAGGCCGCGTAGGGGCCCATTCCGGCCCCCGCCTTGACCGCGCCCGCCGCGCCGACATTGACGATCCGCCCCGCCCCGCTCTCCAGCAGATGCGGCAGCGCGGCTCCAGTGGCGTTGACCGCCGTCTTGACGTTGAGCGCGTACATGCGGTCCCAACTCGCCGGATCGCCGCCCTCCAGCGTCTCCCAGGTGAAGCCGCCGGCGATGTTGAGCAGGACGTGGATCGCCCCCAGCCGTTCCCGGACCGTGTTCATGGCCCCCTGGGCCCGGGCCGGATCGGTCAGGTCGACGCCGCAGACGTGCAGCTCGGCTGGCGGGGCGTCGGCGGGCTTGGGCGCATGGTCGATCAGGGCGGTGCGGGCGCCCTGCGCCTTGGCCGCCTGGGCCACGGCGCGACCGAGCTGGCCCAACCCGCCCGTGATGACGACGACGTCGTCCTGCAGGTCAATCACGCGATTTTCTCAGATGTGGATCGCATGCCCTAGCCCTCGCAGCGCCGCCTCATGGAACGCCTCGGTGAGAGTCGGGTGGACGTGGATGGTTCCCGCGACGTCCTCGAGCACCGCACCCATCTCCATGAAGGCGGCGAATTCGCCGGACAGCTCGGAGACGTGCGAGCCCACCGCCTGGATGCCCAGGATGCGGTGATCGTCCTTGCCGTGCAGGATGCGCACGAAGCCGCCGTCGTCGCCGGCCTCCATGCTCAGCGCCCGGCCGATGGCGCTGAAGGGGAATTGCGCCACGGCCACATCGGTGCGGCCCTCGACATCGGCGGGCAGCAGGCCCGCGGCGACGATCTCCGGCTCGGTGAAGCAGACCGCCGCGATGGTCACGGGATCAAAGGTGCGACGTCGGCCGGCGATGATCTCGGCCACCATCTCGCCCTCCGCCGAGCTCTTGTGCGCCAGCATGGGCTCGCCCACGACGTCGCCCACGGCCCAGACGTTCTTCATGGAGGTGCGCCGCTGGTCGTCGACCTTGATGAAGGGGCCAGCCATGTCGACGCCCATCGCCTCCAGGCCGAAGCCCCCTGTCACCGGCCTCCGGCCGACCGTGACCATGACCTTGTCGGCCGCGAGCTTGAGCGTCTGGCCGTCGGCGGTTTCGACAGTCAGGGCGTCGCCGTCCATGCCCCTGGCCTTGGCGCCCAGGTGCAGCGTCACCCCGTTTCTCTCCAGCCATTTGCGGACGGGGTCGGTCAGCGCCTTGTCGTAGAGCGGCAGGATGCGCTCCTGCGCCTCGACGATGGTGACCTTCGAGCCGAACTTGGCAAAGGCGGTGCCCAGCTCCACGCCGATGTAGCCGCCGCCCACCACGACCAGCCGCTCGGGCACGCGGTCCAGTTGCAGCGCGCCTTCCGACGAGATGACGTTTCCGCCGAACGGCAGAAAAGGCAGCTCCACCGGCTGCGAGCCTGTGGCCAGGATCACATGCTCGGGCGTGATCGTGATCGGCTCGCCTCCGTCCGAGGGCTGGACGGTGCAGGTCTTGGCGTCGGTGAAGGTGGCCCAGCCTTGGATGTGCCGCGCCTTGGCCCGCTTGAGCAGCCCGCCCACCCCGCCGTTCAGCTTGGCCACGATCCCATCCTTCCAGGCGACGGTCTGGGCCAGGTCGATGGAGGCCGAACCGGCCGTGATGCCGAGCGTGCCGCCGTTCGCCGCCTTCTTCACCGCCTCGAACTTCCCCGCGGCGTGGATGAAGGCCTTGGACGGGATGCAGCCCACGTTCAGGCAGGTGCCGCCCAGCTTGCCGGCGTCCACGATGACGGTGTCCAGCCCGAGTTGGCCGCAACGGATAGCGGTCGGATAGCCGCCCGTGCCCGCGCCGATGATCAGGACCTTGGGGGTGAGGGTTTCAGGCACGGACTACCATCTCGGAATGTTGGAAAACGGAGCCATATCAGCTGAAAGCCGATTGTACTCCGCTCGTGTGAGTAGGTCAGTGGACCACCAGCCGCCCTCGTAGTCATCGTGCAAGACCACTAAGGAACGCACATCTCCGACTGACACAGGCCGGGGCTTCTGCTTGCAGTAGATATCTGGCTCAGTGGACCAGATGTAGGTGAACCTTGTTGGAGCGTGCTTTCCGTACAGAACAC
>JAHWJX010000062.1 GCA_019348195.1 Pseudomonadota bacterium | reverse complement strand
CCGCTCCGCCCGCCGAGCGGGGCGGCGCGCCCCGGCTGACCGCCGTGGTGGCCCCGCACGCGCCGGTGCAGGAGGTGCTGCGCGCGCTCTTCTCCCAGGGTTTCGACGTTTCGCGTTTCGAGATGAAGGAGCCCAGCCTGCACGACGCCTTTATCGTGCTGACCGGCGAGACCCTTCCCGCACGCCAGACCCTGGAGTCCGCCGCATGAGGCGCCTGCTCATCATCGCCGGCCGCGAGTACATGAGCTATGTGCGCACCGCGGGCTTCTGGCTCTCCCTGGCCCTGGCGCCTCTGGGCCTCGTCGTGGGCCTCGGCCTGCCGGTGTTCATGGACCGCGCCCAGCAGGGCTCGACGGTGGCCATCGTCGACCTGACCGGTGGGGACTATGCCGCGCGGCTGCGGGCCCGCCTCGATGAGGATGTCCGAGAAAGCGGCATACAGGCCATGCGCCTGCTGGCGCTGACCACGGCCGGACCCGACGCCGCCAAGGCCGTCCGCGAGGCCGGCCGTCGGGGCGGCGAGCCCGCCGCCCGCGCCGAGCTGGCCCGGGTGGCCCCGGCCGCCGCCTCCCGCTTCGAGGCGCCCCCGCCGCCCTTCCGCATCGCACCGCCCCCGCCTGGCCTCCCGGGAGAGCGCGCAGCCGTCAATGCCGCGCTACGCCCCTACATTGCGGGCGAGCGCACCCTCCCCGGCGGCGAGCAGCTCGACGGCGCGGTGGTTCTGCACCGCAGCCAGGGGGAGATCGCCGTCGATCTTTGGACCGCCGAGCTCGGCGCCGACACGGTGGAGAACGCTGTCCGCATCGCCATGCGCGACCTGCTCCGGGCCGAACGCCTGACCGCCGCGGGCCTCTCGCCCGACCTTCTGGAGCAGGTGGAGGACCTGCAGCCCGAGATCCGCGAGCTTTCGCCCAAGGCCGCCGGCGGCGGCGAGGTCTCGTTGCGCGACCGCCTGCCCACGGTGGTGGGCTTCGCGCTCGGCGTGGGCCTGTTCATGGTGATCTTCGCCGGCGCGGGCCTGTTGTTCAATTCGGTCATGGAGGAGAAATCCAGCCGGGTGCTCGAGATCCTGGCCGGCTCCGCCTCGACCACCGAGATCATGGGCGGCAAGATCCTGGGGGTGGCTGCGCTTACGGCCACCATGATGCTGACCTGGGCGGCGCTCGGGACCCTGGCCCTGATCCAGGGCGCGCCCGGCATGGCCGCCGACGTGGGTTCGGTCCTGATGGGCCGGGGCCTGCTGCTCTACTTCGTGCTCTATGCCCTGCTGGGCTATGTCATGTATGCGGCCATCTTCGCCGGCATCGGCGCCTTTTGCGACAGCCCGCGCGAGGCTCAGACCCTGCTCACCCCGGTGGTCCTGCTGGCCACCGTGCCCATCCTGTTCATGAGCCTGGCCATCCGCGACCCGGGCTCGCCCCTGCTGCAGGTGCTGTCCTGGATCCCGCCCTTCACGCCCTTTCTCATGCTGGCCCGCGCGGGCTCCGAGGTCGCGCTCTGGGAGGTGGTCGGCACCCTCCTGCTGATGCTGCTGACGACCGCGGCGGTGGTCCACCTCTCCGGCCGCGCCTTCAAAGCCGGCGCGATTTCGAGCGGCCCCGTCGACCTGAAGAGGCTCTTGTCTCGGTTCAGGCCCGCAAAGGCCGCCTGATCCGAGCGGCGCGCACGAAAAAGGCCGCGTCCCGACGGACGCGGCCTTCCTGATCTCGGATTCCGGCGCTTGCTTAGCGCGCCACGCGGGGCTTGGGCGGGGGCAGCAGGCCTTCGCGCTGCATGCGCTTGCGGGCCAGCTTGCGCGCCCGGCGCACGGCTTCCGCGGCCTGGCGGGCGCGCTTCTCGGACGGCTTTTCATAGTGCACGTGCCGCTTCATCTCGCGGAAGGTGCCTTCACGCTGCATCTTCTTCTTCAGCGCCTTGAGCGCCTGATCGACATTGTTGTCGCGCACGAAAATCTGAACGATGACTAGGCCCTCCTCAAGGACGCCCGCGGTGTGGAAGATTTGCGGGACGTCGAAAACGGCCCATCGCTCCGGGGCGAACCCCAGCTCGGAGCGCGTTCTTACGCCAGGCGGGGCCCAATGGCAACCGTTGTGGGATCCTGTGACGCTCCTACCCGCCGAGCGGGGCAGGAACGACAAGGCGCAGCCTCTCGGTGGTAGGTCAGCATGAAATCGGCTGCCCGATCTACGCGGATCGGGCTATGATGCTCGCCTGACTGACCGGAGGCCGAAGCGCCCGCGCGATCGGAACCAGTCCGCCAAGAGCAACGTGGATATTGCGACCGGGGAAGCCGACGATGCGCAACCCACCAGAGCCGAGCCGCAGAGGCGAGGCGGAGCCTGCTAGTTCCAAAGCATGAGATGGCCCTTCCGTAAGCCTGATGGCCGACCGGCATGGGACCATGCCTTGGCCGAGAAGCTCTCAGGCTCAACCGTGCTTGTCGGCATGACCACCAACGGTCCGGCAGGCGAGCAGCTTGAGCAGTTCTTCGGCACGGTCATGATTGTCGACGCGAACGAGGGCATCACCCTACGCCTTGAGGGCGCTCGTGCGGGCGATGTCTTTACGCTCCCGCCCGATTTGCGTGCGTTCTTTCCTGCTAAGCCTGGTTCTTATCGGTTGCGCCAAACCGGAGAGGTTGTGCTTGACCCCGATTACACGACGACTTGGGAGCGGACGCCGCCTCGCCACTGAGTGTCGGTTTGGCTCGAAAGGCGAACATTCAGCCCCTTCGGGCTGATTCAGAGACTGACCCACCGCCAGCCTCTTCGCGACCTTCGTGGCCCCTTTCTGCTCTTGGTGAAGCACCGCGAACCGCGAACCCGATAGCGCCGGCGCTCCCCAGCCCCTAACTGTCGGGAGGTGACCGAAGCGCCTCAACCGGATTGGGCCGACGCGGCCGAAGAGCGCGTGCTCCTGGCGGCCCTCGCCCTGGCGGGCGACATCGGCTGGAATTCGACCCTGGTGGCGCGCGCCGCCAAGAGCGCCGGCCTCTCTCGGGGGGACGCCGAACTGTTGCTGCCCCAAGGCGCGCGCGACCTCGCCGCGCTCGCCTCGCGCCGGCATCTGCGTGTGGCGATGGCGGAGCTGGCTCGCCTCGATCCGTCCACCCTGAAAGTCCGCGAGCGCATCGCGCGGGGCGTGGAGGCCAAGATGGAGGCCACGGCCGCCGACGGCCGCGCCTCGCGTCGCCTGGCCGGCTTCCTCGCCCTACCGCCCAACCTGCCCCTTGGGACCCGCCTGTTGTGGGAGGCGGCTGACGCCATCTGGCGCTGGGCCGGCGACACCGCGACCGACGAGAACCATTACAGCAAGCGTCTCATCCTTTCCGCCGTCCTGGCCGAGGTCATCGCTGTGCGCCTGACCTCCGGCCGCGAAGCCGCCCAGGGTGAACTCGCCGCGCGCATCGACAACGTCATGAGCTTTGAAAAGTGGAAGGCGGGCCTGCCCCGCCTGGGGCTGGGCGATCATCTCGCCGGCGCCCTGGCCCGCCTCCGCTACGGAGCGGCGCGCGGCTGAAGCCGGTTCACATGCCCCATCTTGCGCCCGGCCCGCGGCTCGCGCTTGGCGTAGAGATGCAGCCGGGCCGAGGGGTCGGCCGCCAGCTCGGCCCACCGCTCCGCATCCTCCCCGATCAGGTTCTGCATCAGCGCCGCGGAGTGGGGCTGGGTGGGCCCCAGCGGCCAGCCCGCCACCGCGCGGACATGCTGCTCGAACTGGTCCACCTGGCAGGCGTCCTGCGTCCAGTGCCCCGTATTGTGCACCCTGGGTGCGATCTCATTGACCAGCAGCCGCCCGTCGGCGAGCTCGAACAGCTCGACCCCGATCACGCCCACATAGCCCAGCCGGCTCAGGACCGTCTCGGCGATGCGCCGGGCCTCCAACTCCGGCGCGCTTCGGGCCGGCGCGGTCGTTTCCCGCAGGATCCCCCCCTCGTGCCGGTTCTCCCCGGCGGGGTAGATCGCCACGGAGCCGTCCCGCCCGCGCGCCGCGATGACCGACAGCTCGCGCACGAAGGGCGCCCGCGCCTCCAGGATCGCCGGGCCGCCCCCGATCTCCGCCCAGGCCGCCTCCGCCGCCTCGGCGAGCTCGATCCAGACCTGCCCCTTGCCGTCGTAGCCCTCGCGCCGGGTCTTCAGCAGGGCGGGAAGGGCGATCCGCTCCAGCGCGGCCGCCAGCGACAAGCTGTCGTCCACCGGCGCGAAGTCCACCGTCTCCAATCCATGCTCCCGCATGAAGGTCTTTTCGGCTACCCGGTCCTGCGCCACCGCCAGCGCGCGCCGACCCGGCAGCACCGTGGCCCCCAGCGCCTCCAGCCGCTCCACCGCCGCAACCGGCACGTTCTCGAATTCATAGGTGACCACATCGGCCGCCCGCGCCAGCTCCTCCAGCGCTGCGGGGTCGGTGTAGTCGGCGACCCAACTCCGCGCCGCCACCCGCGAGGCGGGCCCGTCCGCGTCCGGGCTCAGCACGACCGCATCGAACCCCAGCCGCGCCGCCGCCAGGGCCAGCATCCGCCCCAACTGGCCGTCGCCCAGGATGCCGATCGTCGAGCCGGGCGGGAGCGGCGTCACCGGTCCTCCACCGTTTCCGGCACCTCGGCCGTCACCGCCGCGTGGTGCGCGGCCAACCGCTTGGCCAGGGCCACGTCCGACAGCGCCAGGATGCGCGCGGCCAGCATGCCCGCGTTCTTGGCCCCGGCCGCCCCCACGGCCAGCGTTCCGACCGGCACGCCGCCCGGCATCTGCACAATGCTAAGCAAGGCGTCGAGCCCGTTCAAACTGGTGGCCTCCACCGGAACGCCCAGCACCGGCAGGTCGGTCAGCGACGCCACCATCCCCGGCAGGTGCGCGGCCCCTCCCGCGCCCGCGATGATCACCTTGAAGCCTTCGCGCGCCGCCCCGCGGGCGAAATCGTACAACCGCTCCGGCGTGCGGTGGGCGGACACCACCTTGGCCTCGTAGTCCACCCCGAGCGCTTGCAGCGCCTGGGCCGCGGCCTTGAGCGTAGGCCAGTCGGACCGGCTGCCCATCACGATCGCCACCGCCGGAGCCGTCACGGGCCTCTCCTGACCGGAAAGCGCGCCTTCTAGGCGTCCCCGCATTGCAAGGGCAAGCGGCCGGGCTAACCTGCCCCCGTGGCCGCTCCCGTCGTCCTTCCCGCGCCTGACGCCTTCGCCGAACGCCACCGGCTCGACGCCGGGGAGGTCACGCCCGCCGTGCGCGCCGCCCTGGAGCGTCAGGAGCAGGAGATCGCGCGCCTTTGCGCCCGTCTCGAAGCCGCCGAGACCCTCGCGGATCAGGATCCGCTCACCCCCGTTCTCAACCGCCGCGCCTTTGAACGTGAGCTGGCCCGCGCGATCGCCTCAGCCGAACGCTATGGCGAGCCGCTGAGCCTGGTCTATTTCGATCTCAACCGGTTCAAGGACCTGAACGACCTGTTCGGCCACGCGGCCGGCGACGCGGCGCTGCAGCACACCGCCGAGGTCCTGGTGAGCAGCCTGCGCGGCTCGGACATCGTGGGCCGTATGGGGGGGGACGAGTTCGCCGCCTGCCTGGTGCGCGCCAACGCCCCGGACGCGGCCAAGCGCGCCGCCCAGCTCGCCGCCATGATCGAGGCCGCCCCCGTCCGCTGGCAACGTCAGACCTTCAAGCTGTCCATCGCCCACGGCGTTCGCCCCTTCGAACCCGGCAAGAGCGCGGCCGAACTCCTGGCCGAAGCCGACGCAGCCATGTACCTGCGCAAGCGGGGCTGAGGGAGAGCTCTCCGTTCAGGAGGGCGGGCCGGCGCCTTCGGACCCCCGGCCGGAGTTTCGGGCGCTCTCCCGGGCGCCCGGGTCCGGGCCCTGGGCGGGACCTGCGGCCGCCTCCGTTTCCAGCGTCTCGGCCGCGTCGTTGTGCGACTCGCTCTGCGAAGGCGGCGTGGCGCGGGGGCCTTCCAAGCCCAGGGCGGCCATGGCTGAGTCGCCCTCGTGGCCGAACAGGCTGCGCAATCTGACGTCCAGCTGGGGAAAGGGAATCTCCACCCCCGCGTCGCGAAGCGCGTCATCGATGGCCCACAGATAGGCGGCCTGCATGGCGGCCGGGCGTTTCACCGCGTCCAAGGTGGGCCAGACCACCAGTTCGAAGTTCATGGCCGATTCGCCGAAGCCGGTGAGCCAGACCTGGGTCCTGCGCGCTTCCGTGTCGGGCAGGGTGAAGGGAACCGCCCGGGCCGCCTTGAGCACCGCCTCACGCACGACCGACTTGTCGCATCCGTAGGCGGCGGAGAAGGGCACGTGGATGCGCCGCGTCTGGCGCTTGAGGGTCCAGTTGGTGACCTGGTTCTCGATCAGCTTGGAGTTGGGAAGGATGATGTCCACGCCGTCGTTGTCGCGCAGTCGCGTGGCGCGGGGCCCCACCTCCATGATCAGTCCGCGCGCGCCGGTCTCCAACTCGATGAAGTCGCCCACATTGGCCTGCCGGTCGAAGATGATGACCAGCCCCGACACGAACTCGCGCACCACCCCCTGCAGCCCCAGGCCCACGCCCACCCCGATCGCGCCGGCGAACACCGCAAATGAGGTCAGGTTCAGCCCAAGCGTGGTCAGCGCCGCGAAGACTCCGGCCAGCACCACGGCGTAGCCGACCAGCTTTTCGACGATATAGACGGAGCTCACGCTGAGGCCGGCCCGATCGCGCACGCGCTCGAGCGCGCTTCGGATCAGCCGGGCCACAAGGATCGCGGCTGCGATCATGAGCAAGGCGGTGAGCACGCCGCCCACGGTGATCGGCGTTCCGCCGATGCTCACGAGCCTGAAACTGGTGATCTCTTGCATCGGGCCTGGACTGTTGGCGCGCCGGGAGGAAGCGTCTCAACTCCACCGAACGCGCGGGACGCCGGTCGGCTCAACCTCCAACTTCCGGGCCCAATCTCGGGCCCCAGCTCGGGCCCCGACCTCAGGCGATGATGTCCGGCGTGAGCCGTCCCTCGAGGCATACGATCTGGTCGCGGAGCGCGAGCTTCTTTTTCTTCAACCGCATGGCCAGGAGCTGGTCGGGCATGGGCTGGGCCAGGACGGCGCTCAGGGAGGCGTCGAGGTCGCCGTGCTCCTGTTTCAGGATGGCGAGCTGGGTGAAGGCCGCCTTCTCCTCGTCCGGTCCGTGATCGTTCATGCTCAACCGCCGCCGCGCTCCCTAAGGCTAAGCCGCTCGGAGGTTAAGACGGCGTAGCAAATCGGTGAAGCTTTCCGGGCTGAGCGGCCCGCCGTAGGCAGCCGCGGCCGCGGCCAGCAGCTCCGGCGCGGGCGGCGGCGGGCCGGGCAGGGCGGGCAGCCGCTCCAGTGCGGCCAGCAGCCGCCGCTCGGCGTCCAGCTCCACCGCCTTGACCTGGTCGCGCACGGCCTCGCGGTCCGGGTCGGAGTTCAAGGCCTTCAGCGCCCGCCGCAGCCGACGCAAGGGGCCGACCGCCTCGACCTCCCAGCTCCGGGCGACCTGAGCGCCCGCGTCCAGATCGGGCCGGCTTCCCCCCTCCCGCGACCACAGCGTCCACAGCAGCAGGGGAACGCTCATACCATGCCGGTCCTGAAGCTCCAGGCAGGCGTCCGCCACGCCCGGCCGGGCGTAGGTCTGCACCGCCCAGTCCCATAAGCGGGTCATCGCCGCACCCCCGTCACCGTGGGGTCGCCAGGTCCTCGCCCCAGCGGCGCACCGCCCGCCAGGATAGGCCGAACACGTCCAGCGCGCGCCCGACCGACTGGTCCACCACTTCCTCCAGGGTCGCGGGTCTGGCGTAAAAGGCCGGCATGGGCGGGGCGATCACCGCCCCCATCTCGGCCAGGGCCGTCATGGTCCTGAGATGCCCCAGGTGCAGCGGAGTCTCGCGCACCATCAGCACCAACGGCCGACGCTCCTTCAGCGTCACATCGGCCGCTCGCGTCAGCAGGGTGGAGGTCACGCCCGTGGCGATCTCGCTCATGGTCCGCACCGAACAGGGCGCCACGACCATGCCCAGGGTCCGGAACGAGCCGGAGGCGATGGACGCCCCCACGTCGGCCAGCCGGTGCACCACGTCCGCCTTGGCCCCCAGCGTCTCCGCCGTAAGTTCCGTCTCCGACTGCAGGGTCAGCAGCGCCGCCTTGGTCACCACCAGATGGGTCTCGATCTCCAGTTCGCGCAGGGCCTCCAGCGTGCGCACGCCGTATGTGACTCCGCTGGCCCCGGAGATCCCCACCACCACGCGCGGGGGCTGGGTCATCGCCCCATTCCCGCCCAAAGCGGCCCGGTAAGCTCCGGCCTGCGGATTGTGAAGTGACATTCCCGCGCTGCGGGTGTTCCATCCCGCCGCAGCTCAGACAAGGAGGCGCACATGGCGATCGACGGCCGCATCCGCGAACTCGGCTCCCGCAAGGAAAACCTGGAGCGCCAGATCGAGCAAGCCACGCGCAGCCCGTCGTTCGACCCCGTCAAGGTCAGCGAGATGAAGCGACAGAAGCTCAAGCTCAAGGAAGAGCTGGAGGCGCTACGACCCCCCGGCTGACCGATCCTCACCCGCGGAGCGGGGGAGGGGGCGGCTGGACCGCGCCCCCTCCCGGCCGATCTGCGCCGAAAGGCAGCGGGAGCCTGCCGCCCCGGCTCCGTGCAACGCCCTCGGCGGTCCCCCTCCCGCGTCGGGCGGGTGAGGATCGGCATCAGTCCGCCGCGCCCGCGTCTTCGCCCACATTGTATTCGATGCGCCCGGTCTCAGCGGCCGGGCGCAGGGTCTCGCCTTCGTCCGCCTTGCCCTTGTTGGCCTTGGCGGCGGCGGTTCGGACCACCTCGTCCAGCTCCAGCTGCCCGACCAGACCCAGGGTCACCGGGTCCACCGGCTTGATCTGGGCCGAGTTCCAGTGGGTCCGCTCGCGCACGCTGTCGATGGTGGCTTTGGTGGTGCCCAGCAGCTTGGAGATCTGCGCGTCCGTCACCTCCGGATGGTTGCGCACGAACCAGGCGATGGCGTCCGGCCGGTCCTGGCGCCGCGACACGGGCGTATAACGCGGGCCGCCCTTTTTCTGCGGCTTGACCAGGTCGGCGTGCCGGCTCTTGGCCGCGTGCATCCGATAGCTGGGGTCGGCCTGGGCCCGGTCCAGCTCGTCGCGGTGCAGCTGGCCGTTGGCGATCGGGTCCGCTCCGCGGATGTCGCGCGCGCTTTCCCCATCGGCGATGGCCTTCACCTCCAAGGGGTGCAGCCCGCAGAACTCCGCGATCTGGTCGAAGGTCAAGGCGGTGTTGTCCACCAGCCAGACGGCGGTGGCTTTCGGGTAGAGAACTTCGGTCATGGGTCGCTCCGGGCCTCCGGCCAGCGGCCGGTCGTTTTTGGGGCCGGTTTTCCCGGCCAGAAACAGCGGCGCCCGGCGCGGGGGCGCCGGGCGGGTGTTGCGCGGCATATAGGCGCGTTCGCGTTCGGGTGGAACTGGGGTCGCCTGTGCGGCGTATCGTCGGCTTCTCGCCGTTCGGGCTTGGCGTGCGGTCCGAAGGCGCCCAGATCGGACCGGAATGCCCGCACTTCGCCTCCTCGCCCTCGCCCTGCTCTCGGGGCTGCTCGCCGCCTGTTCGCCTACCGCCGCCTACAACCGCCTGGCTCTGGCCAGCGTTGGCGGGGTCCAGACCACGCGCGACCTCCCCTTCGGCCCCGACCCGCGCGATCGGCTGGACGTCTACGCTCCGAAAACAAACGGGGGCGGCCTCAAGCCGGTGCTGGTGTTCATCCACGGCGGGTCCTGGGACACGGGCGACAAGAGCATCTATCCCTTCGCCGGGGCCGCCTTCGCCGGCCGGGGCTTTGTGACGGTGGTCCCGAACTACCGCCTCGTGCCGCAGGTCCGCTATCCGGGCTTCATCGAGGACAACGCCCGCGCCGTGCGCTGGGCCCGCGACAACGCCCGCCGCTTCGGGGGGGACCCCGAGCGCATGGTGCTGGTGGGCCATTCGGCCGGAGCCTATAACGCGGCCATGCTGGCCCTGGACGAACGCTGGCTGGCCGAGGCGGGGCTGCCCCGCAGCACGATCAAGGCCTGGGCCGGCCTGGCGGGCCCCTACGACTTCCTGCCGCTGGACATCCCGTCCACCATCGCCACCTTCAGCGGCGCGCCCGACCTTCCCGCCACCCAGCCGATCAATCACGTGGACCGCGCCGACCCACCCGCCCTGCTGGCCGCCGGCACTGAGGACACCACCGTAGAGCCCCGCCACACGCGCGAGCTCGCGGGACGGCTGCAGGCGGTGGGCGTGCCGGTGGAGACGCACTTTTACCCGGGCCTAGGCCATGTGGGCATGGTCACGGCGCTGGGGCCCCTCTTCCGCAGCCGCGCCCCCGTGCTGAACGACGTCAGCCGCTTCCTCCAGGCGCAGGTCGCGGTTCAGTCGCCCAGGTCGTAGACGACGCAGGCCCGCGAGCTCAGCGGCTGCAAGGGCGGTTGCAGCGCCAGGCCCTGGAGCTCAGCGCGGCGCCGGGCGCGGATCCGGTTGCGCATCGTGAACCCCCCGGGCGGTTCGTCAGCGGGACAGTTCGTAGACGGCGGTGACGTCGACGCGCACGCCGACCTCGCCGGGCTGCACGGGCGTGGAGGCGTCCGCGGCTTCCGCGATCGCCTGACGCATCATCACCACGGGCGGCCGCGGCAGGTAGCCGCCGCTTTCGGACAGGGTGACCAGCCGCACCACCCGCAGGCCCGCGGCCTGGGCGTAGAGCTCGGCCTTGCGCGCGACATTGGCCACCGCCTGGCGACGCGCCTCGTCCGCACGGGTGTCGGCGTTGGCCAGGCCAAAGGTGATCCCGTTGATCTGGTTGGCGCCGGAGGCTGCCACCGCATCCACCGCGGGGCCGAGCCGGGTCAGGTCGCGCACCAGCACGGTCACCTGATTGGACACCCGATAGCCGGTCACGCGGGGCGGCTCCGAGCCTCCGGTGCTCCGGTTCGGGTAGGTGTACTGCGGGCTGAGATCGAGACCGGAGGTCTGGATGTCGCGCTCGGGCACGCCCTGCCCGCGGATGGCCGAGATCACCGCCGTCATGCGCGTGCGGTTCTGCGCCAGGGCCGCCGCGGCCGTGGGCGCCTGAACCGTGACTCCCATGGAGATCGTCGCCTGGTCCGGCGCCGTGCGCGTCTCCCCATAGGAGGACAGGGTCAGGGTGGTGGCGCGAAAGGCGGCGTCGCCCTCCATCAGCGCCGGCTGGGCCGCCGCGGGCCAAGCCCCCAGCGCGAGCGAGCCGGCGAGAAGAAGCGATTTGGGGGTCATGAGCACCTCTGGGCGCAGCATCGCACCTCGCAGCACGACGCCGTCAAGCTTTCGCGCCCCGCGGCTGACTGCTAGGTGAACGGGGGGGCCTGTAGCTCAATGGTTAGAGCCGACCGCTCATAACGGTCTGGTTGCAGGTTCGAGTCCTGCCGGGCCCACCAATGCACTCGCACCTTCGCTGACGGCAGGGGAGCGCAACATCTGCTTTGGGCTTCCCCGGATCAACTCGCCGCTGGCCGGGGCGCCTGGATTTCGGGCCTTCCCTCCCTCACAGCCAAGCTGGTCGCGAGAGGACCCAGTTGCAAAACAAGGGCGCTGAGCAGGGCCTCCCTTAACGCCTCGCTAACCATGCCGGCCCAACTTGTTCGACACCCCCCGGCAGACGGGCTGGGGTGCGTCGAGTGCCGAGAACTCATGTTGAAGGTTAGCCATTCCGAGCTCTTCGGGGTCCGCCATGAGCGGGGTCACGCCGGGGACAGTCATGCCGGCGACCGGGTGCCTACGGCGCCCCGCCTCAGAGCGGCCTGAGGTCCGTCCATGAACCTATCAGTGATACGGTCGGACGTTCCGTTCGAAAGCTTCTTCATGGGCGGTTTCGAGTGCGCCACCCACCGCCGTCGCGACGGCGCCCGCGTCGACGCCGTGGTCGGGCAGGACCACGATCGCTTCGTCGCCTCCGACTACGCCGCCATGGCCGCGCACGGCCTGCAAACCGTGCGCGACGGCTTGCGCTGGCATCTGATCGAGCCCGCCCCGGGCCGATACGAATGGGACGGCTGGCGCGCCATGCTGCGCGCCGCGCGCGAGGCCGGGGTGCAGGTGGTCTGGGACCTGTGGCACTACGGCTGGCCCGACTGGCTCGACATCTGGTCGCCCGACTTCGTGTCCCGCATGGCCGCCTTTGCGGAAGCCGCGGCGCGGGTGCGGGCCGAGGAGACCGACGAGGTCCCCCTGTGGTGTCCG
>JAHWJX010000061.1 GCA_019348195.1 Pseudomonadota bacterium | reverse complement strand
GCCAGCCCCGTCAGCGGGTCGCGCACGGCGCGCTCGGTCATGACGGCGGTCATCGTCCGCAGCTCGTCCTCGGCCCGGCGCCGCTCGGTGATGTCCTGGGCGCTGACGGCGAACCACGCGGGCCGGCCGGCGGCGTCGGGGACCACCGTGACGCCGTGCAGGACCCACGTCACGCGGCCATCGAGCCCGACGTAGCGCTGCTCGGCCTGCAGGGTCGACTCGCGGCCCGACAGCAGCAGCGTCGTCCGGACGTCCTCCCCCGACACGTCGTCGGGGTGCAGGACCTGCGAGAAGGGGACGCCGACCAGGTCCTCGGGGGCGCGGCCGACCAGCGTGGCGTAGGTCTCGTTGACCCGGACGTAGCGGGTGGTGAGGTCGGCCAGCGCCAGGCCGATGGGCGTGCTCGAAGAAGGTCTCGAAGACGTCGTGATTGGCGGTCAGGGCGTCGATGGTCGCGCGCGCGCCGTCGGCCTGGCCCGTGGTGCCGCCGTCCGTGGTGCCGCCGTCCGTGATGCCGTAGTTCGCCGGCCCGCGGAGATGGCCCCGGCCGTCGATGAAGCGTCCGGCGAAGACGCGAACGCCTTCAGCGTTGGCGTCCAGCAGCTTGCGTTGGGCTAGGGCCCAAGCCGGGGTGGGCACGGGCTTGTTCACGACCACCGTGACCTCGCCGCTCCGAACCAAGGCGGCTTGGCCCCGCTGCGGGCTGGACTGAGACAGGGAGGTCGAGGGCGCAAGGAGGGCCAGCGCCGCAGCCAGGCCTAGCGCGCGGACCACTGCGGCCTGCATGACGCCGTTTCGCCGAACAACTTGCATGATCGCCTCCGGTGCAGCCCCGAGAAGGTGGTGGGGAGCGCCGGGCGAGATCCGACGCGCCGCTCAGCCGCCGCCCGGCTCCAAACGTAGTACTGACGACCCGGCACGCGATAGGCGTTCACCCGGTTGGTCACGTCCGCATACTGGTCATTGCCCTCATTGGTCAGGTTTATCCCTCGAACGAGACCTCGATCTCCTCGCTGATGTTATAGCTGACCTGCATGTCGGCATGCAGGGGTGGAGTTGGTGCCTTTGATGAAGTTGTTGTTCCGACCGGGCACCCCGGTGGTAGCCCTCTCGGTAGGACACCGACCCGCGGATGCTCAGGCGCTCGTCTTCATAGTAGAGGGTGGCGTTGGAGGCGTTCTTCGACAGGCCGACCAGCGTGGCCGTTACGGTGGGTGCGCGGGGGGTGGAGGACGCATAGCGCGGCAGTCCCACGGTCAAGGTCTACCGGCCCCCGGCCCCGGGCGCCAAGCGCACCTTGGGATGGCCGCCACTGATCCGGCGGATCTTGTCCTTGGGCCAGGACCGCGGCGGGCGCTTTGGGCGTCCAGTGTGGTCGCCGCGCTACGGTCCGGCGCCGGAACACCAGACCGGCCTCGCCCGGACTTGCGTGCGCCCGAGCGGCGGATAAGGTTCGGTTGACACCGGTATCCCCAGCGGGATTTACGCCGGATGATGACACCGGTGTCTGACTCGGCCTCGCGGCCACTGATCGAGTCAACTCGACGGGAACTGGGGAGATACGCTTTGAACAGGAATTCGCCGAACTCCGCGCGCCGGCTCTGGTGGGGCGCGTCCACCTCGGCGCTGGTCATGGGGCTGGCGACCGCCGCCGCCGCCCAGCAACCCTCTCCGCCCGCGCCGGCGCAAACCCCTCCCGCGTCCTCGGAGGCCGAGGTGCTCAGCCCAGGCGTGCCGACCGAGGCGGAGCTCCCGGATGGAGCGCAGCAAACCAACGTTCCGGTCACCGACGGCCCGCAGCCCGCCGGCGCCGACGACGAGGCCAACGAAGTGGAGGCGGTGGTCGTCACCGGCTTCCGCGAGAGCCTGCGCAGCGCGCTGAACATCAAGCGCAACGAGTCGGGCGTTGTTGACGTCATCAAGGCCGAGGACATCGCCGACTTTCCCGACAACAACCTGGCCGAGTCCATCCAGCGCATCCCGGGGGTCTCGATCACCCGTAGCGGCGGCGAGGGCCGCAACATCACCGTGCGCGGGCTCGGCCCCGGCTCAACGCGTGTGCGCGTCAACGGAATGGAGACTCTGACCACCACGGGAGGCTCGGACGCTGAAGGCGGCGCGAACCGCAACCGGCAGTTCGACTTCAACGTCTTCGCCTCGGAGCTGTTCAACAGCATTGCGGTCCGCAAAACCGCCCAGGCCAGCGTCGAGGAAGGCTCGCTCGGCGCCACAGTGGACCTGCAAACCTCGCGGCCGTTCGATTTCCGGGACCCGCAGAGCCTCGTTCTCTCCACCCAGCTGGGATACAACGACCTTTCGGAAACTTCGGATCCCCGCTTCGCGGTGCTCGCCAGCAAGAAGTTCCTGGACGGCAGACTAGGGGCGCTTGTCTCCGTGGCCTACAGCCAGCGCAACGTGCGCGAGGAAGGCTTCAACACGGTCCGTTGGGCGCCGGGAGACAGCAACGGCGGCTTCTGCAGCCCCGCCGGCTTCGACACCAACCCCAACACGGCCGGCGTCCAGACCAACCCGGGCACGAACGCCACGGTCGGAACCAATGCCGCGAACTGCTTCGCGGGCGATCCGCGCGTACCCAACACGCCGGCCTTTGCTGCGGCGTTCCGGACGGCGTCGGACCCGGCCAACTGGCACCCCCGTCTGCCCCGCTTCGCCCGTTTGGACTACGACCAGGAGCGTCTGGGCCTCACCAGTTCGCTTCAATACCGGCCCAGCCGACGCACCCTCGTCAACTTCGACGTGCTGTACTCCGAGTACAAGTCGAACCGCCAGGAGAACTACCTCGAAGGCATATCCTTCAGCCGCGGCGGGGGGGCCCCGGAGTTCGGCAAGCCCTTCGTCATCCCCCGCGTCTTCGAGGTCGATGAGAACGGCAGCCTGGTCTATGGTGAGTTCGACAACGTCGATATCCGGATCGAGAGCCGCTTCGACGAGATCACCACCACCTTCACCCAGTACACGCTCAGCGGCTCGCACGAGTTCTCGGACAACTTCAAGATCAGCGGCCTGATCGGCACGTCTAAATCCGACTTCAGCAACCCGGTCCAGACCACGATCACCTTCGACCGCGCCAACCAGGACGGCTGGATCTACGACGCGCGGGAGAATCGAAATGTCCCGAACATCACCTGGGGCTTCGATATCAACGACCCCAACGCCTACACCTTCGGCATGGCCAACGCGAACGGAACGCTGCGCCCGTCCGAAATCCGCCTTCGGCCGCAGTTCGTCGAGAACACCTTCGATGTGGCGCTGGTCGACGCGGAGTACCAGTTCAACGACGCCTTGAAGCTCCGCGCCGGCGTCAGCCTCAAGGCGTTCACGAACGACGGCAAGGAGTTCCGCCGACGGAGCGAATTCGGAGTGCCGCCGGGCCTGTCGGCCGGAAACTTCGCGACCACCCTTCAAGGGTTCGGCAAGGGCCTTGAGGGAAGCAACCTCCCGAGCAGCTGGGTGGTGCCCGACTTCGGCGCCATCGTCTCGGCGCTGAACATCTACTGCAATTGCAACGGCCCTCTGGCGCCGGTCCGAGGGGTCGACCCGGACGACTTCACCCTGCTCGGGATCGAGAGCAGCAACGCGCGCGGCAGCTTCCGAACCATTGAGGAGGACTCGAAGGCCACCTACGCTCAGCTGGACTTCGACACCAACATCCTGCCGTGGCGGATCAGGGGCGACGTGGGGGTCCGGTATGTGGAGACCACCACCACCTCCACCGGCTTCCAGTTCGTCGGCGGCGCGCCGCAGGCGATCACCGTCGAGAACACCTATGAGAACGTGCTCCCGGCCGCAAACGTGGTCGCCGAAGTCACGCCCGACATACTGGTCCGCGCCGCGGCGGCTTCCGTCATCGTCCGGCCGGGGCTGGGCTCGCTAAACCCGGGCGGAACCCTGAACACGACCGGCAACCTGACGATCTCGGCGGGGAACCCGTTCCTGAGTCCCCAGGAAGCCAACATCTACGACCTGGCGTTCGAGTGGTACCCGATGGAAGGGGCCTTGTACGGCCTGGGCTTCTTCTACCGGGACATCAAGACCGGCTTCCAGACCGTCCGGCTGACGGGCCCGTTCAGCTCTTTCGGTCTGCCGGCCTCGCTTCTGGCGGGCACCGGCCGCACGCCTGATGAAGAGGCCTTCTTCTCCACCACGATCAACACCGAAGGCGGCGAGGCGCTCAAAGGGTTCGAGATCAACATCCAGCAGGCCTTCTCCTTCCTGCCGGAACGGTTCGGCCTACCCCAGTGGACGGGGAACTTCGGCGGTCTGTTCAACTACACCTATGTGACGGGCTCTTCGCAGTTCTGCACCCAGCGCGTCGGCGGCAACTGCGTGTCCTTCGTGGAGAACCGGCCCACGGGCGTGTCGGAGAACGCCTACAACGCCACGCTCTACTACGAAGACGCGCGACTGAACGCGCGCATTTCCGTGGCGCACCGCAGCGAGTACCTGTTCAACGTTCCCTCCGCCAACGCCGGCGACCTCACCAGCGGGATCCGGCAACGGTTCCAGGACGCCGACTTCGTGCCGGCCGTGACCACGGTCGACACCTCCGTGTCCTACAGCTTGACAGAGGATTTGAAGGTCAGCTTCGAGGGGCTCAACCTCACGGACGAAGAGAGCATTCAGTACAACGACACCATCGCTCAGCGGGTCTGGACGCACCACCACTTCGGTCGCCAGTACTACCTGGGGCTCCGGTACAGCTTCTAGCTTCCTCCATGGCGCGGGCGCTTCGGCGCCCGCCCCTTTTTTGCAGCCTCCCCGGCCAGCGCCGGGACAGGCCGAAAGGGCTGCTTCGATGTCCACACGTCGTGACTTCCTGCTGAGCGCCACGGGCGCCGCCTTCGCCCCGCTGGTCGCCTCCGCCCAGACGCTCTCCGATTTCCGCCCGCGCCCGCCCGGCGCCCAGTCGCCCCGCCCGCCGAGGCCTGCGCCGGCCGATCCCTGGGCCGAGGCCGAGGCCATCGTCCGGCGTATCCGCCCCACGCGCTTCCCGGACCGGGACTTCCCGGTCACCAACTACGGCGCGGACGGGGAAGGCGTGGGCGACAGCAGCGAAGCCTTCCAGCAGGCCATCGCGGCCTGTCATGCCGCGGGGGGCGGGCGGGTGGTGGCGCCGGCGGGCGACTGGCTGACGGGCCCGATCCACCTGAAGAGCAACGTCAACCTCCACCTGGCGGAAGGCGCGGTTGTCCGCTTCAAGACCGATCCCAAGGCCTATCTCCCGCTGGTGTTTACGCGGTGGGAGGGGATCGAGCTGCTGAACTACTCGCCGTTCGTCTACGCCATCGACCAGCAGAACATCGCCATCACCGGCAAGGGGACCTTTGACGGCCAGTCCTCTCGCGAGCACTGGTGGACCTGGAAAGGGCAGTGGAAGCAGAACCAGCATGGCTGGCGCACGGGCATGCCGGACCAGCGGCCCGCGCGGGCGCGCCTGTTCCAGATGGCCGAGGACGAAACGCCCGTCGAGCAACGCCGTTTCGGCGAGGGTCACTATCTCCGCCCGCCGTTGATCCAGACCTACCGCTGCGACCGGGTGCTGATCGAAGGCGTTTCGCTGCGGCGCTCGCCTTTCTGGCAGCTGCATCCGGTGCTGTGCACCAACGTGGTGATCCGCGGGGTCAACATCGACTCGCACGGCCCGAACAACGACGGCCTGGACCCGGAATCCTGCCGCGACATGCTGGTGGAGGACTGCTTCTTCTCCACGGGCGATGACTGCATCGCCGTGAACTCCGGGCGCAACCATGATGGCCGCCGCCTCAACCGGCCCGCCGAGAACATCGTGGTCCGCAACTGCCGCATGGCCGACGGCCACGGCGGGCTGACCATCGGCAGCCAGATCTCCGGGCACGCCCACAACATCTTCTTCGAGCGGTGTCGCCTGGACAGCCCCGGCCTGAACACAGCCATCCGGTTCAAGAACAACGCGCTGCGCGGGGGCGTGGTGGAGAACATCTACTTCCGCGACATCACCGTGGGCCAGGTCGCCCGCTCCGCCATCGAGGTGGACTTCAACTATGAGGAAGGCCGGCGAGGCGGCTTTACGCCGGTGCTCCGCAATGTGGTGATCGAGCGCCTGATCGCCGGCAAGGCGCCCCGCGTCGCCGACCTGAAGGGCTTCGAGAACGCCCCGATCTACGACATCACCCTGCGCGACTGCCGCTTCCGCGAGGTGGCGGAGCCCTCCGTCGTGCAGAACGTCCGAAATCTCCGGGTCCAGAATGTCCGGGTAAACGGGCGCCCTGTGACCCAGCTGGCGTGAGGCGGACCATGCGCAGACTGTTCGGGAAAACGGCGGCCGCTCTCCTGGCGGCGACGCTGGCCACGACTGCGGCGGCCCCCGGCCTCCCCCAGCCGGCTCCACGGCCTCAGGTGGACTGGTCGATGATCGACACCATCGTGCGCGACATCCAGGCGCCGCGGATCCCCGCGCGCACGGTGCGCGTGCCCGGCCCGGCGGACGGGCGCACCGACGCCCGCCCGGCCATCCTGCGCGCCATCCGCGAGGCGTCCCGCGCCGGCGGCGGCCGCGTGGTGCTGGGGCCGGGCGTCTGGTTCAGCAAGGGGCCGGTCGTGCTCCAGAGCCGCATCGAACTGCATCTGCAAGAGGGCGCCACCCTGCTCTTCTCGCCCGAGCCGTCCGACTACCTCCCGGCGGTCAAGACGCGATGGGAAGGCACGGAGGTGATGAGCTACTCGCCCCTGATCTACGCCGCCGACGTCGAGGACGTGGCCATCACCGGCAAAGGTGTGATCGACGGCAACAAGGACAGCGGGTTCCACCCCTGGGCCAAGCGCGCCGAGCCCGACTATCAGCGCCTGCGCCGGATGGGCTTCTCCGGCGTGCCGCTGCCGCAACGTGTGTTCGGGGCGGGAACGCACCTGCGACCAAGCGCGATCCAGTTCCTGGGCGCCAAGCGCGTCCTGCTGCAGGACTATACGGTCCGCAACTCACCCTTCTGGGTGAACCACCTCGTCTACACCGACCACGCCACCGTGCGCGGGATCCGGGTGGACAGCATGTTCCCCAATAACGACGGCGTGGACGTGGACTCCTCCCGCTGGGTGTTGATCGAGAACTCCACCTTCCGCACCGGCGACGATTCGGTGGTGGTGAAGTCCGGGCGCGACCTGGACGGGCGCACGATCGGCCGCCCCAGCGAATACGTCGTGGTCCGAAACAACGACATGGGCGGCGAGGACGGGATCGCGCTGGGCAGCGAGATGTCGGGCGGCGTGCGCCACGTCTTCTTCACCGACAACGTCCTGCGCAAGGGCGCCTCGGCCATTCGTTTCAAGGCCAACCTCGACCGGGGCGGCACGGTTGAGAACATCGGCGTCCGCAACATGACGGTTGAGGACTTCGGCACGCTGTTCTGGTTCCAGCTGAACTATCCGAGCGAGCTCGGCGGGAATTTCCCCTCCACCTACCGCAACCTCGTGTTCGAGAACCTCAAGGTTCAGAACGTCGGCACGGTGTTCGAGGCCCATGCGCCGGACAACGCGCCCCTGCGGAACGTCCTCGTCAAGGACGTGACGATCGCCTCGGCCAAGACGCCGCTCGTGCTGGAGAACGTCGACGACCTCCGGCTCGAGAACCTGGTGATCGGGGCGAACGCATCGACGCCCAGCTCGACTGGAAGTGACGGAAGGCGCACCGGCCATGACCACTCCCCCCTGCTCCGGACTCGACCGCCGGACCTTCGTGGCCGCCGCGGCCGCCAGCGCCGCCCTGGCAGGCGGCGCCCAGGCGCAGCCGGCCCCGGGCCGCAAGCGCTACGCCATCGTCGGGGTCGGCCACCGCGCCCGCATGTTCCAGGACGCCATCTGGGGGCCGCATAAGGCCCACGCAGAGCTGGTGGGGATTTGCGACAAGAACCCTGGCCGACTCGCCTTCACCCGCGGTCGGGCGCAGCAGGCCGGCGCCGCGCCGCCGCCCGCCTATGCGCACGGCGACTTCGAACGGATGATCCGGGAGACCCGCCCGCACACCGTGATCGTGACCACCGTGGATTCCACGCACGACGACTACATCGTGCGCGCCATGGAGGCGGGTTGCGACGTGGTCACCGAAAAGCCCATGACCACCACGCCAGCCAAGGCGCAGCGGATCCTGGACGCCAAGCGCCGCACCGGCCGAAACGTCCGGGTGACCTTCAACTACCGCTACACGCCGCCCCGGACGCAGGTCAAAGAGCTGCTGATGAACAACGAGATCGGAGACATTCTGTCGATCGATTTCAACTGGCTGCTCAACACCAATCACGGGGCCGACTACTTCCGCCGATGGCACAGCCGCAAGGCCAGCTCCGGCGGACTCATGGTCCACAAGGCCACCCATCACTTCGACCTGGTGAACTGGTGGCTGGGCGCCCTGCCCGAGACCGTCTGGGCCTACGGCAAGCGCGAGTTCTACACGCCCGTGATGGCGCGGCGACTCGGGCTGCAAAGCCATCACGAGCGCTGCCTCACCTGTCCCGAGAAGCACGAATGCAGCTTCTACCTGGACTTGGCGGCCGATCCGTCGCTCAAGGCGCTTTATCTCGATAACGAGAAACACGACGGCTACTTCCGCGACCAGTGCGTCTGGCGTCCCGAGATCGATATCGAGGACACCATGAACGTGATCGTCAAGTACGATACGGGCGCAACGCTCAGCTACTCCCTGAACGCGTGCAATGCCTGGGAGGGCTATACGATCGCCTTCAACGGCACCAAGGGCCGGCTCGAGCACGGGATCGTCGAAAAGGTTTACGTGGCGGGCGCCGACGAGGAGCAAGGCGCGATCGCCGAGGGCGGGATCACTACCCGCATCTTCCCCCTGCGCGGCCCGGCGCGCGAGATCACGCCCTGGACCGGTACGGGGGGCCACGGCGGAGGCGACGTGGTGATGCTGGACGACATCTTCCTGCCGAATGCACCGAAGGACAAATATCTGCGCGCGTCCGACGAGCAGGCCGGCGCCTGGTCCATGCTGGTCGGCGCGGCCGCGAACCGCTGCTTCGAAACCGGTCAGCCGGTGAGGGTCGCTGAATTGGTGAAGGGCTTGCGGCGCCCGCCGGCTGCGCCGATGCCGGATCGTCGGCAGAGCGTCCCTATGCCCCCCCGCACCCTGCGGCGGACCTAGCCCGAGCCACTCGGTCGCGGAACGCGCGGCTCCTGCCCGTCCGAGGGTGGCGTGGCGTGGCGGCCCACGCCTTGGTTCGTCAAGCGGCCGAAGGTCCAGCAAGGGCGGCGACTGCCTGAAGCGCTGGCGGAATAGCTGGGACACGACGCTCTCCCATGCTCTGGGGAGGCATGATCGAGCGCGCTCTGCTGCTGTGCCCGGCCACGGTGACCGGTGGCCCCCATGCGATCCACCAGCTTTCACTCGCGCTGAACCAGCGCGGCTTGCCGACGCAGATCGCCTACTACGCTCACGATCCGTGCAGCCCCCGATAGGCCGGGACGGCGACAGCTTTTTCGCGCGTCCCGTGGGGGACAATCCCTGCCTCAAGGCCTTCGCCCGCTACCGGCCGATCCCGGTCAGCCGCGCGACCCTCGTGCCCGAGCTTCTCGTGGTTCTGCCCGAAGCCCTGGGACACATCTGGGCCAGGTTCGCTCCGGCGCAGGTCGCCATCTGGTGGCTGGCTGTCGACAGCGTGCTGAACCGTGAGGCCAATGCCCTGGCGCCAGCCTATCAGGGCTCCTTATCGGCAGACGTGCTCACCTTTGTCAGTCGGCTTACGCCCGAGACTTCCTCACCCAGGCTGGAGTTCGGCGGCTTCGGCTTTTAACGGACTACACGGACGAGACCTTCACGGATGTGGAGCCCAGCGCGCCGCCCCCTGCAACGGCCTTCACCTATAGTCCAAGGCGAGGCTTTGAGCTGGCGATGCGGTTCCTGCAGCGACCAGAAACGGGCAGGAGCGTGCCCCTGCGCGGCTTGACCCGACGCGAGATGATACAGGCCTTTCAGGCTGCGCCTGTTCACCTCGACTTCGGCCATTTCCCCGGAAAGGACCGAACGCCGCGGGAGGCCGCCGTCGCCGGGAGCGTGGTTCTGGTGCATCGAAAGGGAGCCGGGGCCAACCCCGAGGACTTCCCTTTGGATGATCGGTTCAAGTTCGACCGGGGCGAGGTCGACACCGGCGCGCTGAACCGAAAGGTGGCGGCGATCCTGTCCGATCCGGCGGCCGCCTGGCGCGCCCAAGAGCCGTTCCGAGCCCTGATCCGGCGGGAGAAGCAACAGTTCGAACGCGAAGTGAGGGAAGTCTTCCTTGGGGAGCTACCCTTGCGCGAAAACGCCCGTCCTTCCGAGCCCTCCGGCGACTCCGGAACCTGAGGCTCGCAGCTTGGATCAGCCCTCCGTTTCGGCGACGTGGGCGATGCGCAGCAGATTGGTGCTGCCCGCAAAGCCGAACGGCACACCCGCAACCACCACCACGGGCGCGCCCGGACCCGCGAAGCCCAGGGCGGCGGCCGCCTCCACCGCCTGGGCGGCCATGTCGTCCTCACCTACGGGGTCGTTGGCCACGCGGGGCTCCAACCCCCAGCCCAGCGCCATGCGACGCGCCGACTCCACCGACGGCGTGAGCGCCAGCACGGGTTGCAAGGGCCGTTCGCGGGAGATGCGCCTGGCCGTGGCGCCCCTGGCCGTGAAGGCCACCAGGCAGGCCGCGCGCGCCGTCTCGGCCGCCCGGCATGCGGCCGAGGCGATGGCGTCCAGGTCCGCGCGCCCACCCTGCTCGGCGTGCTCAGCGGCCATCAAGCCGGGCCACCGGGGATCGTGCTCCACCCGCGCGATGATGCGGTCCATCATGCGCACGGCCTCCAGCGGATACTGCCCCGAGGCGGACTCGGCCGACAGCATCAGGGCGTCAGCGCCTTCATAGACCGCATTGGCCACGTCCGAGGCCTCCGCCCGCGTGGGAAAGGCGGAGCTGATCATGCTTTCCAGCATCTGAGTGGCCACGATCACCGGGGCGCCGCGCCGACGCGCCGCACGGATGATGGTCTTCTGGGCGATGGGCACGTCCTCCAACGCCAATTCCACGCCAAGGTCGCCGCGGGCCACCATGAGCCCGTCCGAGTGGTCGAGAATGGCCTCCAACCGCTCCAGCGCCTGGGGCTTTTCGATCTTGGCCAGACAGGCGGCGCGGCCCTGCACCAAGCCGCGAAGCTCGATCATGTCCTCCGGGCGCTGCACAAAGGACAGCGCCACCCAGTCTACGGGAATGTCCAGGGCGAAGCGGAGGTCGGCCCGGTCCTTTTCCGTCATGGCGGAGAGCGGCAGCACCACGCCCGGCAGGTTCACGCCCTTGCGGTCCGACACCGTTCCGCCCTGGATCACCCGCGTGTCGGCGTGCTCCGGCCCGTTGCTCTCCACCCGCAGCCGCAGCCGGCCGTCGTCGATCAGCGAGATCGACATCGAGGCGACCACGCCCATGGTGGCCAGGTACTCCAGGTGCACCAGTGAGACGCTGCGGAGCATCGCCCCGGAGAGATCCAACGGCCGGCCGCTGTCCGGGTGGGTGGCCGGCTCCAGGGGCACCCGCTCGTAGCCGGAGTCGGGGATCAGCCGCATCCAGGTGGTGGCGTAGAGCGCGCGGGCCTGGGCCGGGATGTCGCCGGCCGGGTACCGGAGGCCGAGGAACGGCTCGAGGTCGGCGCGGCGGTCCTCGGCGATGACCTCGCCGTTCCACTCCGGATCGAAGCGGTACACCATCACCCGGTCGAACCCGGTGAGAGTCCGGACCTCGCTGGCGAGCACCGCCGTCAGGTCGTCGAGCGTCGGTGCCGCCTGCAGGCGCTGGAGCGTCAGCGGCAGGCGCCGGTGCCAGACGAGGTCTGCGGTGTGCGCGTGCTCGACCGGCTCGAGCTCGACGACGAGCAGCCCGTCGGCCCGGTGCGCGACGAGATCGACGTCGCGGCCGTTGGCGGTGGCGCGCAGGGGGTTGAGGACGGCCAGCTCCTCGCCGCCGAGGCGGCGCGCCGCGTCGTCGCCGACGAGCTCGGCGAGGGTCACTTCGCCGACGTCGCGCCCGAACAGCTCCGCGGCGTTGGCCGAGGCGACCGCGACCTCGAGCCCCGGCTCGTGCACCGCAAGCAGCACGCCGTGCGGCTGCACCGCGCCGGGGATGCGGATCGGCTCGTCCGCGCAGCCGCGCAGGTCCGGCTCCGTCACGGCCGCCCTCCGGTGCAGGCGTGCTGGAAGACGGCGAAGGTGCGGTCGGCCGAGGCCACGACGGCCTCCTGGTCGAGCCCGCTCAGGCTGTCGAGGTGGCTGCGGAACTCCCGCCAGCGGCGGCCGCGCCCGGGGCCGTAGCCCGTGAAGAAGCGGTG
>JAHWJX010000060.1 GCA_019348195.1 Pseudomonadota bacterium | reverse complement strand
AGGAGCCGGAGATCACCGGCGGCACTCTGCTGGACTACGCCACCGCCAGCGGCGCGCCCGACTATGTGGCGGAGGCCATGCTCACCACCTTCGGCGCGGACCCGACCCGCTCCACCCAGGGACTTTCCGGCGGCGAGGCGCGCCGGGCCGCGCTCGCCCGCGCCTTCGCCGAAGAGCCGGACGTGCTCCTCCTGGACGAGCCCACCAACCACCTGGACATCTTCGCCATCGAGACGCTGGAGGCCGAGCTCAAGAGCGCCCGCACCGCCGCCCTGATCGTGAGCCACGACCGGGCGTTCCTGGAGCGCACCACCCAGCGCTGCTTTTGGTTGGAAAGCCGCAAGGTCCGTCGTCTGGACAAGGGCTTCAAGGACTTTGAACCCTGGGCCGACGCCATCCTCGAACAGGAAGCCGAGATCGCGCGTCGCGCCGACAAGCAGCTCGGCCGCGAAGAGCATTGGCTCCAGCGCGGAGTGACCGCCCGTCGCGCGCGCAACGAAGGTCGTCGTCGTCGCCTCATGGAGATGCGCGAAGCCAAGCGCGGCCGCATGGGCGAGCGCCGGGCCGCCACCTCCATCTCCGTCGAGTCCGGCGGGGCCTCCGGCAAGCTCGTGGCCCAGGCCGAGTCGGTCACCAAGCGTTACGGCGAGCGCGCCATCTTCAGCGATTTCAGCACCCGGATCTTGCGAGGCGAACGGGTCGGCATCGTGGGCCCCAACGGCGCGGGCAAGACCACCCTGGTCAAACTGCTCCTGGGCGAGATCGAGCCCGACGAGGGCTCCGTGAAGCTGGGCACCGGTCTCAACGTGGCCTATGTCGACCAGGCCCGCGCGGGGCTGAAGCCCGAGATGACCCTGTGGGACGCGCTGACCCCGTCAGGCGGCGACTCCATCATGGTCCGCGACCGCCCCAAGCACGCGGCCGCCTACGCCAAGGAGTTCCTTTTCCAGGAGAAACAGCTTCGCCAGCCGGTGGCCAGCCTTTCCGGCGGCGAGCGCAACCGCCTGCTGCTGGCCCTGGCTCTGGCCAAGCCCGCCAACCTCTTGGTGCTGGACGAGCCCACCAACGACCTGGACATGGACACGCTCGACCATCTCGAGGAGGTGCTGGCCGACTACGACGGGACCCTGCTCCTGGTCAGCCACGACCGCGACTTCATCGACCGGCTCGCGACCTCCACCATCGCGCTCGACGGTACGGGCCGGGTGGTGGAGACTCCCGGCGGCTGGGCCGACCTCCAGTCCCAGAATCCCGGATTCCTCCTGCCGCGTTCTCGAAGCGGGGCGGGCGGTGCGGTCAAGGCTCCGCCACCTGCGGCTCCGGCGCCCCCGCAGGCGCCCGTCCGCAAGCTCACCTACAAGGACGCCCGCCGGCTGGAGGAGCTGGAAGCTCTCCTGCCCCGGCTCCAGGCCGAGATCGCGGCCGGCGACGGGGCGCTCGCCGATGCCCAGCTCTACGCCCGGGAGCCCAAGCGCTTCGACCAGATCATGCGCGCCACCGAGGCCGCCCGCACTCGGCTGGCCGCCGCGGAAGAGGAATGGCTCCTGCTTGAGGAGCGGCGCGAGGCGCTGTCCGCCTGACGTCTCGGTTTCAGCCTGTCCCGTTCCGGCACGGCGCGCCGTTGTTAGCGCGGCCTTAAACGGGCGCCGCTATTGCATTGCGCTCGGGCAGATCGACCCGGAGCCGACCCATGCGCCCCATCTTCTTCGCCACGGCCGCCGTCGCCCTCCTGGGCGTTGCCGGCGTCGCGAACGCCCAGGAGGCGGACCGAACGCTGAACTGGCCCGGCAAGCGCGCCGCCGCGGCCGCGGCGCCCGCGTCGACGCCCCAGGTGTTTTCGACCGTAGCCCCCGCGCCCGTGCCGGCGCCGTTCGTGACTGAAACGGCAGGGCCCGCCCGGGTGAACAATCGCTATTCGGCCCGCTCAGGCGCGCCCCGCATGCTCAGCTATCCGGCCCAGCAGGCGCCGACGACGATGGCCAGCCTTCCGAGGCGTCCAGCCTACACGCCGCCGCCGGTCGTCAGCCGCCCCGTGCGGCCCGCCTATACGCCGCCGCCCATGGCCAGCCTCCCGGCGCGGCCGGCCTATGTTCCGCCGGCGGCCAACCCCTATGCCGATCCCACCTCGGCTGCTCCGGCCTACACGCCGCCGGGGGCGACGGGGTTCTATCCCGCGCCGGCCACGGACTACGGACCGCCCGTGATCCCCAACATCGTCAAACCCGTTCCGGTGGTCGCCGCTCCGCCGCCCCCGCCCGTCCAGGCGCCCGTCAAAGCGTCCCCCGCTGCAACGGAGGCCGCCCCCGTGTCGGTCTCCACGACCCCCTCCGCCAAGGCCGCCAAGGCTGGCCCCGCGTCCAAGCGGACCGCCTCAGCGGCCGCCAACCCGACAGCGGCGCCGCCCGTCGCCGCCGAAGCGGCCGACCGCCCCTTTGTTCGTCCCGCTTCGCCCAACGGCCCCCGTTTCTACTCGGTGCACCGCGAGTTCGGCGGCACGCCTGACGCCACTCTGCGGTCACGGCCCACCGGAGCCGCCGCCGATCGTCTCCCGACGGGCTTCTTCTCCGGCGTGGGCGGAGAGGAAACGGAAGAGGAAGAGGTGCAGGACGACGCGGAAACCCGCGCCGCCGCCCTTCGCGCCGCCGAAAAGGCCACCAAGGCCAAGGGCCGCAAGCGCTGAGCCCCTATTCCTCGTAGCGGATCGGGATCCGCACGGAAGCGCCGTCAACCGGCCGTCCGTCGCTGGTCCAGGCCGACATGGCGAACGAGGGCGCCAGGGCCAAGGCCGCCTGACCAAAGCCCATCCCGGCCGGCGTCTCCCGGGCCACCGTGCAGCTCCCGACGGCCCCGCCCGTCCCTACGGTGCAGTCGAGCGCGACATCGCCCCTCTTCACGCCCGCAGCCTTGGCTTGAGCGGGGAACAGGCTGGCCACCTGCGTGGCCTCGGGCAACCGGCCCCAATCGGGCCTCGCGATGTGCTGTCCCTTCCCGGTCAGGACCGTCGGCGAGAAGGTCACCGGAAAGCGGACTCGCGCGCGTCGGACCGGGGCGCCGTCCGCGCCCCGGGGCGGTTCCAGCCTGAAGTTCCGCGCGAGCAGAACAGCGGCCCGTCCAGCGCCGCTGCCCGTCGGCTGCTCCGCAACGATCCGGCAGTCGGTTGTGCTTCCATCTTGACCCAGTCCACAGTCCAACTGGACGTGTGCAGTTGTCTCCTGGGTCTTCAATCCGGCTGGGTAGGCGGCCGCCATCTCGGCGCGGCTGGCGGCCGCAGTCCAGATCGGACGCGTGACATAGAGCGAGCCGCCGGCCGGCGGCGGCGCGCCTCGTGAACCTCGCGAGCCCGCCAGGGCGCTAAGATTGAACACAACGGGAATGCGTACCGTCCCGCCACTGATCGGCTTCCCGTTCTGCGTTGCGGGCGCCAGTCGGAATTGTGGGGCCAGGGCCAGGGTCGCCGCACCGAAGCCCATACCAGCGGGTTCTTCTTCAACAACGACGCATCTCTGCAACGTGCCTTCGACGGAGGCCTCACAAGAGATCATACCGCGACCGTTCACGCCTCTTCGCAGCGCCTCGGCGGGAACCACCGCGGCCAAGTCCGCCCCGCTCGGCCGGTTTAACCACTTCGGAGGCGCGAACCCCGGCGAGTTTGCTCCAGTCTTACCCTGCGCCCCGGCCGGGGTGGCGACCAACAAGCAGGCCAACATCGTTGCGGAAGTTCGCACCTGATCCCTCCGAGGTCGCGACCAGTTTAACACGGCGAAGTCTCGGAGAAAGCAAAGCCTAGGCGCGTCCGGGCGCCCTCAACCGCTTCAGGGCGGCCTGCGCGGTCTCCGCCAGGGTCTTCAAGCCGCGTTCGGTGAAGACCTCCAACGCCTCCGCCAAAGCCAGCACCGCGGGCTCGCGCCCGTCCGCCCGGCCCCGGATCTCGTCGCGCGCCTCGTAGATCCGCGCCAGGTTGAGCTGGGCCACCGCCCAGGCCAGCGGCTCTTGCCGGGCGGGGCCGTCGGTCAACTCCGCCTTGAATGCAGCCTCCGCTTGCGCCAGAGCGGCCAAGTCGCCGGTGCGCTCGGCCCGCTTGGCCAGGCAGGCCGCACGATTGTTGGCCGCGACGCTGCGCGCCTGCAGCGCCGGATGCCGATCGTAGACCCGCTGCGCCCGATCGAGCGCGGCTTGCGCCCCCAACAGCGCCGGATCGGAGTCCGCCGCCTCCCCCAGGGTGAGCAGGGCCGTCCCCAGAGCAGCTTGAAGCCGGGCCCAATCCAACGGGCTGTGATCCTCCGGCGTGCTCGCCGCGGCGTCCGCCAGCAAGCGCGCGCCTTCCACGATCGGCTCGGCCCGACCCGCGCTTTCGCCTTCCGCGGTCCGGGCCTGGCCTTCCAGTTCGCAGGTTCGAGCCCAGGTCAGGGGCTGGTAGGCGGGATCCAGTTGCTCGCCCGTGGTCGCCATGTCGGCCCGCGCCCGTTCGACCAGCTTGGGTTCGCGCAGCCGCACGCCGAAGCCCAGCAAGAGTTCGGCGCGATCGCAGCGCACCGCGGCCGGCTCGGTCCGGCAGGCTCGCTTCAGCTCGACCAGGGCGTCCAGCGCCGCCACGGCGGCGTCCAAGGCGCTCGCCGCCTCCAGGGCCAGTTCGAAATCGCCCTCCGCCAGCGCTCGCCGGGACATGAGCCCGGCCAGCGCCGCCTGCGCCCGCGCCCTGGGCCCGGGCTCGGTTCCGGTCTTGGCCAGGGCGTCGGTCAGGTATTCCCGTGCGCTGCGCATCAGCGCCGGGTCGCCGAACAGGTCCGCGCCCACGAGCGCCGTCAGCCCCTGCTCGAGGCGGGCTTCCCCCAGGCGTCGACGATCTCCGCCCGCCGCCTTCCAGCTCATCTCGGCGGCCGAGCCGCTCCGGCGCAGGCTTTCCGCCTCGCCCGTCCGGCGCGCGATCTCCCGGTGCAGCGCTGCGGCCTCCGCCCAGCGCGCGGCGCGCTCACCCGACCCGGCCCGCGCCGCCGCCGTTCCCGCCGCGGCCGCCTCGCGCCGCAGCAGCGACAGGTCCAAGAGCTCCAGCACCTCGGTCCGCGCCACCGGGCCGTTGAGGCCGTCGGCCCCGAACACCCGTCGCAACTCCCGACCGAACTCGAACATGGGTGACGCCTCGTCCCGCCGCGGGACGATCCCGCGTGCTTAACGAAAGGCTAAGCAAGATCGGGGCGCGCGCGCGCGCGCGGCGACGGGTGGTCGGACAATGGGGGAGAAGCAAAGGTGAGAGGGTGCTTCGGGATCGGGAGCAGGGCCGCTCAGACCGGGTGCGTTCGGGAGGTCGGATGGTTTCAGCAGCCTCCACTCACCACTGACCACGCTCACCACTCACCCCCCCGCTTGAGCCCCGCGCCCGCCGCTCCTAAGCTTGGTCTGTGACCGAATCCCAGCCTTTCATGCCCCGTCGCCTGTCCTCATCCCCGGCGCCCCGGACCGGCCTTCGTGACCTGCTCACCTTCCAGCGCATGTTCACGGGCCAGACGATCCATCTGGTCTATTGGGCGGGCCTTTGCGTGATCGCCATGGTGATCTTTGCGGTGGTGGGCATCGCCGTAGGCCAGGCGATCGGGGGCGGGCTGCAAGGCGTTCTGCTGGCCTTCCCCGTGCTCGTGGTGGGGCTGCTGGTGGCCGGGGCCATGGCCCTGCTCTGGCGTTCGTTCTGTGAATTCTACCTGACCATCTACCGCATCGGCGAGGACCTGCGCGCCATTCGCGCCGCCTCCGACGCCGGCCAGCGCCCACCCGGACTCTAGCCCCAGGCCTCCACAACCGCGGCGAATGCGCTCTTGGGTCGCCCGGCGTCGTCCAGCAGCAGCGGCTGGTCGTTCGGGAACTCGGCTTCCTGCTCCGGCTGACGCAGCCAGCTGTCCTTGTCGCGCACGCCCCAGGTCGTAAAGGCGAACCTTTGGGCCTCCGGCAGGCTCGCGAAGGCCTCGGCGGTCGCGCCCGCCAGTCGCGCCTGCAGGGCCAGCGCCGCCATCCGGTCCCGGCCGGCGCCCTTTAGGGTGAAATCCAGCTCGGACAAATGCACCGGCAGCCCCAGGCTTCCCAGCTCGCGCATCGCCGGTCCGAGCGAACCGGGGTCGGTGTCGTGGTTCAGGTGCGTCTGAGTCCCCAGCCCGCCCAGCGGCACGCCGGCCTTCAGCAGCCCTTCGGCCAGATTGAGAAAGGCTCGGCGCTTGGCGGGAAACTGCTCCAGGTTATAGTCGTTCAGAAACAGCACCGCTTCCGGGTCCGCCGCCCGGGCCCGCTCAAAGGCCAGCGGGATATAGGCCTCGCCCAGGGTTTCGGCCCAGATCCCGCCGCGGCGCTCCGACCCGTTCCAGTTGAAGGGCTCGTTGACGACGTCCCAGCCTCGCGCGCCCCGATACCGCGACACCACCTCGGCGATGTAGCGGCCATAGGCCCGGGCGAAGGCCGACCGGTTGTCCTTCAGCGCCTCGAAGAAGGCCGGCCGCTGCTCGTTCCAGATCAGGGTGTGCCCGAACAGCCGCAGGCCGTGGCTCCGGGCGAAATCGGCCACCAAGTCCGCTCGGGAGAAGTCAAAGGCGCCGTCCTCCTCGAGAACGGCCTCCATCTTCATCTCCCAGTCGGCCGTGATCTGGTCGAAGTGGGTGCGCACCAGCGCCGGGTAGGCCGGCTCGGCCAGCAGGTCCGACCGGATCGCCGCGCCGACGGGGAAGGGGGCATGATCCTTGAGCCCGCCCTGGACGGCCGCCGCTGAGGGCACAGCCTCAGCCTCACGGCTGCAGGCCGCCAAGGCCAGACCGCCCGCCAGCACCATGCGGCGCGTGGCCCCAAGCTCTTGCGTCACCGAAACTTCCTCATGGGCGAACTCCGGCCGGTCGGGCAGCTTTGGTCGCCCGCCAGCCTCCCGGCCTTCAAAAGGGAAGAGCCGGCCGCCAGCCTCCTCCGGCCAGGAAGGAGAGGTGGATCGCGTCGTCGACGCGGGCGGCGGTTCGGCTCCTACCGCATTCCTGCCCGGCGCAGCCCCATCTCGTCCATGGCCGCCGCCTCGCGCCGCCCGGCTTCGCGCCGCGACGCCACCGCGGCCATCTCGACCACGTGCTCGTATTTTTTCAGCTCTTCAAAGGCCCGCGTGAGCGCGTCCCGCGCTCCGCTCTCCTCCACGGCGATCGCTGTGATCTTGGCCTGCAGATCGGCCTTGCGCGCGCGCCAGCCCTGCACAAAGCGCGGATGGAACATGGCCGCCTCCCGGTCCGTCCGGGCGTTTTCCGCCTCCGCTTCGGCTTCGGCGTCCAGCAGCGTCATCCGGAGCTCAGCGTCCAGCTTCCGCCCCGCGATCTCCGCGACCCGCTTTTGCAGCGTTTCGACTTCGTAGTTCGCGATCCGCGTCAGCGATCCGGCCCAGCCCATGCGTCAGCTCCTTCGTTCGCCGACAGAATGGCGTCCAGAAGGGTGAACGAGTCCTCAAGAGAGGTGGCGTCCTCCTTGTCCTGCCGCAAAAATTCTTCGATCGCGGGGTTCAGCTGGATCGCGCGATCGATCAGCGGGTCGGACCCCGCTCGATAGGCCCCGATGCGGATCAACTCCTCCATATTGGCGTAGGCGCTCATCACCTGCCGCGCTTGACGCACGGTGTCGCGCTCTCCCTTGGACTGGTTGCCCGGCATGGTCCGGCTGATCGACTTCAGCACATTGATCGCCGGAAAGCGCCCCCGCTCCGCGATGGCCCGCTCCATGACGATGTGCCCGTCCAGGATGCCGCGCACGGCGTCGGCGATGGGCTCGTTGTGGTCGTCGCCGTCCACCAGCACGGTGAACAGGCCCGTGATCGGCCCGGCCTCCGTGCCGTCCGCCCGGATGGGGCCCGGCCCCGCCCGCTCCAGGAGCTTGGGCAATTCCGTGAAGCAAGTCGGCGTATAGCCCTTGGTCGTGGGCGGCTCGCCGGCGGCCAGCCCGATCTCCCGCTGCGCCATGGCGAACCGGGTGACGCTGTCCATCAGGCACAGCACCTCCTGATCCTGGTCGCGGAGATATTCCGCGATGGCCAAGGTCATATAGGCCGCTTGCCGCCTTTTCAGCGCGGGCTCGTCGGAGGTGGCCACGACCACCACGGCCCGCGCCAGCCCTTCTTCGCCCAAAGTCTCCTCGATGAACTCGCGCACCTCCCGGCCGCGTTCGCCGATCAGGCCCACCACCACCGCGTCGCAGGCCGCCTCGCGCGCCAGCATGGACAGCAGCACCGACTTGCCCACGCCCGAGCCCGCGAACACGCCCAACCTTTGTCCCCGGTTGGCCGTGGTGAACACGTTCATGGAGCGCACGCCCAGGTCAAGCCGGGAGCCCACCCGCCCCCTGGCGTGGGCCGCCGGCGGCGGCGCCCGCAAGGAATAGGCCGCCGGTCCCTGCGGCAGGGGTCCCTTGCCGTCGATCGCTTCGCCAAAGGCGTCCACGATCCGCCCTCGCCAGGCCAGCGTCGGCCGCACCGACGCTCCTTCCGGCTTGACGAAGATCTCCGCCCCGGGGGCCACCCCCTCCACGGGTCCGAACGGCATCAGCAGCGCGCGATCATCGCGAAAGCCCACCACCTCCGCAGGCAAGGGCTTGACCCCGCGCCGCTCGATTTCCGCCCGCGCCCCCACCGAGAGCCGCGTCAGACCGCCCCGCGCCTCGATCAGCAAACCGTTCACCGCCGCCACCCGTCCGCTCACGGAAAGGGGGTCGAGGCGTTCCACCGCGGCGATCAGGCTCTGCATTCCGGCAAGGTCAAGGAACGTGGTTAACCAGCCGTGACCCGCCGTCGTGACGGGCTCCTGGCGCGCGCCCGTAGCGCCCGCGCCACACCATGAAACCTCGGCCAGGAACTTGCGTACGACTCGCTTGCAGCGCCCGCGCAAATCACCCTAGGCCGGACGTCAACGTCTCGTTCATCGTTAACCAGTTTTAAGGAACTGCCGCCTTAACGTTTGGGGACACGCCGTGCGCCCGCCTCCCGACCAGGGGAGCGGCCTGGGCTGGGAGAGGTTTTGATGCGCGTCCTGCTGATCGAAGACGATTCGGCCACCGCCCAAAGCATCGAATTGATGCTGAAGTCGGAGGGCTTCAACGTCTACACCACCGACCTCGGTGAAGAAGGCGTCGACCTTGGCAAGATCTACGACTACGACCTGATTTTGCTGGACCTGAACCTGCCGGACATGAGCGGCCTGGACGTCTTGCGCCAGCTGCGCGTGGGCAAGATCAACACCCCCATCATGATCCTGTCCGGCACCGGAGAGATCGACACCAAGGTCAAGGGCTTCGGCGGCGGCGCCGACGACTACATGACCAAACCCTTCCACAAGGACGAGCTGGTGGCGCGGATCCACGCCGTGGTGCGCCGTTCCAAGGGCCATGCCCAGTCGGTCATCAAGACCGGCGACGTCCTGGTGAACCTCGACGCCAAGACGGTGGAGGTGAACGGTTCGCGCGTGCACCTCACCGGCAAGGAGTACCAGATGCTGGAGCTCCTCTCCCTGCGGAAGGGTACGACCCTCACCAAGGAAATGTTCCTGAACCACCTTTACGGCGGCATGGACGAGCCCGAGCTCAAGATCATCGACGTCTTCATCTGCAAGCTGCGCAAGAAGCTGGCGTCGGCCACCCACGGCAAGCACTACATCGAAACCGTCTGGGGCCGCGGTTACGTCCTGCGCGACCCCGAAGCGGGCAGCGTCGCAGCCTGAGCCCGGCGACAGTCCGGAGTCTGAACGCCCGCCCCCACCGGCGGGCGTTTTCGTTTGCGGCCGGCTGAGGCGTGGGCCAGCATGCCCCGATGCGTCCCCGCCTAGCGCTCCTGGCCGCCCTTGTCGCCGGCCTGCTCCTGGCCTGGTCGGCCAGCCGCACCCCGCGGCCCCGCCCGGCCGACGCTCCGGCCTCCACCTTCTCCGCCGAGCGCGCCATGGACGACGTCCGGGCCGTGGCGCGCCGGCCTCATCCGAGCGGCTCGTTGGAGAACCGGCGGGTTCGCGACTACCTCGTGGCGCGTCTGCGCAGCTTGGGTCTGGAGGTCCGCACCGCCGAAAGCAGGGGCCCGACCCCGCCCGGCTCCGACCCTCAGGACGGGGCCGGGCGTCCGATCAGCAACATCATAGCCGTGCTCCCGGGCTCGGACCGAACGCTCCCGGCCTTGGCCGTGATGGCGCATTACGACAGCGCGCCGGGCTCCCCCGGCGCTGCGGACGACGCCGCCGGCGTGGCCGCCGCTCTGGAGATCGCCCGCGCGGTCCAGGCGACCGGCCAGCCCCGTCGCGACCTTGTTCTGCTGATCACCGACGGCGAGGAACTGGGCCTGCTGGGCGCCGCCGACTTCTTCGGCCAGGGCAGGGGCGCCGGCGGCGAAACTCCCCCCGATCCGCTGGCCCGCCGCATCGGCCTGGTGCTCAACATGGAGGCCCGGGGCGGGGGAGGGCGCGCCTTCATGTTCGAAACCGGCCCCAACAACGGCCGGCTGGTGAGCTTGTACGGGCGCGAGGCGGTGGGTCCGTCCAGCAGCTCCCTGGCCGTCTACCTGTACGGGATCATGAACAACGCCACGGATTTCTCCGTCGCGCGCCAGGCCGGGATCCCCGGCCTGAACTGGGCCTTCATCGGCCGCCCGGCCCAGTATCACGACCCGAGCTCCACGGCCGAGGCCCTGGACGGGGGCAGCGTACAGCACATAGGCCAGCAGGTTCTGCCGGTCGCACGGTCGCTGCTCGACTCCGCACAGCTGCCCCCCCCTGCGCCCAACGCCGTTTATTCCGACGTGCTGGGCCTCTTCCTCCTGGCCTATCCGCCGTGGGTCGGCTGGCTGGTGCTGGCGGCGGCTCTGGGGCTCGCGGCCCTGGCTTGGCGGCGACCGCCGCCTGCGGGCGAGGTCGCGCTGGGTCTGGTGGGCGGCCTGGTGCTGCTGGTGCTCACCGCCGTCGCCCTGCGCCTGACCTTCCTGGTCGGCTCTCTCGCAGGCCGTCGCGCCCTGCTGGAGAACTTCGGCCTTTACGAACTGGCCCTGGCCGCCGCCTGTGTCCTGCCCGCCCTGCTGATCTTCGCCCGGCTGGCGCGCCGCCGCGAACGGTCCGTTTCGGGCCTCTGGCTTGGCTTTGTCCTCCTGGGGCTGCTGCTGACGGCCGCCCTGCAGATCCTGGCGCCCACCACGGCCCACACGGTGGCCTGGCCCACTCTCCTGGCCTGCGCCGCAGCCGTGTTCGCCGCGCGCGCTCCCGACGCTCCCGTCGCTCTGCTGGTCGCGACCGCCGCGTCGGCGCTGGTCATCGGCCAGGTCGGCGCCTGGAGCCATGGCGTGGCGCTGGGCGTAGGCGACTTTCTTCCCGAGCCCCTGGCCGCCTTCGCCCTCCTGGTCTGGCTGCCTCTGGCTCCCCTGCTCCTGACCGCGCTGCGCCCCCGCACAGTCGAGCGGTGAGCGTGGCTCGCCCCGCGTTCCGGCGGCCCCATGCCGATCATATCCCGAGTTCGTCGAACCGAACCGCCCGGCTCCCCGTCACCGCTCCGTTCAGCCCCCGTACGCTCAAGCTTATCCGCCGCCGTGCCCAGTCGATCTCGACCAGGCCGAAGTTGGCGGGCGTCGCGGCGGCGTCTGTCGCTGGTCGGTTCAGCGACGAAGCCGTCAGCTCGTGGAGCGGGTAGGGCGTAGCGCCCGTCGTCCGGTGCAGCCCCGCCGCAGGGCCGCCGCCCGACAGGAGAACGACCCCCCGGGCGCCGCTCCGGCCTATGGTTTCGTACAATCGACGTCGTTCGCCTGGAGCGGCCCGCCAGCCCGCGCCCCTGGGCTCGTCCGCGAGCACCGGGACGGAGGACACCAGCAAACGCAGCTCGGCGGGCTGTTGGAGCTGGTTTTCCAGCCAGCGCCACTGCTCCGCGCCCAACAAGGCGGCGTCCCCCCCAGCCCCATTCGGAGCTGAGCGGAAGAAACTCGTGTCCAGCAGCAGGATCTGCACCCGCCGTCCCGGCGGGCCGAAGATGCGCGATCCGTAAACGCCCGGGTGGTCGCCGCCCACCGCGGCGGCCCCCCAGTAGGTCTCGAAGATCCGCTCCGCCCGGGCCTTTGCCGCCGGGTCCGACGGGCCCTGGCTGGACCCGTCGTCCTGGTCATTCCAGACCGCCAGCGCCGGGATCGCCATGTTGAAGCTGGCGAAATGCGCATTGAGGTTCAGGTCCACATAGGCCTGGATGAGCCCGGCAAGGGGAGGGGCGTTCGCTCGCGTCGTTCCGACCGGGGCGGAGGCGTGCACATTGTCGCCCATGAAGATGAACAGCTCGGGCCGGGCGGCCGCCACGGCCGCCATGACCGGCAGGTCCCGCGTCTGCTCCAGGCCTGAGCCCACCGCGATACGGGTCAGCACGGCTCCCGTCGCCGGTAGAGGCGGCCCTTCTCCGCGGACGGGCAGGATCTCCGCCGGCTGGGCCGGCGCCGGGACGGCTTCGGGGCTCGCTGCGATCGCCTCGGCGAGGGCGGACTCGAGCCGCGGCGGCGCCCCGCCCGCGCCGGGCGGGGCGCCGCCCCGGCGGCTCGGCGAGGAGTCGGCCGGGGACCTCGAGCAGTTCAACAGCTGGCTCGAGAGCCTGAAGCGCAAGTGAGGATCGCGATCCTCAACGGT